>NZ_JBWLKM010000071.1:0-28023 GCF_059026085.1 Streptomyces sp. a15 | reverse complement strand
GCCCCGCTCGGGCGCCAACGCGCCCGGCGGGGCTCAGCCCTGCTTCGGGGGCGGACGCGGCCAGCGGGGCTCAGCCCTGCGGCACGGATACACCCGGCGGAACTCAGGCCTGCGGCACGGACACACCGGCGGAACTCAGCCCTGCGGCACGGACACACCCAGCAGGGCTCAACCCCACTTCGGCACAGACACACCCAGCCGGGCTCAGCCCTACTTCGGCACAGACGCGGCCGACGGAGTTCAGCCCTACTTCGGCTCGGACGCGGCCGACGGAGTTCAGCCTTGCTTCGGAGCAGTCGACGGCACGAGGCGCAGTGTGAAGGAGTGGCCGGCCGGGTCGGCGTAACCGCGTTCCTCGTACGGTCCGCCCGCGTCCTTCGTCTCCAGGGGCCGCCCGCCGAGGCCGACCACCCTGCGTTCCGCCTCGTCCATGTCCTCGACCACGAAGTCGAGGTGGGCCTGGAGGGCGTTCTCGGGCCGGGGCCAGCTCGGCGGCGTGGCGTTCACGTCGCGGCGGAAGGCCATGCGGATCCCGTCGGCGCCCCTGATCTCGACCCGGTTCGCACTCTCGTGCGTCTGCTCGGCGCCCAGCAGTTCCTTGTAGAAGACGGCGAGCTTCTCGGGCTCGGCGCAGTCGAGCACGATCACGCCCGTTTTGACCAGTGCCATGTCTCCTCCGAGGGTCCGGGGCGGGCGCGGAACGGAGGTGTTCCGCCGCCCTGTACCTACCGGATATCCCTGCCGGGCCGATTCAGTCGGCCGTCGGAGCTCAACTGGCTGGAGCAGTAACGGAGATCACGGGCCAGGACCAGGCGTAGATCATTTCTCTGCGTCACGTCGCCCGAAAAGAAGCACATGCCTCAGGACGTCCGGTTCGATCTCCCCTTCGACACCCCCGTCAGCGAACACCTGGAGTACGCCCGGGCACGCCATCTTCGCTGGATCTGGGACATGGGGCTGATACGCAGCCTGGCCGGGTTCGAGGAGTACAAGTCCTGGGACCTCCCCCAGGCCGCCGCCCGCACCTATCCGCACGCCACGGCGGACGACATGGTCGTCCTGATGAACTGGTTCTCACTGGCCTCCTCTTCGACGACCAGTTCGACACGAACCGACCGGACCGCGCGGACCGTATAGCCGAGGTCGCGCGCGAGCTCATCGTCACCCCGCTGCGGCCGGCCGGAATCCGCCCCCGGGTGGTCTGCCCCATCGCCCTGGCCTGGGCGGAGGTCTGGAACCATCTCTCCGATGGCATGTCCCTGACCTGGCGGACCCGGTTCGCCGCCTCCTGGGGGCGCTTCTTGGTGGCGCACTGCGAGGAGGTCGACCTGGCGGCCCGTGGCCTCGCCGGAACGCTGGGGCTGGCCGAGTACGCCGAGTTCCGCCGCCGTACGGTCGGCATCCACCACAGCATCGACGCGGGCGAGCGCAGCCATGGCTTCGAGGTGCCGTCGCAGGCGATGGCGCATCCGCTGATGGAGCGGATGCGCGATCTGGCCGCGGACACCATCGGGTTCATGAACGACATCCACTCCTTCGAACGCGAGAAGCGCCGGGGCGACGGCCACAACCTGATCGCCGTGCTGCACCGGAAGCGGGGGTGCTCCTGGGAGGAGGCGGCCGCCGAGGCGTACCGCATGACGACCGCCTGCCTCGACGAGTACCTGGAACTGGAGGCCCGCGTCCCGCGGATGTGCGACGAACTCGCTCTCGACGAGGACGAGCGGGCCCGGGTGCGCAGCGGCGTGGAGGCCGTCCAGCACTGGATCAACGGCAACTACGAGTGGGCGCTGGTGTCGGGCCGCTACTCGGCGGCCAAGGAGGGCCCGGCGGCCGCCGCCGAACTGGCCGGACAGGGCTCGGTGGACGACCTGCCGGCCGTGTGACGGGACAGCGCTGCCCGGTCGGTGCTCCGACCGGGCAGCGGGGACGCGGGCACTACACGGGGAACTCGACCGGCAGGCTGTCCAGCCGGGACTCCCAGGTGGAGGCGGTCGAGCTGAGCTCCTCAGGTGATACGGCCAGCCGCAGACCCGGCAGCCGGTGCAGCAGGATGTCCACGCCGATCTCGACGATGGACTGGCCGATGTTCTGCCCGGGGCACTCGTGCGGGCCCGCGCTGAACGCGAGATGCGACTGGTTGCCCTGGACGGAGACCTCCGGGTCGGGCCGGACCTCCGGGTCGGCGTTGCCCGGCGCGAGCCCGAGGACGAGGAGGTCGCCCTCCTTGATGAGGTGTCCGCCGAGTTCGAGGTCGGTGGCGGCGAAGCGCCCCGGCAGGACCGCCAGCGGCGGTGCGTTCCACATGACCTCCTCCACCACGGCGGAGATGTTCAGCTGACCGCTGACCAGGCCGACGAGCCGGGAGTCGTCGGTGAGGACGAGTTGCAGCACGCGGGCCAGCAGGTTGCTGGTCGTGGTGTGCGCGGCGATCAGCACCAGACGCAGATGGCTGACGACTTCGTCCGGGTCGAGGCCGGCGGGGTGCTCGAGCAGGGCGGTCGTGAAGTCCGAGCCCGGCTCGACCCGCCTGCGTTCGGCGAGTTCGCCGAGGATGTGGACGATGCGGTCGTTGTGGGCGAGTGCCCCCTCGCCGCCCTTGAGGACCTGGGCGCAGGACTCGACCAGGCTGCGGCCCTCCGCCGCTGGCAGCCCGAGGATGCGGGTGAGAACGAGCATCGGCAGGTACTCGGCGTAGTCCGCCACCAGGTCGGCCTGTCCGGCGTCCGCGAACGCGTCGATCTGCTGGTTCGCGAAGTGCGTGGCATGGCGGCGCACCCCGCGAGCGGACGCGGCCAGCAGCCCGTCCGTGACGGCTCCGCGCAGCCTGCGATGAGGCTCGCCGTCCTGGGAGACACAGTCGGGGCGCCAGGCGAGCATCGGCACCAGCGGCGAGGTCGCCTCGACGCGGCCGGCCTGCCAGTCCCGCCAGATCCGGGCGTCCCGGCTGAACTGGCGGGGGTTGTCCAGCACCCGCCGGTTGTCCCGGTAGCCCAGGACCAGCCAGGCGGGCACGTCGCCCTCCAGCAGAACCGGGGCCACCGAACCGTGCTCCTTGCGCAGCCGCTCGTAGATGCCGTGCGGGTCGGTCGCCGCCTCCGGACCGTACAGCCGGGCGGTATCGGCCCCGCCGTGGGCGACGGGGCAGCCGCCCGGGGCGTCGGGACCGTTCGGGGTCTGGTCAGTCATCGGAGCTCCAGTGCCACGGCGGACGGTTCCATCAGGTGACCTGTCAGGGCGACGAGTACGTCACGGCTGGAGGCCCGGTCGCGGGCGTCGCAGGCCACGACCGGGATGTGCGGGGGGATGTCCAGGGCGTCGCGGATCTCGTCGACCGGGTGGTCCCTGGAGTCGGGGAAGACGTTCAGGGCGACCACGAAGGGGACGTTCTGCCGCTCCATCTCCTCGATCGCCCGGAAGCTGGAGGCGAGCCGGCGGGTGTCCACCAGGACGTCCGCGCCGAGCGCGCCCTTGCACAGGCCGTTCCACAGGAACCAGAAGCGCTCCTGGCCGGGCGTGCCGAACAGGTAGAGCACCAGCTGCTCGCTGATGCCGATCTTGCCGAAGTCCAGGCTGACCGTGGTCTCGGTCTTGTCGGTCACGCCGATGAGGCGGTCGACGCCGACGCCGGCCTGGGTGAGGGTCTCCTCGGTGGTCAGCGGCTTGATGTCGCTGACCGAACGGACCATCGTGATCTTCCCGGTGCCGAACCCGCCGGCGATCATCACCTTCGCCGAGCGGGTGCCCCCGCTGTCCGGTCCGCCGGGATGGTCAAAGCCGTTGAAGTCCACTGAGTACCTCCTCAAGGAGCGCGAGGTCCGGCCCGCGACCGGCGTCGTGCGCCGGGATGGGGTCACGGGCTTCGACGCGGCCTGCCTCGAGCAGATCCGCCAGCAGCACCGCGAGAATGTTGAAGGGCAGTCCGAGATGGGCGCCGAGTTCGGCCACCGACAGCGGATCGCGACAGCGCCGCAGGATCTCCTCGTGCTCGTGCTGCATACCCGGTACGGGGGCGGTGCGGGCGACGATCAGGCTCGCCACGTCGAGACTCGACGCCGAACCGCCCGGTCCACTACGTCCTCCGGTCAGGACGTAGTAGCGCTCGAGACCTTGGGGGTCCCCCCTGCCCGAGCGAAGCCGAGACCTTGGGGGAGGTTCCGTGGGCCGGCGGGGAGCACTCATCCAGAGTGCTCCTCCAGGCGCACAGTGGTGCCGAGGAGCTCACCCATCCGGCGGGCCAGATCCCTCATCTGATGTCCGAGCAGCCCCTGGTCGAGGCCTTCTCTGGCGAGGACGCCGAGGTACGTCTCCACACCCGCGCGTACGACGAAGAGATGGCCGCCGTCGACCTCGATCATCGCCAGCCGCAGTTGCCCCGCGTACGTGGGGAACTGCTCGGCGACCGGATGGGCCAGCGCCTGCAGGCCGGCCACCACGGCCGCGAAACGGTCCACGTCGTCGGGGTCTTCGGCACCGAACGAGGTGATTGCCTTGCCGTCGCTGGAGGCCACGAGGGCGAAGCGGATCTCCGGAATGGATTCCACCAGATCGCGCAGCGCCCAGCTCACGTCGGTTCCATGTTGCGTCATGTGGACTAGTCGCTCTCTTCAGTGCGGTGCTCTGCGGACGCGGGGCCGTCGGCCGCTCCGTCGTCCGCCTCGATGGGCTCGCGCCCGGCGGTGGCGAAGGCGGCCAGGCCGGTGAAGGACGCGTCGGGCGGGACGGCCAGGACGCCGGTCTCCTCGGCCCGCTCGGCCCGCTCGGCCGGCTGGGGTCGCGCCGCTTCGTTCCGCTTGCTCCTGCGCTTGGGCAGTCCGCCGGGCGTGGTGTCCGCGGCGTCGGTCTCCCGCGCCGCGGACTCGGCGGTGGCCGGGGCATGGGCGGGGGCCGCCGTGGCGGACTGGGCGACCGGGGCCGGGGGTGCGGGGACGGCCGCGGGCAGCGGGCTGAAGTACGTGTGCGGGACCACGACCACGACCGAGGTGCCGAGCCAGGGCGAGTCCGCGAAGGTGACGCGGATGCCGTAGCGGCGCGCGAGGGAGCCGACGACCCGCAGGCCGAGGTTGGCGTCCTCCGAAACGCCACCGAGGCCCGGTCCGGCCGCACTGCCCGCGAGGGCGTTCTCGGCGTCGCGCTTCTTCTCCTCGCTCAGGCCCTTGCCGGAGTCCTGGATCTCGATACCGACGCCGTTGGGGACCTCTTTGCCGGAGACGAGCACCGGCTCGGTGGGCGGCGAGTAGCGGGCCGCGTTGTCCAGCAGGTGGGCGAAGATCAGCGTGAGGTGGTCGACCAGACCGCCGTCGACGCCGAGTTCGGGCAGGTGGCGCACCTGGACGCGGTGGAAGTCCTTGATCCGGCCGATGCCGCCGCGCACCACGCTCAGCAGCCGCTGCGGCTCCTGCCACTGCCGGCCGGGCCGGTCCGAGCCGCCGAGCACGCCGATACTGGCGGCGAGGCAGTCGGCGGGGCCGATCTCCTGATCGAGCTCCATCAGGCCGCGGGCGACGGCCGGCAGCCGGCCGTGCTCGCCCTGCATCTCGTGCAGCCGACCGCGGAGCTTGCTGGTCAGCACGTGGATGCGGTTGCCGATGCTGATGACGGCCTGCTCGGCGGAGGTCGAGCGGTTGAACTCCTCCTCGACGCCGATCAGTGCGGTCCTGAGGATCTTGCGGAGTTCGGCCTGGAGGTCGGCGTCGACCTTCGCGCACTGGTTGGCGGTGGGCAGCAGGTCGTCGACGGCCTCGCCGGCACGCAGCCGCTTCAGCGCGTTGGGCAGCTGCTCACCGGCGAGGCGGGCGACCGCGTCCTGCTGGTGCGTCAGCTGCTCCTTCCAGACCTCGGCCTGGTCGGCGAGCTGCGCCTCGTAGGACATGGCCTGGTCGGCGAGCCGTGCCTCGTACGCGGCGGTCTGCTCGGCGATCCGTTCCTCGTACGTCCGGGACAGCTCGGCCAGTTGCACGTCGTAGGCGACTGCCTGGTCGGCGAACTGGGCTTCCTGCGAGGCGCGTTCGGCGGAGAACTTCCGCTCCAGGCCCGCGACGTGCTGCTGCCACTGCTGGGAGTGCTCGGCCTGCGAGGTACGGAAGGAGCCCTCCGCCCGGCGCAGTTGGCCGCGGGTGCGGAGCAGGAGGCGAACACACATGACGCCGGCTGCCGTCGCGGCGGCGCCCGCGACGACGGCGGTTATTCGCTCCGCGCTCATGAACGTGGCGGCAACCGTCCCGCCTCCTAAGGCCAGCGGCATGAGCCACCAGCTGTACCAGGCGACAGGGGCCCGCGCCGCCGACGGCGGAGTGGCGAGTTCCATCTGCATCCTTCGAAGCAACACGATCGAACAGAGGGGGGTTGAGGGAGTGTTCAGGGGGTGGTCAAAGGGGACCGCGCTCATGCGTACGCACCGCGCGACGACCGGTCAGATCGCGTCAACTCGCAGCGCCGGTCGGGAGCTTATCGGGTTTGAACCCGAAAGGATCAACCTCGACCACCCGGCGGAGGTGAGGGTTCCGTCACTCTCCGAAACAGGAACCCCCACATCGACAAATCCCTTTACGCACCTGTGGAGTCCCGATATTTCATGGACGACTGTCCAGCTATAGTGGACACCCGTCCATGAAACAGAGGCAGCACATGGAGATCCTGGCGAACGTGCTGGTCGGCCTGGTGGCCGCGTTGCATGCGTACATCCTCGTGCTGGAGGTGTTCCTGTGGCAGAAGAAGCCCGGCAGGGCGCTGCACGGGTTCGATCGGGAGATGGCCGCGGCGACCGCGCCGATGGCCGCCAACCAGGGGCTCTACAACGGGTTTCTCGCGGCGGGGCTGGTGTGGGGGCTGGTCGCCTCGGATCCCACCGGGTTCCGTGCGCAGGTGTTCTTCCTGGGGTGTGTGGTGGTCGCCGGTGTGTTCGGCTCGGTCACCGCGAACCGGCGCATCCTATTCGCGCAGGCCCTGCCGGGCGCGCTCGCCCTGGGCGCCGTCCTGCTCGCCCGGTGAGCCGGGACACCCCGCAGGACCCGCGGACCGCGCGCACCCGGGCGCGGCTGCGGCAGGCCCTCCTCGACGAGTGCGCCGACCGCCCCTTGGAGGAGGTCGGCGTGGCCGCGCTGGTGCGCCGGGCCGGGGTCGGGCGGGCCACGTTCTACGTCCACTACGACGGCCTGGAGGCGCTGGCCGTCGACGCCTGCGCGGACGTCGTACGGGAGGCCGTGGACGCCCTGCACGCCTGGCGCGGCCGGCCCGACCCGGTGCACGCGCCGCCCGCGCTGGCCGAGTTCTTCGACTCGCTCGCTCCGCGCGCCGCGCTGTACCGCACGCTGCTGACCCCGGGTGGCGGTGGCCCTCTGGGCCGGGTGCTGCACCGGGACCTGCGCGCCTACAGCCTGCGCGAGCGCGAACTCGCGGGCGCGGCCGACGCCCCGCTGGTCGCCTCGGCCGTCGCCGCCACCTTCGCCGGTGTCCTGGCCGACTGGCTGCACGGGCTCCTCGAAGCAGACGCCCGGGACATCGCCGACCAGGTCTGGCAGTTGCTGGTCGCCCTGCACGCCAGCAGGTGAGCGGTCACTTACACCCCACCATCCGCTTCGTGACGGGCCAGGCCTCCACGCCGTCGGATGTGCGGACGTAGGCGACGGACCGATCGTCCGTGAGCCACAACTCCTGGTCACCCAGGCGGTATCCGGTGTCGCGGGCGCCATCGGGCATACGGACGTCCCCGTGGTACGGGGTGGTCAGCGCGTCGCTCTCGAACACCGACTCGGGATCGCGGACGTACTGCCGCCGGTCCTCGCCCCGGCCCAGGGACAGGAAGTGCGCGCTCTGCCAGTCGCAGTGTTCCGGGCCGGCGTGGCTGCTGATGGTGGTGGTCGGGAGCCGGCGCCCCTGCCGGTCGGTCCAGATCTCGAATTCCTCGGAGTCGGTGAAACTCGCCGGGAGTTCGGCCGGGTCGCAGGAGGCGCTCGTCTCCGGGCCCCAACCCGGCCGGTGCTTCTGGTCCTTCGCGACGACGACCGCGACCTTGGTCCTGCCCTTCACGTCGAAGGAGAAGAGCGCGCGGTCGCCTTCCGTGCGCTCCAGGCGGTAGCCGGACCGGGGTATCTCCGGCTGCTCGATGTCGAAGTACAGCTTCAGCCCCTCCTCGGGTGTCGAACCGCCGTCCCCCTTGCCCCACGTCTCACCCTGGCCGCCCGAGTAGGCCTCGCCGTCGCACTCCAGCGCCCGTCCTGCCGCGCCCGACTCGTCGAGGGCGGCTTCCTCGCTGTCCTCGTCCAGGTCCCGTGTGGGCACGTACAGCGGGCCGCCATAGGGCGTGGCCGGGGCTGTCCCCTCGACGACCACGTCCTTCTCGGCACCGCACCCCATCGCCGCCGTCGCCGCCAGTACAGCCACTGCCACCAGCCTTGCGCGCATCCCCACCCCTGTCCGTCCGCCGTTGCTCCTGATCTCCGACGCGGCAGCGGTACGGAACGTTCAGCGCGCCGCCGTCTGGAACGTCCGCCGGTACGCCTGGGGCGAGACACCGATGGAGGCGTGCAGGTGCTGGCGCAGGGAGGCGCCCGTGGCGAAGCCGACCTGTCCGGCGATCTGGTCCACGGACAGGTCGGTGGCCTCCAGCAGGTGGCGGGCACGGGACAGGCGCTGCTGGATGAGCCAGCGGCCGGGGCTGAGGCCGACCTCCTCGTTGAAGCGGCGGGCGAAGGTGCGCAGGCTCATCCGGGCGTGGCCGGCGAGGTCGGCCAGGGTCAGGGGGTCGCCGAGACGCTCCAGGGCCCAGGCGCGGGTCGCGGCGGTACTCGCGGCGCCCTGTTCCGGGACCGGATGTTCGATGTACTGGGCCTGGCCGCCGTCCCGGAACGGCGGGACCACGCAGCGGCGGGCGACCGTGTTGGCCAGTTCGCTGCCGTGGTCCCGGCGGACCAGGTGCAGGCAGACGTCCACGCCGGAGGCGGCTCCGGCCGAGGTGAGGATCCGGCCGTCGTCGACGAAGAGCACGTCGGGGTCGAGGGCGATGTGCGGGTACCTGCGCCGGAAGTGGTCGGCCAGCTGCCAGTGGGTCGTGGCCCTGCGGCCGTCGAGCAGCCCGGCCGCGGCGAGGACGAACGCGGCCGTGCAGATGGAGACGATCCGCGCGTCGTGGCCGATGAGGGCGAGGGCGGCCACCACCTCGTCCGGGAGGTCAGCGGTCACCCAGTTGGGCGCGACGGGGGCGATCACCACGGTGTCGGCCGTGGCGAGGATCTCGGGGCCGTGTTCGACGCCGATGGTGAAGTCCGCGTTGCTGCGCACCGGGCGGCCGTCGACGCTGCAGGTCAGCACCTCGTACCGGCCGTCGGCCGCGCCGAAGATCCGGCTCGGGATGCCCAGCTCGAAGGGGTACACACCGTCCAGGGCCAGCACCACGACCCGCTCGACCCGCTCGGCCCCTTCGTCCCGCTCCAGATGCGTCATGGCACGATTCTATCGAAGGTTGGCAATCGTGCCATTTCCCGGACGGGCGGCTCCCGGCAGGCTGTTTCACCATGAGCACTGTGAACACGATGCGAGCGATCAGCCAGGACGTCCTCGGCGGTCCCGAGGTCCTGAAGCAGGTGGAGGTGGAGCGCCCGCGCCCGCGCCCCAACCAGGTACTGGTCAGGGTCCGCGCCGCCGGCCTCAACCCCACCGACTGGAAGCACCGGGCGACCGGCGGCTTCCTCGGCGAGCCGCCCTTCGTGCTCGGCTGGGACGTCTCCGGTGTGGTGGAGGCGGTCGGCATCGGGGTCGCCACCTTCAAGCCCGGCGACGAGGTGTTCGGCATGCTGCCGTACCCCTTCGGCCACGGCGCGCACGCCGAGTACGCCATCGCCCCGGTCCGCGCCCTCACCCACAAGCCGTCCGTCATCGACCACACCCAGGCGGGCGCGCTGCCGCTGGTGTCCCTGACGGCGTGGCAGGCCCTGGTGGAGAACGCGGATCTCCAGCCGGGGCAGCGGGTGCTGATCCACGCGGCGGCCGGCGGAGTCGGCCACGTGGCGGTGCAGATCGCCAAGGCGCGCGGCGCGTACGTGATCGGCACGGCCAGCGCGGGCAAGCACGACTTCCTGCGCGGGATCGGCGTGGACGAGGCGATCGACTACCGGGAGACGGACTTCGCCGAGGCCGTGAAGGACGTCGACGTCGTACTCGACACGCTCGGCGGCGAGACCTCCCTGAAGTCGCTGCGCGTGCTGCGGCCGGGCGGGCTCGTGGTGTCGATCCTGCCGGTCGGGTCGGACGACCTCTACGAGGAGGCCGAGCGGCTCGGCGTACGGGCCCTGAGGATGCTCGTGGACGCCGACCGGGCCGGGATGCGCGCGATCGCGGACCTCGTGGAGCAGGGGAAGCTGAGGGCCACGATCGCACGCGCCTTCCCGCTGGCCGATGCCGCCGAGGCGCATGCGCTGGGCGACACCGGCCGGACCACGGGAAAGCTGGTCCTCACGGTCGACTGAGCCAGGGAGTCAGGGTCAGAACGTGAGCACGGGCTTGATCGCCTTGCCCGCGCCCATGTCCCGTACCGCCTGGTCGATGTCCGCGAACGGATAGGTGCTGATCAGGCGGTGCAGCGGGAGCCGCCCTTCCTTCACCAGCTTGACCAGGGCGGGGATGAAGGTCTGCGTCTCGGCGTCGCCGAGGGTGAGGCCGACGACCCGCTTGCCGCCGAGCATCCCGTTCACGTCCAGGGCGACCTCGCTGCCGAACGGCGGGGCGCCGACGATGACAAGGGTGCCGCGGGCGGCGAGCGCGTCGACGCCCTGGCGCAGGACGCCGACGTTGCCGGTGGTCTCGACGACGCCGTCGGCGCCCTGGCCGCCGGTGATCTCGGCGAGTGCCTCGGCGAGGTCGGTCTCGCCCGCGTTGACGGTGTGGGTGGCCCCCAACTCCTTGGCCAGCGACAGGCGTTCGGCGACGCGGTCGACGGCGACGATCGTGGTGGCGGGGGTGAGGGCGGCGGCCATGACCGCCGAGAGGCCGACGGCACCGGCGCCGAGCACGACCACGGTGGAGCCGAGGGTCGGCTTCAGCACGTTCCACACGGCGCCGACGCCGGTCTGTACGCCGCAGCCCAGCGGGGCGATCGACTCCAGCGGTACGTCCGCGTCGACCTTGACGAGGCTGCGCTCGTCCACCAGGGCCCGCTCGGCGAACGAGGACTGGCCGAAGAAGTGCCCGCCGAGCGGCTCCCCGGCACGGCTGATGGTGCTGCTGCCGTCGGCCCGGCGGCCCCCGATGAGGTTCATCGGCAGCCAGGTTGCGCAGTACGCGGGGTGGCCGTCCCGGCAGTTGGGGCAGTCGCCGCAGGAGGTGAAGGACAGCACGACGTGGTCGCCGGGCGCGACCCCGGTGACGCCGGAGCCGACGGCCTCGACGACCCCGGCGCCCTCGTGGCCCAGTACGCCGGGCAGCGGGAAGGGCAGACCGCCGCTCGCCACGCCGAGGTCGGTGTGACACAGACCGGCCGCCACCATGCGGACGACCGCCTCGTGCGGGCCGGGCTCGTCGAGCTGGACGTCACTGAGGGTGAAGGGCGCTCCGCCGGACTCGACGACGGCGGCGCGGGTGGTGATGGACATCGTGGGAACTCCCTGGAGTGCGCGCTCAGTCGAGCGAGACGACGACGGACTTGACCCTGGTGTACGAGGCGAGCGCCTCGGTCCCGTACTCGCGGCCGAAGCCGGAGTCCTTGACCCCGCCGAACGGGACGGCCGGGTCGAGCATCGCCCAGTCGTTGACCCAGACGATGCCCGCCTGGAGCCGGTCGGCGATGCGGTGGGCGCGGGCGAGGTTCGAGGTCTGGACGCCCGAAGCCAGGCCGTACGGTGTGGAGTTGGCGAGCTGGACCGCCTCCTCCTCGGAGTCGAAGGGCTGCACGGTCAGGACGGGTCCGAAGACCTCCTCCTGGACGACCCGGGAGTCGTTCGGCAGGTCGGCGATCACGGTGGGCTTGTAGTAGTAGCCGCCGTCGAGGTCGAGGCGTTCGCCGCCGCAGACGATGCGGCCGCCCTCCTTGCGGGCGAGCTCGACGTACTCCTCGACCTTCTTGAGGTGCCGCTCCCCCGCCATCGGGCCGACGACGGTCTCGGGCTGCCGGGGGTCACCGAGCGGTACCCCGGGGACGGCCTCGGCGAGGATGCCGAGCATCGTGCTGTACACCGGGCGGGAGACCAGCAGCCGCGGGCCGCCCATGCAGAACTGTCCGGTGTTGAAGACGAAGCCCTTGATGACGGCGCCGACCGCCTTCTCCAGGTCGGCGTCCTCGAAGACGATGTGGGCCGCGTTGCCGCCGAGCTCCATGGTGACCGGCTTGAGGTTCTCGCCGGCGACGCTCGCGGCGTGCCGGCCGACGGCGGTGGAACCGGTGAAGGCGATCTTGTCGACGCCGCTGTGCCTGAGTAGGGCCTCGCCCGCCACCGGGCCGGAGCCGGTGACGACGTTGACCACGCCGTCCGGGACACCGGCGTCCCGCAGCAGCCCGGCCATGTAGAGGGCGCTGAGCGGGGTCTCGTCAGCGGGCTTGTGGACCACGGTGTTCCCGGCCGCGAGCGCCGGAGCGATCTTGGTGCCGGCCAGGACGAGCGGGAAGTTGAAGGGTGTGATCGCGGCGACCACGCCGAGCGGCTCGCGCTTGGTGTACGCGAGGGCGTTCAGGGGCGTGTCGCGGGTCGCGCCGTCCAGGGAGTGGGCGAGGGCGGCGAAGTGCTCGTAGTCGTTGGCCGCGTTCGTCACGTCGACGGCCTGGCACAGCGTGATCGGCTTGCCCACGTCCAGGCTCTCCAGCGCGGCGAGCTCGTCGGCGTTCTCCCGGATCAGCTGGGCGACCCGGTACAGGATCCGGCCCCGCTCACGGCCGCTCATCCCCGACCACCGGCCGTCGTCGAAGGCCTCGCGGGCGGCGCGTACGGCCGCGTCCACGTCGACCGCGCCGGCCTCCGCGACGGTGGTGACGACCGTGCCCCGGGACGGGTCGACCACCTCGGTGCGGGCGCCGTCGGCGGCCTCCCGCCACTGCCCGCCTATGAAGAGCCGTCCGGGTTCGATCTCGATGGTGGTCATCGCCACTCCTCAGCCTCATCGCCAAGATTTCAACCAACAGGATTCCTGTCTGTTCGCAGTCTCATTACAGACAGGTTTCCTGTCAATGCTCTAACCTGAAGTCATGCTCGACACCCAGGCAGTCAAGGCACCTCCGTCTCTCCTCTACATGGTGAAGCAGCTGGAGCTGGTCGTGCGATCGCACCTGGACGACCTGGTCAAACCCTCCGGGATCACCGCACTGCAGTACACCGCGCTCACCGTGCTGGAGCGGCACGACGGGCTGTCGGCGGCCCAGCTGGCCCGGGACTCGTTCGTCACCGCCCAGTCCATCGCCGATCTCGTACGGTCACTGGAGAACCGCGGACTGGTGCGCCGGGAGCGCAATCCCCGCAACCGCCGCGAGCTGCTGATCCTGCTGACCGACGCGGGCCGGGAGCTGCTCGCTCAGCACGCGGGGCCCGTGCGGGAGCTGGAGGAGCGGATGGTCCGGGAGCTCACGGCCCACCAGAGCGAGCAGTTCCGCCAGGCGCTCTCCAAGGCCTGGCACGCCCTGTCGTAAGGCTCCGTCGCATTTCGAAGACATATGTCAATCGAACATGCTCAAATTCACTCCATCGAGGGTAACTTGCAGGGCGGGGAACGGATTTGGGCGCACCCCTGCCCCTTCGGGAGCCGGTTGGAGGCGATGTCGTCGTGGAGCAGGTACCCACACCGCTCACCCGGCATCTGCGCGTCCACCAGGACCGAGGACACACGGTGCTGGAGTTCCGCGGGGAGATCGACATCGCCTCGGCGATGGAGATCATCCCGTACCTGGACCGGGTGACCGGGCGGTCCGACGCCCGCGTGGTGATCGACCTCAGCCGGGTCGAGTTCTTCGACTGCTCAGGGCTGCGGCTGCTGTACCGCGCCCGCAGCCGGGTGCTGGACAACGACGGCCGGCTGCTCCTGGTCTGCACGCATCCGCTCACGCTGCGCGTCCTGCGGGTCACCGGCCTGGCCCGGCTGCTGCCGCCGATGCCTACGCTGGACGCGGCCCTGGACCAGCCCGAGGCCACGTCCGGCTCCGTGTGACCGCGACTGGGTGACCGCGGCTAGGCGATGATCTTCGTGACCTGCCCCGCGCCGACCGTGCGACCGCCCTCGCGGATGGCGAACTTCAGCCCCTCCTCCATGGCGATGGGCTGGATCAGCTCGACGTGCATGGTCGTGTTGTCGCCCGGCAAGACCATCTCGGTGCCCCTGGGCAGGGTGACCACCCCGGTCACGTCGGTCGTGCGGAAGTAGAACTGCGGGCGGTAGTTCTCGAAGAACGGCGTGTGCCGGCCACCCTCGTGCTTCGACAGGATGTACGCCCGCGCCTCGAAGACCTTGTGCGGGGTCACGGAGCCCGGCTGGATGACGACCTGGCCGCGCTCGACGTCCTCCCGCTTCACACCGCGCAGCAGCAGACCGACGTTCTCGCCCGCCCGGCCCTCGTCGAGGAGCTTGCGGAACATCTCGATGCCGGTGACCGTCGTCCTCGTCTTCTGCTCGTGGATGCCGATGATCTCGACCTCCTTGTTGACGTGCAGGACGCCGCGCTCGATCCGGCCGGTGACGACGGTGCCGCGGCCGGTGATGGTGAAGACGTCCTCGATCGGCATCAGGAAGGGCCGGTCGATGTCCCGCACCGGCTCCGGCACGAACTCGTCGACGGCGGCGAGGAGTTCGAGCACCGAGGCACTCCACTCGGGGTCGCCTTCGAGGGCCCTGAGCGCGGAGACCTTCACCACCGGCACGTCGTCGCCCGGGAACTCGTACTCGGTCAGCAGCTCACGGACCTCCAGCTCGACGAGCTCCAGGATCTCCTCGTCGTCGACCATGTCCGTCTTGTTGAGGGCCACCACGATGTACGGGACGCCCACCTGCCGCGCCAGCAGCACATGCTCCTTGGTCTGCGGCATCGGTCCGTCGGTGGCTGCGACGACCAGGATCGCGCCGTCCATCTGGGCGGCGCCGGTGATCATGTTCTTGATGTAGTCCGCGTGTCCGGGACAGTCGACGTGCGCGTAGTGCCGGCGTTCCGTCTGGTACTCGACGTGGGCGATCGAGATCGTGATCCCGCGCTGCCGTTCCTCGGGCGCCTTGTCGATCTGGTCGAACGGCGTGTACGGGTTCAGGTCGGGGAACCGGTCGTGCAGCACCTTCGTGATGGCCGCCGTCAGGGTGGTCTTGCCGTGGTCGATGTGACCGATGGTGCCGATGTTCACGTGCGGTTTCGTCCGCTCGAACTTCGCCTTCGCCACTGCGAGCCCTCCTGAGCATCCGGGTGATGCCGAGCCTTGCCGCGCCGTGCTGCGAGCCGTGCCGTGCTCCTTCCTGTCTATTCGGTTCGCGGCGCGTCGAACAGGGCGCTGACGGACTCACCGTTGTGAATGCGGCGCACGGCCTCGGCGAGCGCCGGGGCGACGGTCAGGATCCGCAGCTTGTCCGTGCGCTCCTGCGCGGCGACCGGCACCGTGTTGGTGCACACGATCTCCAGTACGTCGGGCTGCTCGCCGATCCGCTTCAGCGCACCGTCCGCGAACAGCCCGTGCGTGCAGGCGACCCGGATCGAGCGCGGCCCCAACTCCCGCAGCCGGTCGAGGAGTTCGAGGACCGTACTGCCCTTGGCGATCTCGTCGTCCAGCACGATGACGTCCCGGTCGGCGACGTCGCCGATGACCGAGTTGATGCTGACCCGGTCGTCCGCGAACCGCTGCTTGGCGCCGGCGGCCACCTGGGCCCCGATCAGGCGGGCGAAGGCGGCGGCCTCCTTGGCGTTGCCGAGGTCCGGCGAGACGACGGTGGTGCGGGACAGGTCGTAGCGCCGGAAGTGCGCGGCGAGCTCGCGCAGCGCGTGCAGGTGGTCGACCGGGACCGAGAAGAACCCGTGGACCTGCGGCGAGTGCAGCGTCACCGCCAGGACACGGCTGGCACCGGCCGCCACCATCAGGTCAGCGACCAGCCGCCCGCCCAGCGAGATGCGGGGCGCGTCCTTCTTGTCGGAGCGGGCGTAGGAGTAGTGCGGCATGACGACGGTGATCCGGCCGGCCGACGCCCCGCGCGCCGCGTCGCACATCAGCAGCAGCTCGACCAGGTGCTCCTGGACCGGCTTGACCAGCGGCTGGATGAGGAACACATCCCGTTCCCGGCAGTTGGCCTGGAGCTGTACCTCCAGACAGTCGTTCGCGAACCGGCTGACCCGGGTAGGGCTGAGTGGCACTCCGAGATGCGCACAGACCTCCTGGGCCAGCTCGGGATGGGCACTCCCGCTGAACACGGCGATGTCTCGCACGATCCCGCTCCTCGCATGATCATTCCGGCTGCCGGGGCTCATGCTACGCACGATGCGAAAACCGGTTGCGGACCGTCCACGGGGACGGGTCATGATGGGCGCGTCCGTGTTCCCTCACGTCAGGACCCCTCGCATGCGCCGACTCCTCGACAACCCCCAGCGCCCCTACTGGACGACGGTTCTCGAGGACACGACCCCGCATGCACACCCTGAACATCGGAATTCTGGCCCACGTCGACGCCGGTAAGACCAGCCTGACCGAGCGGCTGCTGTTCGACCACGGCATGATCGAGCGGCTCGGCAGCGTGGACGCCGGCGACACCCGCACGGACGACGGGACGATCGAGCGGCAGCGCGGCATCACCATCCGCTCCGCCGTCGCCGCCTTCGCCGTCGGCGACACACAGGTCAACCTCATCGACACCCCCGGGCACTCGGACTTCATCGCCGAGGTGGAGCGCGCCCTGGAGGTCCTCGACGGCGCGGTGCTGCTGCTGTCCGCCGTGGAGGGCGTGCAGGCGCAGACCCGGGTGCTGATGCGGACCCTGCGGCGGCTGCGGCTGCCCACGCTGGTCTTCGTCAACAAGATCGACCGGGCGGGCGCCCGCTCCGACGCCCTGCTCGCCGACATCCGACGCCGGCTGACCCCGTACATCGCGCCGCTCACGGACGTGACGGGCCTCGGCACGGCCCGGGCCCGTGCGGTGCCTCTCCCGGCCGACCGGCGGCTGGCCGAGGCCCTCGCCGAGGTCGACCCGGGCGTCCTGGCCGCGGTCGTGGACGGCCCGGAGCCGACGCCGGACGAGCTACGCGAGGCCCTGGCCGCGCGCACCGCCGACGGCTCCTTCCACCCCGTCTTCTTCGGCTCGGCCCTCGGCGGCCAGGGCGTCGCCGAGCTGGTCGAGGGCGTGACCCGGCTGATCCCGCCGGCCCCCACGACACGGGACCGCGCACCGCGCGGCACGGTCTTCGCCGTACGGCCCGGTCCCGGCGGCGAACGGACGGCGTACCTGCGTCTCTACGACGGTGAGGTGACCCGGCACCAGCGCCTCACGTTCCTGCGGCGCGAGGCGGACGGCCGCACCACCGAGGTCTTTGGCCGGGTGACGCGCCTGGATGTCGTCGGCGGGTCGGAGCGGCTCACCGCCGGGAACATCGCGGCCCTCACCGGTGTCGCCGGCATCCGGGTGGGCGACCGCCTCGGCGATCCCCGAGGCGACCGCGCCCCGCAGTTCGCGCCGCCGACACTGGAGACCCTCGTCAGGTCCCGCCACCCCGAACACGCGGCCCCCCTCCGCAAGGCCTTGCTCGCCCTCGCCGACCAGGACCCCCTGATCCACGCCCGCCCCGCGGCCTTGGGCGCCACGGCACTGCTCCTCTACGGCGAGGTCCAGATGGAGGTCCTCGCGGCGACGCTCGCCGAGGACTTCGGTATCGAAGCCGACTTCGAGCCGGGCCGGGTCCGGTTCCTGGAGCGGCCGGCCGGCGTCGGCGAGGCCACGGAGGAACTGCCGTGGCACGACCGGACCCGCTACTGGGCGACGATCGGGCTGCGCGTGGAGCCGGGGCCGCGCGGCTCGGGCGGGGTGTTCACCTACGAGACGGAACTCGGGGCGCTCCCCCGCGCCTTCCACCAGGCCATCGAGGAGACGGTCCACGCGACCATGGCCACCGGCCTGTGCGGGGCACCCGTCACGGACTACCGGGTCACGCTGACCCGGTCCGGTTTCTGCGCGCCGGTCAGCACCGCCGCCGACTTCCGCGGACTCACACCGATCGTGCTGCGCCGGGCGCTCGAGCAGGCGGGGACCCGGCTGTACGAGCCGTACCACGCCTTCGAGGCGGAGGTCCCACTGGACGCGCTGGCGCCGGTCACGGCTCAACTGGCGTCTGTTGGGACGGAGTTCACGGGGACCACGGGCGGGTCCACGGCCTGGCTGATCACCGGGAAGCTGCCGGCCCGGCGGGTGCGCGAGGTCGAGCTGCGGCTGCCTGGGCTGACACACGGCGAGGGGGTGTGGTGGTCGCGGCCGTCGGGTGACCGCGAACTCAAGTCGCATTAGGCCGAGTTCCTACCAGTCTGCGCTCATCCAGGGTCTGTCTCCAGGCGCGCCGACAGGGGGCTTGTTGACGCCAGTGCGCCCTCCCTGCCTCCGTCAGCGGTCTCAATCGGCCAACGAAGCGGTCTGCCAAGGGCATTGAGGGGAATTCGAACAGTAGGAAGGAGGGCCGTCGCCATGACGACTCCCATCAGGCGCGTGTCCACACGCATGCCGGGCTGGGCGAAGGTGGTGAGCGCCGTAGTGCTGGTGCTCGTCGTGTTCTTCGCAGGGATCCGGCTGAGCGTGCTGCCAGGCCTCAAGGACCTGTTCGGCACGGAGACGCACGACCGTTCGGGCCCCGCACTTCTCGAGTCCATCCAGGACATCAGCCGTTACGACGCCGCCTCCGGCAACTTCCAGATCGTCGTCGACCTGGAGAAGGACACCAAGTACCTGCCCGACGCGATCCGCGGCTCCCGCACCCTGTACGTCGGGGCGGGCACCGTCGACGCCTATGTCGACCTCGGCAAGGTCGGCAAGAACGACGTGACGGTCAACGACGACCGTACGTCCGCCACCCTCCGGCTGCCGCACGCACAACTCGGCAAGGCGGCCCTCGACGCCGACCGCTCCTACGCCGTCTCCAAGCAGCGCGGTCTCCTCGACCGACTCGGCGACCTCTTCTCCGACAACCCCAACAGCGAACAGGCCGTGCAGAAACTCGCGATACGGCACATCAGCGAGGCGGCGAAGGACAGTGAGCTGACCAAGCGCGCCGAAACGAACACCACGACCATGCTGAAGGGCCTGCTGGGTTCCCTCGGCTTCAAGAAGGTGGAGGTCAGCTACGGCACCTGATCAGGCGCCGAGGATCCCCGGCAGGGAGAGAGCGCCGAGCACGGTGGCACCGACCAGCACCCAGGCCCCGTAGTCGCCGACGTGCCGGACTGCAGGCGCCTGAGCGGCAGCGCCCAGTCCGGTGCGCCGAGCAGCCCCGGCCGGGTGACGGCCGTGGCCGCGAGGCCCACGGCCGGCGCGGTCGAGGCCAGGCCCAGCAGGATGCCGGCCGGGGACCCGGCTTCGTTCACGGCGTGGGACACCACGTCGGCGAAGCCGGGTGCCACGCCGACGGCGAGCGCCCCGGCGAGCAGTACCGCGGGCACGGCCGTCATGGTGTCCGGGATCCGGCGCAGCCTGTGCCGGGTCTCGGGCCGCTCCCCCGAGCCGGTCGTCTCGTACGCGTGCCCGTCTTCCGGAGGGGAGCCGAGGCCGAAGAAGACCCGCCCGGCAACCCGCAGCACCCTCCGGCGGTGACCGCGGTCGCCACGACGTAGAGCACGGTGAGCCGGCCGCCCACGGCCTCCTCGGTGACGGACTTGCCGAGCGCCGTACCGAAGGGCGGCAGACCGGCGAGGCCCAAGGCTCCCGCGACGAAGAGCACGGCGACGCCCCGCAGTTCGCGGCCCCTCCCCGCGATCAGCAGTGCCCCGACGATCAGGAGCTTGGCCATGGCGCGGCTCGGCCCGGTGGCCACTCACAGGGCGAGCACGACGGCCGCGCCGACGCCGACCGCCGCACAGGTCACTCCCCAGGCGCGCGGCGGGTCCTCGGCCGGCTCGTCGGCGAGCAGACGGGCGAAGACGAGCGTGCCGACCGGGCCCAGCAGCGCGAGGACCAGGGCGAGATCGACGTAGGACGAGCGGTCGTAGCCCTGGGAGAGCAGCAGGCGGGCGGGGCAGGCGAGGGCCGTGGACAGGTTCTGTGCCACGACCCGGCGTCGCAGCGGTCCGTTCGCGACGCCCCACAGTGCGGCTCCCAGGCCCGCGCCGAGCGTGACGGCCGCCGCGGCACCTCCAGCCGTTCACCGGCCGGTCACCGCCCGCCGAGCTCCAGCGTGCCGACCGCGCTGATGAACATCAGCCGGAGGACGGCAGGCGCGGCCCACCAGGACAGCAGCTCGGCCATGGTTCGGAGCGTCGCACGCCGGGTCTCAGCCGGAGTGCCCCGGCCGGACGAAGGAGAACGGCGGGCGGACCGGCCCGAGGCGGCTCGGCGGCATTCTCGGCCGGTTCGCGGGTAATCGCCTTACGACGCAGGGAAGTTGAAGACTGGAGGACCGCATGGCCCGTACAGCCTCACGTCCACGTACCGCTTTACGCCTGCGTACCACCAAGTCCGGCAAGTTCGGCAAGGACAGCAAGGACAGCAAGGACACGAAGCCGGAGAAGGCCGCCAAGCCCGCCAAGGCGGCCGAGGCCAAAACCGCCAAAACCGCCAAGACCGGCAAGGGCGCCAAGGCCGAGCGCGGGTCGGCCCGGCGCGAGCGGCATTCCGTGCCGTTTCCCCTCCGCCTGCTGGCGATGCTGTGCGCGTTCGCGGTGATGGTGGCGTTCGCCGTCGTGCTGGCCCGGCTGACCCTGGAGCCCTCCCCCGCCTCGGAGGCACTGACGCACACCAACATGCGGCCGGGGCGCTCCCTGCGCGCCTATCTGGACCAGCCCGCGCTGCGGGACGCCGTCAAGCAGATCGGCGGGAACCTGCTGCTGGGCGTCCCGTTCGGCGTCCTGGTCCCCGTCGTCGCCCCGCGGACCCGCGGGATGCTGCGGGTGCTCCTGCTGACGGCGACCGTGATGCTCCTGGTGGAGTTCGCCCAGGGCGCGCTGATCACCGGCCGGGCCTTCGACATCGACGACGTCATCCTCAACACGACCGGTGCCCTGGTGGGCTACCTCCTGCTGGGTCGGCGGCTGAGCCGGGCCGTGCACAGCTGAGGCCGAGAGGGGGGTGGGTGGCGGGTGCCTGGCCCCGCCACCCACCCTCCCAACTCCTGGTAGTACCAAGGTATTGACGCGGCGACCCGGACGCCTCCGCCGCCGGTCAGTGCCGGGTCCAGGTGAACTTGTCGCCGCCCACCCAGCGGACCACCTCCGGGTCGTCCAGGTCGTGGACGGTGATGCCGAACGCGGCGGCGGCCTCCAGGACGTCGGTGACGGCCCTCGCCTCACCGACCATCTGGCCGTCGATCTCCACGATCCGGAAGGGCGGCGTGGTCGGCTGGACCCCGAGCACCAGGATCCGCGGATGAGCGATGTGAGGTGTCGCGCTTTCGGTCATGTATCGAGCGTAGAACGCAACCCGCGGAAGGGCTGCGTTCGTGTCACCCGCCCAGCAGGTCGAGCACCGCCGCCTCGACCGCTCCTTGGGTGGCCGGCCGCCCGAAGTTCCCGTGTTCGCCCAGCCGGGTGAGCACGGGCGCGATAGTCCTCCCCTCCTCGAACAGCTCGAAGACCCGCGGGTCGATGTAGGAGGCCCGGCACACCGCGGGGGTGTTGCCCAGGTAGTGGCTGACCTCGCGCACCGCCCGGCTGGTCTGCCACCGCCGGGGTGGCGCGGGCGGCCTCGGCGGTGACGGAGAGCACGACGCCGGCCAGGAGGTGGCGTGCCAGGTGCGGAAGTCCATGGCCGTGATGTCGGTGCCGGCCAGCCGGCGCAGCGCCTCGTTCAGGTCCCCGCCGTGCAGCTCGCGCCAGGCGCCACGCTCCCAGTACACGAGCAGCCGGTCCCCGCCGCGCGGCCGCCGCAACAGCGCTCGTACGACGGCCAGGGCCTGGTCGTCCACGAGCGCCCGGACGATGTCGGTGCCGCCCTTGGCCGGATAGCTGAAGGTGGTCTCGTCGCGGCGGCAGGTGACGTGCTCGCGCAGCATCGTGGTCAGGCCGTAGGTCTCGCTGTAGTGGGTGTGCCGGTCGCTGCCGATCCGGAAGAAGCCGAGGTCGAGCAGGCGCACCGCGCAGGCCCGTGACCCGCTCGCGGCTCAGCCCGCGCCCGCCGAGGTCGGCGGCGACCCGCTCCCGCAGCTGTGGCAGGGCGCGGGCGACCTCGCGGACGTGTTCGTGCTTGGCCTGCTCCTGCTGGGCGCGGAACCGCTCGTGGTACAGGTACTGGCGGCGTCCGGCGGCGTCGGTGCCGACCGCCTGGAGATACCCGCCCGGCCAGGGACAGATCCACACGTCGCACCAGGCGGGCGGGATGGTCAGGGCGCGGATCCGGGCGAGCTGCTCGGGGTCGGTGAGCGGCTCGCCGGTCGTGTCCCGGTAGCGGAAGCCGCGGCCGCGGCGATGGGGGTCCCCCCGCTCGAGCGAAGCCGAGAGTGGGGGAGGGTGAAGCCGGGACGGTCGCAGGAGCTGGTGCGCAGCCTCACGGGCGCGGCCTCAAGGACGCCTCCAATCGTCGCTGCCCAGGTGCGAGCCGGCCTGGGGGCCCATCCGGAGCATGCCGCCGTCGACGCTCCAGGAGGCGCCGGTGACGTACGAGGCGTCGGGGCCGGCGAGGAAGGCGATCACCGCCGCGACTTCACGGGCGTCGCCGGGTCGGCCGAGCGGGACGCCGGGGCGTTCCTCGGTGTGCGGGTCGGTGTCCTCCTGGCCGGTCATGGGCGTGGCGATCTCGCCGGGAGCCACCGCGTTGACGGTGATGCCGTACTCGGCGAGCTCCAGGGCCATCACCTGGGTGAGGAGGCCGAGGCCGCCCTTGGCCGCGCAGTACGGGGCGGCGCCGACCCGCGGCTGGTGTTCGTGGACGGAGGTCACGTTGACGATCCGGCCTCCGCCGCCCTGCTGGATCATGTGCCGGGCCGCCTTCTGACCGCACAGCAACGGGCCGACCAGGTCGACGTCGATGACCTCGCGGACGTCGTCGAGCTCCAGGTCGAGGAACGGCGTCATGGTGCCCGTACCGGCGCTGTTGACCAGGACGTCGAGGCGGCCGAGCCGGTGGCACAGCTCGTCGACGGTGCCGGCGGCGGTGGGCAGCCGGGTGAGGTCCATCTGGGTCACGGCCGCCCGCTGCCCGTGGGTGCGGACCTCCTCGGCGGTCTCCTCGGCGCCCTTGAGGTCGCTGTGCCAGGTGATGCCGATGTCCATCCCCGCCCGGGCCAGGCGGACGGCGGTGGCCTTGCCGATGCCGGAGTCGGCGCCGGTGATCACGGCCACCTTGCTGCGGGGTGCGGTGGGGGCGGACATGACAGGCCTCCTCGTGGACGCGGGCGAGGGCGATGAGGCATCGCAGTACCCGGCCACGTACCGGACAAACCGCCCGCAGGTCGGACGGCCGCGGCTTTCGGTGTGCGGCCCACCTCGCCCTGGGGAACTCTGGAGGAGCCGATGGCGGATCTGATGCAGGAGGTGGCGATGGATCCCGTGGCGGCCCTGGAGCGGATCGGCTTCCTGCTGGAGCGGGGCCGGGCCCCGACATACCGGGTGCGTGCCTTCCGCAGCGCGGCCCGGGTGCTGGCCGCGCTGCCCGAGGGCGAGATGCGCGAGCGGGCGGACGCGGGGACGCTGGAGACCCTCAAGGGCGTCGGTCCCAGGACGGCACAGGTGGTGCGCGAGGCGCTGGACGGCCGGCTGCCCGGATACCTGGAGAAGCTGGAGAGCGAGGCCGCGGCGCCGCTGGCCATGGGCGGCGAACGACTGCGGGCGCTGCTGCGCGGAGACTGCCATCTGCATTCCGACTGGTCGGACGGCGGCAGCCCGATCGAGGAGATGGGCCGGGCGGCGGCCGAACTGGGCCACGAGTGGGCGGTGCTCACCGACCACTCGCCGCGGCTGACCGTGGCGCGCGGACTGTCGCCCGAGCGGCTCCGCGAACAGTTGGAGGTGGTCGCGGAACTCAACGAGACCTGGGCGCCGTTCCGCCTCCTCACCGGCATCGAGTGCGACATCCTCGACGACGGCTCGCTCGACCAGGAACCGGAGCTGCTGGAGCGGCTCGACGTCGTGGTGGTGTCCGTGCACTCCAAGCTGCGGATGGACGCCCGCTCGATGACCCGCCGCATGGTGGCCGCCGTACGTGATCCGCACGCCGACATCCTCGGGCACTGCACGGGACGGCTGGTGACGGGACGGGGGCGGCCCGAGTCGGAGTTCGACGCGGACGAGGTGTTCGCCGCGTGTGCCGAGTCCGGTACGGCCGTGGAGATCAACAGCCGGCCCGAACGCCTCGACCCGCCGCGGCGGCTGCTCGGCCGGGCCCTGGAGGCGGGGGTGCTGTTCTCGGTCGACACCGACGCGCACGCGCCCGGCCAACTGGACTGGCAGATCCACGGATGTGCGCGCGCCGAGGAGTGCGGCGTGCCCCCTGAACGGGTCGTCACCACGTGGTCCGTGGAGGAACTGCTGGCGTGGAGCCGGCAGGGCCGGGTGCCGGACCGAGTGGCGAGCACCTGAGGTGGTACTCGTGCGCTCCTCGTGCGCCGAGCGAACACAGGAAGGACGGGCGGATGGAACGGGCGGCCGTGTTCGACGTCGACGGGACCCTCGTCGACACCAATCACCTCCATGTGACGACCTGGTGGGAGGCCTTCCGGCAGGCGGGCCACCGGGTGCCGATGCACGCAGTCCACCGGGCCGTGGGCCTCAGCTCCGCCGACCTCGTCGCCCATCTGCTCGGCGACGACCGGGACAAGGACCAGGACGCGCGGCTGAGCGCCGCCCACAAGGCCCTGTACGGCCAGTACTTCGACCGGCTGCCCGCCCTCCAGGACGCCGGGCGCCTGCTGCGGCGCCTGGATCAGCGCGGCTGGCGGGTGGTGCTGGCGACGTCCGCGAGCGGCGCGGAACTCGACGCCCTGCGGCGGGCGATCGACGCGGACGACGCGATCGCCGCCACCGCGAGCGCCGACGACGTCGAGGCGGGCAAGCCCGCCCCCGAATCCGTCCAGCACGCCCTGGACCTGGCCGAAGTACCCGCCGAACGGGCCGTGTTCGTCGGTGACACGGTCTGGGACATGCGCGCGGGCTCCCGGGCCGGAGTGCGCTGCGTCGGCGTCCTGTGCGGCGGCATTCCGCGCGCGGACCTGGAGGAGGCGGGCGCCGCGGCGATCTACGCCGATCCGGCCGACCTGCTGGCGTCGTTGGCCGAGAGTCCCCTGGGCTGAGCTGCCCGGATGTGAGGGGCCGCGCCGCGGGGATACCCACCCGGCATGATCCGTGTGAGAGATGGGGTACGCGTGCGCTCCGCCCGCCCGGCCGACGCCCTGCGGCGGGAGGCACACGTCGTGAGCGGGGCCGTCCTGGCGGCCTGGCGCGGCCCCGGCCGGGAACGCGACCTGGTCGTGCAGTCGCTGAAGGCCGCCGTGGCGGCGCTGCTCGCCTGGTATGTGGCGAGCGACTGGCTGAGCGACCCGATGGCCCTGATGGCGCCCTGGGTGGCCCTGGTGCTGGTGCAGGCCACGGTCTACAGCTCGCTCAGGCAGGCCGCGCAGCAGTTCACGGCGATCTGCGCCGGGGCGCTGCTGGCGTCGGCGGCACAGTGGCTCACCGGCGACACACTGGGCGCGCTGGCACTGTCCGTACCCGTGCTGATGCTCCTGTCGAACTGGCACCGCTTCGGCGACCAGGGCATCTACGGGGCGACCACCGCGGTGTTCACCCTCGCCGCCGGCACGGTCACCGCGTCGGCGGTCGGTCACCGGGTGGGTCAGGCGGCGCTGGGCGCGGTCATCGGGGTCGCGGTCAACGCGCTCGTTCTGCCGCCGATCCACCTGCGGGACGTACGGGAGAACCTGGCGGCGCTCGCCGGGGAGACGGGCGACCTGCTGCACACCGTCGCCGCCGATCTGCGGGAGGCCGAGTGGGACACGCAGTCCGCCGCCGACTGGTCGAGTGGCGCCGCACGGCTGGAGCGGCGGCTGGACGCGCTGTGGTCGGCCCGCGGCTGGAGCCAGGAGAGCCTGCGCTTCACCTACGGCCCGCTCCGGGCCCTTCACCGGGTCCCGCCGAGCGTCCCGCCCCCCGAGGAGGACGAGCGCTGGAGCCGTATCACCGGGCACATCGGAGCACTGACCCGGGCGCTGGCGGTGGCGGCCGACGGCGACCGGACGCCCGCCCCGCCCGACGGCTCCGTCCTGCGCTCGTACGCTCGTCTCCTGGAGCTCATCGGGGACGCGTGCCACGCGGAGCGGGACCGTCTGGTGGGCACCGGCGAGCAAGCGCGTTCGGCCGATGAGAACGAGGAGGCGATGTGGGAGCTGCACGAGCGGCTGCGCAAAGGGCTGCGCGAGCACGCCGAGCAGGACCTCACTCGTACGGTCGTCCTGGGCACCCTGCTGCTGCAGGCGGAGAACCTCTGGGACGAGGCCGTTCCGGGCGCCGGGCGCTCGTGACACGGATCACCCCGCCGCGCGGCGCACGACGGAACATCCACGGGTGGTTGCCCGTTAAACAGACCGTGGGTGTGGATGGGACAGTGTCCCCGGGCCTCACCTTTTGCCCACAGGGACGATCGTTCGGCTGAAGCCCTGTGGAGCCTTTCGCCGGGAGGCGACCGCCATCCGCGCCCACACCTGAGCCAGCCCCGACCGTGATTCCCCCGTCCGGTCGGGGCTTCCCCTTTTCCTCAGCGGGTCCGCCGGTCGGGCTTGACTTCGAGAGCACTCCAATTCGCAGCGTTCCGGGCATGAGCACTGCCAGCACCGCACAGCGCAAGATCGGCTCGGGCTTCGGCGCCCACAGCACCGCCGGCGACGTCCTGGCCGGTATCGATCTCGCCGGACAGCTCGCCCTCGTCACCGGCGGCTACTCCGGCCTCGGCCTGGAGACCACGCGGGCACTCACGAAGGCCGGCGCCCGGGTCGTGGTCCCCGCCCGGCGCCCCGCCGCCGCCCGGGAGGCGCTGGCCGGCCTCGACGGTGTCGAGGTGGAGAAACTGGACCTGGGCGACCTGGAGAGCGTGCGCGCCTTCGCGGAACGGTTCCTGACCTCGGGCCGCACCCTCGACTTCGTCATCGGCAACGCCGGGATCATGGCCTGCCCCGAGACCCGGACCGGGCCGGGCTGGGAGGCGCAGTTCGCCACGAACCACCTGGGCCACTTCGCCCTCGTCAACCGCCTGTGGCCGGCCATCGAGCCGGGCGGCGCCCGGGTGGTCTCCGTGTCCTCGCGGGGCCATCACTTCTCCGGCGTCCGCTGGGACGACATCGACTGGCGGCGCGGCTACGACAAGTGGCAGGCGTACGGCCAGGCGAAGACGGCGAACGTCCTGTTCGCCGTCCACCTCGACCGGCTCGCCCGGGACCGCGGTGTCCGCGCCTTCTCCCTGCACCCCGGCGGCATCCTCACTCCCCTCCAGCGGCATCTGCCGAGGGAGGAGATGGTCGCGAACGGCTGGATCGACGAGGTCGGCCACCCGGTCCCGCAGCAGGGCATGAAGACCCCGCAGCAGGGCGCCGCCACCCAGGTCTGGGCCGCGACCTCGCCCCAGCTGTCCGGCCTGGGCGGCGTCTACCTGGAGGACTGCGACATCGCCGAACCGGCCCCCGCCGACGGCGAACGCACCGGTGTCAAGGACTACGCCGTCGACCCGGACCAGGCGGCACGCCTGTGGGAGCTGTCGGCGCGGCGCACGGGCGTCGACGCCTTCGCCGACCAGGGACAGCCCGACCTGGGGCCGGCCTAGGGGGTGTCTCGAAAGTCCTGTGCGGTGCCCGCGGTGTCCGGTGCGTGCTCTCGGTGTGCCGGACGGAAGGCCCCGTCGATGACCCGGACGTACTTGGGCTTTCGGCCGGTGCGGCGAGAGTGCGTGCCGGGCGCCGTGGGTGCTGTGCGGGACTTTCGA
>NZ_JBWLKM010000070.1:0-43707 GCF_059026085.1 Streptomyces sp. a15 | reverse complement strand
GCGCGGACTCGGCGGCGACCGGCTGCGGGTGAGCGTCTGGGACACCAACCCGGACATCCCACCGCCCTTCGACCAGCTGTCCCGGCCCCTGTGCCCGGTTCCCGCAGAGGCCGCCGGCGGGCGCGGGCTGTTCCTTGTCTGTCACTACGCACAGACCTGGGGCGGCTATCCGCTCGGAGACGACCTCTTCGGGCGGGGCGGGAAGCTGCTGTGGTGCGAGGTCGGGCCGGAGGCTGCGGGGCGGGTGGCTGCGGCGTGAGGGGGGCCGAGTCGTGGGCGGTCGATGCGGGGCGACGCTATCGTGGAGCGAGCGACACGCTCTGTAATCAATGGAGGATCGCGGTGCCCGCCATGACCGAGCGACGTGCGCCCGTAGACGCTCCTTAGGCCGGGTCCTTCGACGACCTGCTCCGGATCGTCGAAGAACTCGACACGCCTGACGGCTACAAGGCCGAGCTCGTCCGGGGGAAGATCGTCGTGTCGCCGTGGTCGAAGCTGCGCTACGTGCGTCCCATGCGCAGGCTGCTCGCGCAGGTGGAGGCCCACGCCCCCGACGGGCACGTCACCGAGACCTCGCCGTTCCTCATTCATGTTTCCTCCCGCCGAGCGTGGTTTCGGCCCCGATCTCTTCGTCGCCGACGAATCCGCGTTCGACGCCGAAGGCCGCCACGCGGACGGTGCCGCCCTCTCCCTCGTCGCCGGGCTGACCTCCGGCTCCACCAAGGACGCGGACTGGCTCGACAAGCTGGACACGTACGGGCGGATCGTGCCGGTGTACCTCGTGCTCGACATGCAGGTGCAGGAGGTTTTGTTCTTCTGGGACCCGTCTCCCAAGGGGTACCGGTCGCGGACCAACGTCCCGTTCGGGCGGCCCGTGCAGGTTCCCGCCCCCTTCGACTTCGAGCTGGTCACCTCAGGGTTCATTCGCCGCGCAGCTGAAACCGAGCCCGAAGCCGATTCCGGTCACGTCCCCGCGTGAGCCGGGCCTGACGAGTTGGCCATTACAGCGCGCTGATCGCTCCCGCCAACACCCCCCGCCGGCACGAGCATCATCGCCCACGGCAAGTATCAAGGGCCCAGCCCTTGCGGGCCGGGCGGCGGGCGCGGGCTGATCCGTCGGTGAGGTGCCGCTGATCCGCCGCGCGCGATCCCCGGCCCCTTGGCAATGCTGGCGGGGCTCGCTCGGGGCCTCGTGCGTCGGACCAGCATCCCTCCCACCGCCGGACCATCCACACGCACCCGCCCACCACACCGGGACGGATCATGAATCCGGTACAGAACCCCGAGCAGCACCCCGCAACCAGACCCGAGGACGTACCCGGGCGGGGGTGCCGGGGGCCGGGGCGGGGGCCGAGGGCACCTTCTTGAGCCACCCCCCCGGCGCGGGACCCGCGCCGACCGCACTCCGGGGGCCACGGGGCACAACCACGGGCAGGCGATACCTGCCCCGTTCGCCGGGCGAGCGGATGCCGGGGGCTGTCTCAGTTGTTGTGGTCCGACTTCGCTGTGCCGTCGGCCGCAACCGGACCGCTGGCGTGGCTAGGACTGACGGCGTGCGAAGAGGACCGCACCTGGAACGCTCTCGTCGGGGGTGATCAGCATTTGGGCCTCGACGGTGAACCCGGCATCGCGTAGCCAGGCCGCCACTTGGTCAGGCTGGCGGCGGTGAACGTGGACGTTCATCGGGTGGCCGCCGTAGCCCTGCGTCTTCAGCCTCGACTCGTCGCCGACGTGAAAGCCGAGCAGCAGTGGTCCGCCGGGACGCAACACGCGCCGGAAGTGGCCGAAGACCGTGGGCACTGCTTCGTCGGGGACGTGAATCAACGACCAAAATGCGAGCAGGCCGACGACTGAAGCATCGGCGAGGTCGAGGTCGGTCATTGAGCCCACCTCGAACCGCAGGCGGGGGTGGTCACGCCGAGCCACGTCGATCATCACGGATGAAAGATCGATGCCGAAAGCGTCCACACCCAGCTCGTGCAGGTGAGCGGTGACGTGTCCAGGTCCGCAGCCCACGTCCGCCACCGGCCCACCGCCAGCGGCGTGCACCAAGTCGGCGAACAGCGCCAGAGCCGCCCGAAGATACGGCGCCCCGGCCAGAGCCTCGCGTAGTTGGTCGGCATAGCTGACCGCGACCGTGTCGTAGGAGGTCCGGGTGTCTGCCAACCAGCGGTCCGCGTTCATGGCTCGACAGAGTAGTGCAGCGATCAGGATGACGAACCAGATCAACTGAGATCAACGACGAATCAGACCAGGTCACTTGAGACGGAGACCAGATCCTTCGAGAAGGGACACCAGGCGCCGGGCTCGGCCGGGTCGCGGTCAGCTGTCCTGTCTCGGATAAGTCCGGGGCATCATGCTGCGCTGACCTGCGGTGCCCGGACTTGAGTGAGACGGGATTCGTCGGTGTGTCTCACTCAAGCCCGGGCAGGGAGCCGTGCTCTCACTGTCCAAGGAGTAGTGGGTGCCGGGGCCGTGATGGGTTCAGGCGTCGGCAGGTGTCGTGTCGAGAGCGGCCGGGTCGAAGCCAGCCTCGGTCAGGACGTCGGCGGCCACTCCGCGGCCGACCTGGGCCAGACCGATCAGCAGGTCCTCACAGTCGATGCGGTCGGATCCGTGCTGCTCGGACCGTGCCTCGGCGATGTCGATGGCCTTGCGGGAGTAGGGAGTCCAGGCGATCCGTTCGGCTGCCTGGGATGCCCCCATGCTCAGCCGGGTTCCGACGGATAGGTGGACTGTTTCCGGTGAGACGCCGGCGGTCTGCAGGAGTCGGGTGGCGCTGTTGTCCTCCGTGGTCAGTCCCCAGAGCAGGTGCTCGGTGCCGATGTAGTTGTTGCGGTGGTGCACCGCTGCCTGCTTGACGTGGACCATCGCCTGGCGGAGGTCGTCGGTCATGACCTCGGGGCTGTAGCGCTTGTGCGGGGCGTGGAAGCGTTGCTGGACCGCTTGCCGGGTCACGCCCAGGGCGGTGCCGATGTCCGTCCATGAGTTGCCGTGCATTCTGCAGTGCTCGACGTAGTCCTCGACCAGGTCGTCTGCCAGGGCTTGTAGTTGACCTGCGAGTTGGGCAGCGACGGTGAGGAGGGCGAGCCAGTCGGGCTGGTCTTGTCCGCCGGGGCGGTGTGCGGTGTCGCATCTCCGGTCGACTTCCGCAATGAGATCGTCCAGGTCTGGAAGAGTCATGAGGCAAGTACGCCTTGACATTTCCAAACTGTCAAGGCGTACTTGCCTCTCTCGCTTGTGGGGGCAGGTGCCCGGACACGACTGAGACGTCAGCCCACTTGCCCGGACATCACAGAGACAGGACATCAGCCGCCGGATCAAACGCGGCAACGGCTGGTGTATAACATCCGAGCCATATAGCATCAATGCTATGCTTGGTGAGCGGTACACCATCGAGATCGAGCCCGAGGTGCGCCTCTGGCTGGAGAACCTCCCCGCCCACCACTACGTGATAGCGGAGCAGAAGGTCGACCGGCTCGCGGAGAACGCCACCACCCTGAGCGAGCCCTACAGTCGCCACCTCGGCGGCAAGCTCCGCGAACTGCGCTTCGACCTCGGCGACAACGCCCAGCGCATCACCTACTGGCTCGCCCCGAACCGCCGCGTCGTGCTGCTGACGGTCTTCCGCAAGACCAAGACGCGCGAGACGGCCGAGGTGGACCGCGCCAGAGCCGCCCAAGCCGCGTGCGAGGAGAGCCATCAGCCGGCCACCGAACACGACGTCTACAGCCGCAATATCAAGGAGGAACTGCGATGAACCACGCCGAGTGGAAAACCCGCCGCCACCGCGCGCTCCTCGGCGAAGGGGCCGAGGGCAACACCGAGTACGACCGACTGTACGAGGAAGCCGAACTGGCCCACGACCTCGGCCAGCTGGTCTACGACCGGCGCACCGCCCTCGGGCTGTCCCAGACCGAACTCGCCGAACGCTGCGGCATGCAGCAGCCCCAGATCTCCCGGATCGAAGGTGGCGGCACCATGCCCACCATCCCGCTCCTGCGGCGCCTGGCCCGCGCCCTCGACGCCGACCTCACCATCGAACTCACTCCGCACCACAAAGCCGCCTGAACTGCCCCCGTCGGCACAAGCAGCATCGCCCACGGCAACATGCCGTCGCTGTCCGTGGGTTCGCGGCTGGTGAGGCCCAGGGCCGCGAGGGGGTGGTTTCTCACGAACTGGATGAGGAGCCACAGGGGAACGACGGCGACGACGCCCAGTACGAGGTTGGCGGCGACGGGGAGCACCCAGAGAAGTCGAAGCTGAGGGGACGAAGAGGCAGTCCCTGTGCGGGAGTTCACCGGCAGGATTCTCCGGGAGCCGTTCCGCGGAGAACCCAGCCGTTTGTGGCTCACGTCACGGAAGTCCCGGGTATCGCCCTCCACAGCTGGGGAACAGGTACCGGGTGCCCTCTGGACAGGATGGAAGGTTAGGCTAACCTAAGCTCGATTCCAGCCACCCGCAGGCGCGGACCCCCCAGTGGCCCCCGTACGCACGAAAGCAGACCCATCCCATGTCGAACGCCAGAACCGCCAACTTCTCCCGCCGCGGGCTGCTCGCCACCGGTGGCGCGCTCGGCCTCGGCGCCTTCCTGGCCGCGTGCGGCGACAGCGACTCGGAGAGCAGCGGCTCGGACTCGACGGCGTCCGCCAAGGCCTCCGGCCCCTGGAGCTTCAAGGACGACCGCGGCACGACCGTGAAGCTGGACAAGGCCCCCGCGAACATCGTCGCGTTCACCGGCGTCGCCGCCGCCCTCTTCGACTACGGCATCTCGGTCAAGGGCGTGTTCGGCCCGACCAAGACCTCGGACGGCAAGGCCGACGTCCAGGCCGGCGACATGGACATCAGCAAGCTCACCGTCCTCGGCAACGCCTGGGACCAGTTCAACGTCGAGAAGTACGCGGCCCTCGCGCCCGACGTGCTGATCTCCACGATCTTCGACGACGCCGGCACGCTCTGGTACGTCCCCGAGGCGTCGAAGGACAAGATCGCCCAGCTCGCCCCGAGCGTCGGCATATCCGTCTACGACCGCCAGCTCACCGCGCCGCTGCAGCGCATGTGGGAGCTCGCCGAGTCGCTGGGCGCCGACATGAAGGCCGCCGCGGTCGCCGACTCCAAGAAGACGTTCGAGGAGGCCGCCACCCGCCTGCGCGCGGCCGCCAAGGCCAAGCCCGACATCAAGGTGATGGCCGGTTCCGCCAGCGCGGAACTGTTCTACGTCTCCGGCACCAACCTCTCCATCGACCTGGAGTACTTCAAGGCCCTCGGCGTGAACTTCGTCGAGCCGCCGGAGAGCGCCAAGAAGGTCGGCGGCGGCTGGTTCGAGTCGCTGAGCTGGGAGAACGTCGACAAGTACAAGGCCGACATCATCATGATGGACGACCGTTCCTCGACCATCCAGCCGGCCGACATCACCGAGGCCACCTGGAAGCAGCTGCCCGCCGTCAAGGCCGGCCAGATCATCGCGCGCTCCCCCGAGCCGATCCTGTCCTACGCCAAGTGCACCCCGCTGCTCACCAGCCTCGCCGAGGCGCTCGAGAACGCCAAGAAGGTCAGCTGACCCTCGCGCGCGGGCCGGCCGACTCCGTGCGATCCGGCCCGCCCCGCACCTGACCACATCTTCCCTCCTCTCAGGAGAACAAGAGTGAGTACCGCCGTGGCCGCCCCGTTCCGTTTCTTCTCCCTCCAGGTCGTACGGACGAGGCGGCTCGGCCCGTCTCTGGTCCGGGTCACTTTCGACGGCTCCGACCTCCGCGACTTCCACTCCGACGGACAGGACCAGTCCCTGTCGCTGTTCATCCCGCACCCCGGCCAGAGTGAGCCCCGCGTGCCGATCGAGCTCGGCGACGGCTGGTGGCAGGGCTGGCGCGAACTCCCGGAGGACGTACGGGCGGTGATGCGCTCGTACACGCTCCGCTCCCTGCGCCGGGACGCCGAGGGACACACAGTCGAGATCGACATCGACTTCGTGCTGCACGGCGTCGAGCCGGACGCGGCCATCGAAGCAGGCCCCGCCTCCCGGTGGGCCGCGGGCGCCGCGGCCGGCGACAAGGTCGTCCTGCTGGGCCCGGCGGTCGCGGACAACCGGGCGATCCGCTTCCGGCCGCCCGAGGACACCGACCTGGTGGTGATCTGGGGCGACGAGACCGCCGTACCGGCCGCCTGCTCCATCGTCGAGTCGCTGCCGGCCGGCACCCCCGCCCGGGTCTGGCTGGAGGTCCCGCACGCCGGTGACATCCAGGACCTGGTGACGGAGGCGGACGCCGAGATCACCTGGCTGGTGCAGGAGGAGAAGGCCGCCCAGAGTCCGCCCCTGGCGCTCAGCGCCCTGCGCGACACCCAACTCCCGCCCGCCGAGCACGCGTACGTCTGGATCGCGGGCGAGTCCGGGTGTGTGAAGGAGCTGCGCCGGCACTTCGTGCGTGAGCGCGAGTTCGACCGCCGAAGAGTCACCTTCGTCGGCTACTGGCGGCAGGGCCTGACCGAGGAGCAGTTGCGCGAGCAGGAGTGACGCTCGGCGGTGGACACCCGTAGGACCCCAACCGGCTGACGCCAGGCCTGTGTTCAGAGTGACGGCAGTCACGGCAGGGGCTGGGTTTCGCTCAAGTTAATTAGGTTAGGCTAACCTAAGTTGAAGCCGAGGCTCCGCCCCGCTCCCCAGCCCACGGACTGTCCCCACCGGAGGACCCGCACATGCGCTCGCACCTGCTCAACGACACGACCGCGGAGCACTACCGCCGCTCCGTGACCGAAGGAATAGAGCGGGTGGCGGCCAAACTCGCCACCACCTCCCGTCCGTTCACCGGCGTCACCGTCGACGCCCTCTCCCCCCGCATCGAAGAGATCGACCTCGACGAGCCGCTGCACGACACCGCGGCGGTGCTCGACGAACTGGAGGACGTCTACCTCCGGGACGCGATCTACTTCCACCACCCCCGCTACCTCGCCCACCTCAACTGCCCGGTCGTCATCCCGGCCGTGGTCGGCGAGGCGGTCCTGTCCGCCGTCAACTCCTCCCTGGACACCTGGGACCAGTCGGCCGGCGGCACCCTCATCGAGCGCAAGCTCATCGACTGGACCACCGCCCGCATCGGCCTCGGCGAGAACGCCGACGGCGTGTTCACCTCCGGCGGCACCCAGTCCAACCTCCAGGCGCTGCTCCTCGCCCGCGAGGAGGCCAAGACGGACACGACAGCCAAACTGCGCATCTTCGCCTCCGAGGTCAGCCACTTCAGCGTGAAGAAGTCCGCGCAGCTCCTCGGGCTCGGCCAGGACGCCGTGGTCTCCATCCCCGTCGGCGCCGACAAGCGCATGCAGACCGTCGCGCTCGCCCGTGAGCTGGAGCGCTGCAAGCAGGACGGCCTCGTCCCCATGGCCGTCGTCGCCACCGCCGGCACCACCGACTTCGGCTCCATCGATCCGCTGCCCGAGGTCGCCGAGCTGTGCGAGCAGTACGGCGTGTGGATGCACGTCGACGCCGCCTACGGCTGCGGGCTGCTCGCCTCCATCAAGTACCGCGGCCGCATCGACGGCATCGAGCGCGCCGACTCGGTCACCGTCGACTACCACAAGTCCTTCTTCCAGCCGGTCAGTTCGTCCGCCGTGCTGGTCCGGGACGCGAGCACCCTGCGCCACGCCACCTACCACGCGGAGTACCTCAACCCGCGCCGCATGGTGCAGGAACGTATCCCCAACCAGGTGGACAAGTCCCTGCAGACCACCCGCCGCTTCGACGCGCTCAAGTTGTGGATGACGCTGCGCGTGATGGGCGCCGACGGCATCGGGCAGCTCTTCGACGAGGTCTGCGATCTCGCGGTCGAAGGCTGGCAGTTCCTCGCCGCCGACCCGCGCTTCGACGTCGTGGTCGAGCCGACCCTCTCCACCCTCGTCTTCCGCTACATCCCGGCCGCCGTCACCGACCCGGCCGAGATCGACCGCGCCAACCTGTACGCCCGCAAGGCCCTGTTCGCCTCCGGCGACGCGGTGGTCGCGGGCACCAAGGTGGGCGGTCGTCACTACCTGAAGTTCACCCTGCTCAACCCCGAGACGACGACCGACGACATGGCCGCCGTACTCGATCTGATCGCCGGCCACGCCGAGCAGTACCTGGGAGAGTCCCTTGACCGCGCTTCCTGAATCCGCCCGCAGTTACGACTTCGTGGGGATCGGGCTCGGCCCGTTCAACCTCGGCCTGGCGTGCCTCACCGAGCCCATCGACCAGCTCGACGGACTCTTCCTCGACTCGAAGCCCGACTTCGAGTGGCACGCCGGCATGTTCCTGGACGGCGCCCACCTCCAGACCCCGTTCATGTCGGACCTGGTCACCCTCGCCGACCCGACCTCGCCGTACTCCTTCCTCAACTACCTGAAGGAGAAGGGCAGGCTGTACTCGTTCTACATCCGCGAGAACTTCTACCCCCTGCGGGTCGAGTACGACGACTACTGCCGCTGGGCCGCGAACAAGCTGAGCTGCGTCCGCTTCAACACGACGGTCGAGGAAGTGACGTACGACGAAGGGGCCGAGCTGTACGTCGTGAAGACCACGGCCGGTGAGACCTTCCGCGCCCGCCGCCTGGTCCTCGGCACCGGCACCCCGCCCTACATCCCCGAGGCCTGCCAGGGCCTGGGCGGCGACTTCGTGCACAACTCCCGGTACATGCGGCACAAGGAGGAGTTGCAGAAGAAGGAGTCGATCACCCTCGTCGGCTCCGGCCAGTCCGCCGCCGAGATCTACTACGACCTGCTCAGCGAGATCGACGTCCACGGCTACCGGCTGAACTGGGTCACCCGCTCGCCGCGCTTCTTCCCGCTGGAGTACACGAAACTCACGCTGGAGATGACCTCCCCGGAGTACATCGACTACTTCCACGCGCTGCCGGAGGACACCCGCTACCGCCTCACGGCCGAGCAGAAGGGCCTGTTCAAGGGCATCGACGGCGACCTGATCAACGAGATCTTCGACCTGCTCTACCAGAAGAACCTCGGCGGTCCGGTGCCCACGCGGCTGCTCACCAACTCCTCGCTGAACAGCGCCACGTACGAGAACGGCACGTACACACTGGGGCTGCGCCAGGAGGAGCAGGAGAAGGACTACGAGCTGGCCTCCGAGGGCCTGGTCCTGGCCACCGGCTACAAGTACGCCGAACCGGAGTTCCTCAAGCCCGTCCGCGACCGGCTGTGCTACGACTCGCGGGGCAACTACGACATCGCCCGCAACTACGCGATCGACGTGACGGGCAGAGGCGTCTTCCTGCAGAACGCCGGCGTCCACACGCACAGCATCACCAGCCCCGACCTGGGCATGGGCGCGTACCGCAACAGCTCCATCATCCGTGAGCTGCTCGGCAGCGAGTACTACCCGGTCGAGAAGACGATCGCCTTCCAGGAGTTCGCAGTATGAACACCACCACCACTGACCTGGGCACCTTGACGCTCCGCCCCCTCGACCCCCTCAAGGACGCCGAGCTCGTGCACTCCTGGGTCACCCATCCCAAGGCGGCCTTCTGGATGATGCAGGACGCCAAACTGGAGGACGTCGAGCGCGCGTACATGGAGATCGCCGCCGACGAGCACTGGCACGCCCTGCTGGGCCTGCACGACGGCGTGCCCGCGTTCCTGATGGAGAAGTACGACCCCGCCCACCACGAGCTGGTCGGCCTGTACGAGCCCCAGCCCGGTGACGTCGGCATGCACTTCCTGGTCGCCCCCACCGACCGGCCCGTGCACGGGTTCACCCGCGCGGTCATCACGGCCGTGATGGCGCACCTCTTCGAGGACCCGGGCACCGTCCGGGTCGTCGTCGAACCGGACGTGTCCAACAAGGCCGTCCATGCCCTGAACGAAGCCGTCGGGTTCGTGCCCGACCGCGAGATACAGAAGCCGGAGAAGAAGGCGTTGTTGAGCTTCTGCACCCGGGAGCGCTTCTTGAACAGGCACAGCCATGCGGCTACGGCGGTGACGGCATGACCCTCGCCGACGCCGTGGCCCACCTCTCCCCCGAGCGCTGGGAGACGGCCAACCGCCAGCTGATCCGCAAGGCCCTGGCCGAGTTCGCGCACGAGCGGCTGCTCACGCCGGAGAAGGACGGCGACGAGTACGTCGTCCGCGGCGACGACGGCCTGACCCGCTACCGCTTCACCGCCACCCGCCGCGCCCTCGACCACTGGCAGGTGGACGCCGACTCGATCACCCGCACCCGGGGCGGCAACCAACTCCCGCTCGCCGCCCTGGACTTCTTCATCGAGCTGAAGAACACCCTGGGTCTGAGCGACCGGATCCTGCCGGTCTACCTGGAGGAGATCTCCTCCACCCTCTCCGGCACCTGCTTCAAACTCACCAAGCCGCAGATCCCGGTCGCCGAGCTGGTAAAGAGCGACTTCCAGGCCATCGAGACCGGCATGACCGAGGGCCATCCCTGCTTCGTCGCCAACAACGGACGGCTCGGCTTCGGCATCCACGAGTACCTGTCGTACGCCCCCGAGACCGCGAGCCCGGTCCGCCTGGTCTGGCTGGCCGCGCACCACTCGCGGGCGGCGTTCACGGCGGGCGTCGGCATCGAGTACGAGTCGTTCGTCCGGGACGAGTTGGGCGACCGGACGGTCGAGCGCTTCAACGGGCAGCTCACCGACCAGGGGCTCGACCCGGCCGACTACCTCCTCATCCCCGTCCACCCCTGGCAGTGGTGGAACAAGCTCACCGTCACCTTCGCCGCCGAGGTCGCCCGCGGCCACCTCGTGTGCCTGGGCGAGGGCGACGACGAGTACCTGGCCCAGCAGTCCATCCGGACCTTCTTCAACAAGTCGAACCCCGAGAAGCACTACGTGAAGACGGCTCTGTCCGTCCTCAACATGGGCTTCATGCGCGGGCTGTCGGCCGCCTACATGGAGGCGACCCCGGCGATCAACGACTGGCTCGCCCAGCTCATCGAGGGCGACCCGGTGCTGAAGTCGACGGGCCTCACGATCATCCGCGAGCGGGCGGCCGTGGGCTACCGGCACCTGGAGTACGAGCAGGCGACGGACCGCTACTCGCCGTACCGCAAAATGCTCGCCGCGCTGTGGCGAGAGAGCCCGGTGTCCTCCCTCCAGGACGGCGAGTCCCTCGCGACCATGGCCTCCCTGGTCCACGTGGACCACGAGGGCGCGTCCTTCGCGGGCGCGCTGATCGAGCGGTCCGGGCTGACGCCGACGGAGTGGCTGCGCCGGTACCTGCGGGCGTACTTCACCCCGCTGCTGCACAGCTTCTACGCCTACGACCTGGTGTTCATGCCGCACGGCGAGAACGTGATCCTGGTCCTGAAGGACGGCGTGGTCCAGCGCGCGATCTACAAGGACATCGCCGAGGAGATCGCCGTGATGGACCCGGACGCGGTACTGCCGCCGACGGTCGAGCGGCTGCGCGTCGAGGTCCCCGAGGACAAGAAGCTCCTGTCGATCTTCACGGACGTCTTCGACTGCTTCTTCCGCTTCCTCGCCGCGAACCTCGCCGCCGAGGGGATCCTGGAGGAGGACGACTTCTGGCGCACGGTCGCCGAGGTGACCCGCGACTACCAGCACTCGGTGCCCGAACTCGCCGACAAGTTCAAGCGGTACGACATGTTCGCCCCGGAGTTCGCGCTGTCCTGCCTCAACCGCCTCCAGCTGCGCAACAACGAGCAGATGGTGGACCTCTCGGACCCGGCCGGCGCCCTCCAGCTGATCGGCAACCTGGAGAACCCGATCGCGGGGCTGTAGCCACCGCCCCCACTCCCCACAGACAGACGGGCACCCCGGAGTACGGTCCTCCGAGGTGCCCGTCGCCGTGCCCGTCGTCGTGCCCGTCCTCGTCCGGGCTACCCGGCGGGCCAGGGGACTTGCGGCGACCGGTAGTACCCGATCCCCAGCGCGTCCCACCGCGGCCCCTGCGCGGCGAGCCGCACCTTGTAGCCGTCCCAGTCGTGCGTGGCCGCCGGCGACCAGCCGAGCTCGGCGGCGCCCGCGAGCCGCGGGAAGGCCATGTACTCGATGTGCGCGCCGGTCTCGATCGTCTCGGTCCACAGCGGCGCCTCGACGCCCCGCACGGCCTCGGGCGGCGCCCCCGGCAGATAGCTGCCCGGATCCCAGTCGTACGACCGCTTCACGTCGACGTAGCCCGCCCAGGACAGCCCCAGCGGGGTGTTCGCGTCGTACTTCATGTCCAGGTAGATCCGGTCGGCCGGCGAAAGGATCAGCCCGGTCCCGTTCTGCGCGGCCTTGGCGACCTGCGCCTTCTCCGCCGCGCTCGTCGAGTCCAGGCCCCAGTACTGGGCGAGCGCCCCCTTGACCGGGGTCGCGCCGGTCAGCTGGTGCCAGCCGACGACCGTCTTGCCGTACTCGGCGACGATCGGCTGTACCCGGTCCATGAACTTGACGTAGTCCTCGTGGCTGGTGGAGTGCGCCTCGTCGCCGCCGATGTGGAGGTAGCGGCCGGGTGTGAGGGCGGCCAGCTCCCGGATGACGTCGTCCACGAAGTCGTACGTGATCTCCTTCTCCACGCACAGCGAGCTGAAGCCGACCTCGGTGCCGGTGTAGAGCGGGGGTGCGACGCCGTCGCAGGTGAGGTCGGCGTGGGAGGCGAGGGCCGCGTTGGTGTGGCCCGGCATGTCTATCTCGGGGACGACCTCCAGGTAGCGGGAGGCCGCGTAGCCGACGATCTCCTGGTAGTCGGCCTTGGTGTAGTAACCGCCGGGGCCGCCGCCGACCTGGGTGGAGCCGCCGTACGTCGCCAGGCGCGGCCAGGAGTCGATGGCTATGCGCCAGCCCTGGTCGTCGCTGAGGTGCAGATGCAGCTTGTTGACCTTGTAGAGGGCCAACTGGTCGATGTACCGCTTGACTTGGCCGACGGTGAAGAAGTGCCGGGAGACGTCGAGCATCGCGCCGCGCCAGCCGTAGCGCGGGCTGTCCGTGATGGTGCCGCCCGCGACCAGCCACGGGCCGGACTGGACGGAGTCCTTCTCGACGGCCGCCGGGAGCAGCTGGCGCAGGGTCTGCACCCCGTGGAAGAGCCCGGCGGGCTTGGCCGCCGTGATGGTGACGCCCTTGCCGCCGCTGTCGAGGCGATAGCCCTCGGCACCGAACGGGCCCTTGGCCAGCCTGAGTCGGATGCCCCCCTTGCCGTGCGTGGTCACCGGCAGGCGGTAGCCGGTCGAGGGGCGCAGGACGTCCGCGAGGTAGGCGCCGATGCGGCGGGCCTCGCGGGAGTCGTCGACGCGGATGTGTGTGTCGCGGGTGAGGCGGTACGGCGGTCCGCCCGGGGTGACCGACGCGGGGGCCGGGACGATCCGGTCGAGCGGAAGCGCGTGCTGCGCGGTGGGAGTCGGGGTAGCGCCGACGGCGGAGACACCCGCCGCCGCGACGAGCAGCAGCGAGCCGAGAAGGCGGGTCGTTCTGTGGTGCTGTCTCACCTACGGTCCCTTCCTTGAGCCCGGACAGGTATGGACCAACTCTCCCTCAGAAGCAGTGAAACAATCCCCTCATGGCGGAAATCCTCCAGAAGGACGGCACTTGGGTCTTCGACGGCGACGCCCTGCGGCTGACGCCGGGAAGAGACAAGAACGTCAGCCTGCTTCGCAAGGCCCTGGGTGAACTCGTCGTCCCACTGGGCGCGTTGGCGAGCGTCTCGTTCGAGCACGGGAAGAAGACCGGACGGCTCAGGCTGCGCCTGCGCGACGGCTCCGACCCGCTGCTGCACGCCACCGGCGGCCGGCTCGCCGAGCCCCACGACCCGTACCAGCTGGTCGTCGAGTCCGACCGGTACGGCGTCGCCGAGTACTTCGTGGACGAGGTCCGGGGCGCCCTGCTCCTGGACCAGGTTCCGGCCGACCCGGTCGACGCCTACCTGCTGCCGGGCCCGGCCGTGCCGCTCTCCGTCTCCGCCGGGGACGGCACCGCGAGCTTCGACGGCGAGCAGATCCGCCTGGAGTGGAACTGGAAGACCGAGGACGCCAAGGCCGCCGCCGGCACCCGCACGCTCGCGCTCACCGACCTCACCGCCGTGGAGTGGCATCCGGCGGCCGGCCTGGAGAACGGCCACCTCCGGTTCACCGTGAAGAACGCCCCGACCAAGGCCCCGCCCAAGTACGACCCCAACTCCGTGGAACTGTGGGGCTTCAAGAAGGACCCGCTGATGGCCCTGGTCGCGGCGGCCGTCCAGGCCCGGCTCCCGCATCCGGCGACCGCCTCCAAGGACGTACGGCCGCCGGAGCCCCAGGCACTCGCCGCGCCCGCGACCGCCGCCGAGGACAGCCACGACGCCCTGCTGCGACGACTGCGCGAGCTCGGCGAGCTGCACCGCACGGGCGTGCTGACGGACGAGGAGTTCACGCTGGCCAAGCAGGCGATCCTCAAGCGGATGTAGTCGTCCGGGAGGTGAGGACCGCCCGTTCGCGGTGCACCCTGCCTTCCGGGCACACACGCCGCACGCACGGCCCTACTTCGCCTTGCGCGCCACCGTGAAGTGGTCCACCTGCTCGCCGGTCTCGGCGATGCCCCGTACCGTCAGCGTGGCGGTGCGGCCCGTGGCGGCCGGGGTGACGTCCACCCGCAGGAAGGAGTAGTCGAGGTAGCGGACCCGGGACCAGGTGACGGTCTCGTCCTGCTTGCCGTCCTTGAGGTTGACGAACGAGGCCACGGACTCCACCTCGTTCTCGTGGCCCTCGTACGACAGGGGGGCGCTGAACGCGTACAGGCTGCGGCCCGCGGCCCCCGCCGTCACGTACACCACACCCTCGGTCTCGGGGTAGGCCGTGCCGCCGATCGGGAGCTTCTTGGTGACCGCGCCCGCCTTGATGACGTCCGTGCGCTCGTACTGGTGGTTGTGGCCGTTGATCACCAGGTCGACGGTGTACTTCTCGAACAGCGGCACCCACTCCTGGCGCACGCCCCCCTCCGAGGCGTGCGAGGTGGAGGTGCAGTAGGCGCAGTGGTGGAAGAAGACGACGACGAAGTCGATGTCCCGCGCGGCGCGGTACTTCTTGAGCTGCGCCTCCAGCCACCTGGTCTGGGTGCCGCCCGAGATGCCGAGGTTGGCCGGGATCTCGAAGGAGATGTCGTTGGCGTCGAGCGAGATGACCGCGGTGTTGCCGTAGACGAAGGAGTAGACGCCCGGGAGGTTCTTCTTGTCGGGCCCGTTGTCCGGCAGGTTCCAGCGGGCTTCTTCGCCGCCGTAGCCGCCCGGCGAGTACCAGGCCTCCATGTCGTGGTTGCCGTAGGCCGGCATCCACGGGACGGACTTGGCGACGGACTCGGTCTGGGCGAGGAACTGGTCCCACACCCGCGAGTCGAAGCCGGTGTCGGCGGTCTTGCCCTGGCCGGCCGGGTCGGCGTACGCGATGTCGCCGGCGTGCAGGTGGAAGGCCGGATTCTGGCCGAGCAGCAGACTGTTGTTGCCCAGCGCGTGATAGCTGACGCCCTCGTCGCCGAAGGCGGTGAAGGTGAACGGCGTCCTGTGGGCCGGGGCGGTGGTGAAGGTGCCGAGGGTGCCGAGCAGGTGCGGCTCGGCCGGGTCGAAGCCGGCGTGGCCGACGCCGTAGTAGTACGTCTTGCCGGGGCGCAGGTTCGTGAGCTTGGCGTGCAGGTAGTACTGGGTGTGGTCGGCGCTCGCGCCCACGCCGGCCGGGGTGTACAGGGTGCGCACCTCGGCCTCGATCTTGCGGGAGAGGTCCCAGGGCCGGGCGCCGATCCGGATGAAGGGCCTCTTCACGGCGACCGGGACCTGCCAGGAGACGGTGATCTCGGTGCGCGGGTCGTTGCCGTAGGCGAGGTGGCGGCCGAAGGGGGCGACGAGGGCGCCGTCGACGGTCTCGGTGCTCGGAGCAGTGGTCGGGGTCGCTGCCTGTGCGGTGGCGCCCGGTACGAACGCGCCGCCGGCGACGGCGCCCAGAGTGACCGCGCCGCCCCTGATCATCGTGCGCCGGGAGAATCTGGCGCGCAGGTATTCGTGCTGCTCGGCCATGCTCATGCGCTCGGCGAGCCGGCCGGGTACTCCCATGCGAGGAATGTCCATGGCGTCTGAAACTCGTCCCCTCAGGCGACGAGTTGCCGGACGCGGGATGGACGGCTCACGAACAGGCACTCATGACAGCTTCAACGTTCCCCCAAAGAGTTCCAACAGGCGCTTGCCCGAAATCGGGCAGCTTTCTTGCGAAAGTGCCGCCGGTACCCCAGGATCTACCGGGTGCACGACGAACTTGTTGATCATCTGACGCGGTCCACGCCCCTCAGCCGGGGCGAGGCACTGCGGGTGGTCCAGGACGTGCTCGCCTACTTCGACGAGACGACCGAGGAGTACGTCCGTCGCCGCCACCGCGAGCTCCAGGCCCAGGGCCTGGTGAACGCGGAGATCTTCGGACGGATCGAGGCGGACCTGAAATACCGGGCGGTGGCACCACCGGAGCTCTCGCTCCGACAGCTGCGCCGCATGGTCTACGGCTAAGGGACACATCTGTATGTGCGGAATCGTCGGATACATCGGGAAGCGTGACGTCGCGCCCCTCCTCTTGGAGGGCCTGCAGCGCCTGGAGTACCGCGGCTACGACTCGGCGGGCATCGCCGTCACCTCCCCGAAGGCGGCCGGCCTCAAGACGGTCAAGGCCAAGGGCCGGGTCCGTGACCTGGAGGCCAAGGTCCCCGCCCGCTTCAAGGGCACGACCGGCATCGCCCACACCCGCTGGGCCACCCACGGCGCCCCCTCCGACGTGAACGCCCACCCGCACCTGGACGCCGAGGGCAGGGTCGCCGTCGTCCACAACGGCATCATCGACAACGCCTCCGACCTGCGCCGCAAGCTGGAGGCGGACGGCGTCGAGTTCCTCTCCGAGACCGACACCGAGGTCCTCGTCCACCTGATCGCCCGCTCGCAGGCCGAGAAGCTGGAGGACAAGGTCCGCGACACCCTGCGGGTCATCGAGGGCACGTACGGCATCGCCGTGCTGCACGCCGACTTCCCCGACCGGATCGTGGTCGCCCGCAACGGCTCCCCGGTCGTCCTCGGTATCGGCGAGAAGGAGATGTTCGTCGCCTCGGACATCGCCGCCCTGGTCGCCCACACGCGGCAGATCGTCACCCTCGACGACGGCGAGATGGCCACCCTCAAGGCCGACGACTTCCGTACGTACACCACCGAGGGCACCCGCACGACCGCCGAGCCGACCACCGTGGAGTGGGAGGCCGCGTCGTACGACATGGGCGGCCACGACACCTACATGCACAAGGAGATCCACGAGCAGGCCGACGCCGTGGACCGCGTGCTGCGCGGCCGCATCGACGACCGTTTCTCCACCGTGCACCTCGGCGGCCTGAACCTGGACGCCCGCGCGGCGCGCCAGATCCGCCGCGTCAAGATCCTCGGCTGCGGCACCTCGTACCACGCCGGCATGATCGGCGCCCAGATGATCGAGGAGCTGGCCCGGATTCCGGCGGACGCCGAGCCGGCTTCGGAATTCCGCTACCGCAACGCCGTGGTCGACCCCGACACCCTGTACATCGCCGTCTCCCAGTCCGGTGAGACCTACGACGTGCTGGCGGCCGTCCAGGAGCTGAAGCGCAAGGGCGCGCGGGTCCTCGGCGTGGTGAACGTGGTCGGCTCGGCGATCGCCCGCGAGGCGGACGGCGGCGTCTACGTGCACGCGGGCCCCGAGGTCTGCGTGGTCTCGACGAAGTGCTTCACCAACACCACGGTCGCCTTCGCGCTCCTCGCCCTGCACCTGGGCCGCACCCGTGACCTCTCCGTCCGGGACGGCAAGCGGATCATCGAGGGCCTGCGCAGGCTGCCCGCGCAGATCTCCGAGATGCTGGAGCAGGAGGACGAGATCAAGAAGCTGGCCGCGGAGTACGCCGAGGCCCGCTCGATGCTCTTCATCGGCCGCGTCCGGGGCTACCCGGTGGCCCGTGAGGCCTCCCTGAAGCTCAAGGAGGTCTCCTACATCCACGCCGAGGCCTACCCGGCCTCCGAGCTCAAGCACGGCCCGCTGGCCCTGATCGAGCCGGCCCTCCCCACGGTCGCGATCGTCCCCGACGACGACCTCCTGGAGAAGAACCGCGCCGCCCTGGAAGAGATCAAGGCCCGCAGCGGCAAGATCCTCGCGGTCGCCCACCAACACCAGGAGAAGGCCGACCAGACGATCATCGTCCCCAAGAACGAGGACGAGTTGGACCCGATCCTGATGGGCATCCCCCTCCAACTCCTCGCGTACCACACGGCCTTGGCGCTGGGCAGGGACATCGACAAGCCGAGGAATCTCGCCAAGTCAGTAACGGTGGAATAAGAGGCTTTAGGGGCGCGAGGAACTGCGCGACCAGCCCCCACACACCCGCAGAGGCCGAACAAGAGAACGGACCCCCACGTGTTGCCACCAAAACACGGGGGGTCCGTTCTCATCGCCGGGGGCCGCCCAACCCCCAGCCGGCGCAGCTAACCGGTGACCGTCACGCCCCGGCGAGCAGCACGTCGCGGAACAGCCGTCGGCCAGTGAGCGAGGGCCGCGGTAGCCGCGTACCAGGCCACCGCCCCCGCCGCCACGGCGAACCAGCCCCCGACCTTGGCAAGGCTCCCGTTGTCGGCGAAGTTCGCGACGGCGAGCAGCACCAACGACACGACGAACAACCCGTAGGTGCCCTTGGCGAGTTGGTCGCCCGCAGCGACCGTGAGAGACAGCGCCACGAGGGCGAAGAGCAGCAGGAACAGTCCCGCCGCGTTGGCGGACACCTGGTTGTCGGCGGAAACCGCCCACGTGAACCAGAGCGCGCCGAGCGCCGAGAACGCCGTACCACCGACGGATTCACCGTCGCGGAAGGCCATGAGTCCGGCGACGAAGAGGGCGACTCCGCCCACGTACTGGGCAATTGACACGGCGTCGGCCGCCGTCACGCCGTCGATCACCTCGGTGTACCCGAGGCCCACGGCCAACAGGGTGATGCCGAGAGCGAGTCGGCCGACGATCGTAGTGGTGCTTCCCGCGGAGACGTCATTGTCCACGGCGGGCTCCCTTCATGCATGTGCGGTTGTGCGGTGAGCGTTATATGCCCTTCACAAGGGCACAAACACCTCTACGCGCCAGTAGATTTACGCACTGCACAAGGGAGTTCGGCCGTTCCCACGGCACATCTCACCTGGGAGAACGACGGGTTACGGAATGACAACGACGGGCCGCTTCGCCCGCTTGGCGAGCCGCCCGGCGACGGAGCCGAAGATGCGTCCGACGATGCCGTGGGTGGAGCCGACGACGATCGCGTCCGCCTCGTACTCACGCCCGACCTCTTCGAGTTCGTGGCAGATGTCTCCGCCGCGCTCGACGAGGATCCAGGGCACCTCCGCGAGGTACTCCGCACAGGCGAGCTCGAGGCCGAGCACCTCGGTGCGGTGGTCCGGCACGTCGACGAAGACCGGTGGCTCGCAGCCCGCCCACACGGTGGTGGGCAGCCGGTTGGCGACGTGGACGATGATCAGGCCCGACCCGGAGCGACTTGCCATACCGATGGCATACGCGAGGGCGCGCTCACTGGACATGGAGCCGTCGAAGCCCACCACGACGCCGTGCTTGAAGGCGGGGTCGCAGGATTGGCGTGGCTCTTCCGCCGCCAGGGGCTCGGCCGCCGTGGGGTCGGCGACAGGCCGCTTGCGGTCCGCTGGTTCGAAGAATTCGTGACCGGCCATGGCTGTCTCGGCGTTGTGATCCTTTTATGGGTGGGCCGACAGTATGCGGCGGAGTCTGTGTCCGGGAATCATCTTCCCAACCCCATACCCCCAAGGGTACGGCGGCACTCCTCCTTAGCCCAGTTCGCGCCCCCGGTGCGTGGGGGTTCCAGGGAGCATGCACGAGGGTGCGCCCGTAACGCAATGGTTGCTGCGTTGTACAGGCGGTTCGCACAGGGTTCACGTACCGGCCGGCCTGTCCCGGCGCAAAACCGGCCGCACAGTGACCGACGGATCGAACAGGCGTTGAACCCCCTGAGCCACGTCACAGGGAGTACGCCATGTCCGGACCGCAGCCCCCCGCCCGGGACTCCTCCACCGACGTCGTCCGCTGGGCGGTCTTCAGCTGCGTCCTGGTCCCCGTGGTGCTCCTCTGGTACGGCTCCTCCCTCGCCGGCGCCGCAGGCACAGCCCTCGGTCTGGCCGCCGTCACCACGGTCTGCCGTATTCTCCTGCGCCAGTCGGAGCGCGGCGCGGCCCGCCTGCTCGCCGAGGAGCGCTCCCCGCATCGCGGAGGCCGTCACAGGACCGGATCGGGGACACACAGAGGCGGACGTCACAGTGGGGGAAATACACCGGTCGGCTGACCGGTTTCCGCGCACGCGCCCGACTCTTTTCAGCCAACTTCCGGCCACCGCGCATCCCTTGCCCCGACCACCCCCCAACCCCCGTTCCACCTGCACGGAAAGGGCCTGGGGCACCCTGCGCACCCTACGTGGATTGGCCACTGCGACAAGGCGCACTTCCCTGCACGCCCCACGAGTGCAACGCTTCGTGATCGAATGCTTCACGCCAAGTTGCCAAGTCGACAATCTGCCGGATGACGAACTGGTCTCCCCGGCACCACGGGACGCAGTAGATTCGATCTTGACTGTCTTACGGCGGGGGACTCGTGCAGGACCGAGGGGAAACGTGTTGGAGCGACAGACCCGAAAGGTTAAGGGTGCCGCGACCACCGAGGGGGGCTTAGCAGGATGAGCCACGACTCCACTGCCGCGCCGGAAGCCGCAGCCCGGAAACTTTCCGGGCGACGCCGCAAGGAGATCGTCGCGGTGCTGCTGTTCAGCGGCGGCCCCATCTTCGAGAGTTCCATACCGCTCTCGGTGTTCGGCATCGACCGCCAGGACGCCGGCGTGCCGCGCTACCGACTGCTGGTGTGCGGCGGTGAGGAAGGCCCACTGCGGACCACAGGGGGCTTGGAACTCACCGCACCGCATGGCCTGGAGGCGATCTCCCGGGCGGGCACCGTCGTCGTGCCGGCCTGGCGTTCGATCACCTCCCCGCCACCGGATGACGCGCTCGACGCACTGCGCCGGGCGCACGAGGAGGGCGCCCGCATCGTGGGCCTGTGCACCGGCGCCTTCGTGCTGGCGGCGGCGGGCCTGCTGGACGGCCGCCCGGCCACCACCCACTGGATGTACGCACCGACGCTCGCCAAGCGCTATCCGTCGGTGCATGTCGACCCGCGTGAGCTGTTCGTGGACGACGGCGATGTGCTGACGTCCGCGGGTACGGCGGCCGGAATCGACCTCTGTCTGCACATCGTGCGGACGGACCACGGCAACGAGGCCGCCGGTGCGCTGGCCCGACGCCTGGTGGTCCCCCCGCGCCGGAGCGGCGGTCAGGAGCGCTACCTCGATCGATCTTTACCAGAGGAGATCGGCGCCGACCCGCTCGCCGAGGTCGTCGCCTGGGCGCTGGAGCACCTGCACGAGCAGTTCGACGTGGAGACACTGGCCGCGCGCGCGTACATGAGCCGGCGTACGTTCGACCGCCGGTTCCGCTCCCTGACGGGCAGCGCGCCGTTGCAGTGGCTGATCACCCAGCGGGTGCTTCAGGCACAGCGTCTGCTGGAGACGTCGGACTACTCGGTGGACGAGGTCGCGGGTCGCTGCGGCTTCCGCTCGCCGGTGGCGCTGCGCGGGCACTTCCGTCGTCAGCTGGGGTCGTCGCCGGCCGCGTACCGTGCGGCCTATCGGGCGCGGCGGCCGCAGGCCGAGCGGCAGCCGGATCCCGAGAGCGCGGCGGGGCCGCCGAGTGCGCCGTCTTCGCTGCACTCCGAGGGCGGTCCGGTACCGCTCCAGACCCGTCGCACGGCACCGCCGAGTCCGGTCGGGACGTCCGCGTCCCTGTCGTCGGCCTCGGCGTCGGCATCGTCCTCGTCTTCTTCTTCGGACAGCGGGCGCGAGGCGTACGCGGGGAGCCGGGCGAGTCTGCCGGGGCAGCGCAGCGGGATGTGAGGCTCGGGTGGGTGGGGATGGCCGGGGCGGATCTCGCCCCCGCCGCCCCTACCCGTCCCATCCCCCAGGGGCGCTGCCCCTTCGACCCCGTCCCTGGGGGCAAAGGCCGGGGGTCTGGGGGCGGAGCCCCCAGGGACGCGCACCCCAGCGGTCCGCACAGCCCCCCGTAGCGCTCACACCCGCACCGGGGACCACAAAAGCGCACGCCAGCCGTAGGGTGGTCGCATGAACGATCGCATGGTGTGGATCGACTGCGAGATGACCGGCCTCTCGCTGTCCGACGACGCGCTCATCGAGGTGGCCGCCCTCGTCACCGACTCCGAGCTGAACATTCTCGGCGACGGTATCGACATCGTCATCCGTCCGCCGGACCGGGCGCTGGAGACGATGCCGGAGGTGGTGCGTCAGATGCACACCGCGTCCGGACTCCTCACGGAGCTGTCCGGCGGCACGACGCTCGCGGACGCCGAGGCGCAGGTCCTGGCGTACGTACGGGAGCACGTGAAGGAAACGGGCAAGGCCCCGCTGTGCGGCAACTCGGTCGGCACGGACCGCGGCTTCCTGCTGAGGGACATGCCGACCCTCGAGGAGTACCTCCACTACCGGATCGTCGACGTGTCCAGCATCAAGGAGCTGGCCCGCCGCTGGTACCCGCGCGCCTACTTCAACAGCCCGAAGAAGAACGGCAACCACCGCGCCCTCGCCGACATCCGGGAGTCCATCGCGGAACTGCGCTATTACCGCGAGGCCGTCTTCGTACCGCAGCCCGGACCCGACTCGGACACCGCGAAGACCATCGCCGCGAAGTACGTCCTGCCTGCGGAGTAGGCTCCGACGAAAGCCGGGCGCGAGCACCCCTCCCGACCCTGTACACTTTTTCTCGGCCGGTCGGAGCAATCCGAACAGCCGACATGGTGGGTGTAGCTCAGCTGGTAGAGCACCTGGTTGTGGTCCAGGATGCCGCGGGTTCAAGTCCCGTCACTCACCCTGATACTCAGCCGGTGACCTTGGAGACAAGGTCACCGGCTGACGTCGTTTCCGGCGCCGCCCGCGAGATGCGTCCGGGCCGACCTCCGGAAGGACGCGAGCAGGCGGCCGCGGTCATCGGCACGGCTCGCGAGCACGACGCGGCTCGGCTCGACGCCGTGCAGCGGGATCGCGGCGAGGTCCGGGCGCGGGCGGCCCGCGCCCGCGGCCGTGATCGCCACGGCCCGGCCGGAGGCGATGAGCTCGAACTTGTCCTCCAGGTCCCCCATGACGGGCCCGTCGGGCGCCGGCCTTCCGTCGGGCCGGGGGTCGATGCGCCAGAAGGCGCTCCAGGCCGGGTCGGCGTCGGGCAGCCGGGGCATGGGTTCGTCGGCGATGTCGTCAAGGATGACGGACTCCTTGCCGGCCAGGCGGTGGTCGAGCGGGACCAGCAGGACCCGGGGCTCGTCGTAGAGGATCGTCACGTCCAGGCGGTCGGTGGGGAACGGCAGCCGGGTCACCACCGCGTCCACCTCGTGGTCGAGCAGGGCCGCGCGCGCCTTGCCCGGGACCAGGTGCCGGGCCTGTACGTCGACGTCCGGGTGCCGGCGCCGCAGGTCGCGCACCGCCGGGGTGACGATGATGCCCGACGTGTAGCCGATGGTGATCCGGTGCGGCTCGGCGGCGGCACGGGTCTGCGCGGCGGCCTGGGCGGCCGAGCGCAGCAACGCCTTCGCACGGGGCAGGAAGACCTCCCCCGCCTCGGTGAGCCGGCTGCCCTGCGGGGTGCGGTCGAGGAGCCGGGAGCCCAACTGCTCTTCCAGACGCCGGATCTGACGGCTCAACGACGGTTGGGTGGTGTGCAGGGTCTCGGCGGCCCGGCCGAAGTGCAGGTGCTCGGCGACGACCGTGAAGTAGCGCACCAGGCGGAGGTCGAGGTCCGGTGCGGGGAGCGAGTCGGGCGGCATACGCGAAGCGTACTGCGCAGAGACCACCCGGACGCCCTTCAGATGCACTCTGGCCTGCTGTGATGCCTGAATCGCATTGCCTCATGCGGAACAGGCTTTGGACGCGGTCCGCCGCTCCCGCTGACGATGAGATCACCGCCCAGTTCCTCTCCTCCTCAGCGAAGGAAGCACCATGCGTGTATTCGTCACCGGCGCCACCGGGTTCATCGGTTCCGCCTTCGTCCGTGAACTCCTCGACGCCGGACACCAGGTCGTCGGCCTCGCCCGCTCGGACCGGGCCGCCGAAGCGCTGAAGGCCGTCGGGGCCAAGGCGCATCGGGGCGCGCTCGACGATCTCGACAGCCTGACCCGCGGCGCGGCCGCGGCCGACGGCGTCGTCCATCTGGCCTTCATCCACGACTTCTCGGACTTCGCCGCCTCCTGCGCGGCCGACCGGCGGGCCATCGAGACGATCGGGGCGGCGCTCGAGGGCTCCGGCAAGCCCTTCGTGATCACCTCGGGCACGTCAGGGGGCAGGCCGGGAGTCGTCTGCACGGAGGAGGACACCGGCGACCCGGAGTCGTTCTCGGCGGTCCGGCTTCAGTCGGAGACCACGGCCCTCGCGTTGGCGGACCGCGGGATACGCGTATCGGTCGTCCGGCTGCCCCCGACGGTGCACGGCCGGGGCGACGACCACGGCTTCGTATCTCAACTGATCGGTATCGCCCGCGCCAAGGGCGTCGCCGCCTACATCGGCGACGGCGCCAACCGCTGGCCCGCGGTGCACCGACTCGACGCGGCACGGATGTTCCGGCTGGCCCTGGAGGCGGCACCGGCGGGCACGCGACTGCACGGGGTCGCCGAAGAGGGCGTGCCGTTGCGCGAGATCGCCGATGTCATCGGGCGCCGGCTGGACGTGCCGGTGGCCGGTGTGTCCCGGGAGGAGGCGGAGGCCCACTTCGGCTGGCTCACCCTCGTCGTGCCCCTCGACGTCCCGGCGTCCAGCACGCTGACCCGAAAGCTGCTGGACTGGCGGCCCGTGGAGGCCGGGCTCCTCGCGGATCTGGAGGAGGGGCACTACTTCGACGCCCCCGCGGACACGGCGTGAAGCGCGTGCGCTCTTAGGCTGGGCCGATGACCGAGCCCCTCGTGTTGGCCGAGCCTCTCGCCACACCGCGCCTGGACCTCCTTCCCCTGCGCGTCGAGCACGCCGAGGAGATGGCCGCCGTACTGTCCGACCCGTCCCTGCATGCCTTCATCGGCGGTGCGCCCGACTCCCCCGGCGCCCTGCGGGCCCGCTACGAGCGGCTGGTCGCCGGGGCGCCCGAGCCGGGCGTCTCCTGGTGCAACTGGGTGCTGTGGCCGCGCGAGGACGCCCGTCTCGTCGGCACCGTCCAGGCCACGGTCACCGGACGGCACACCGCGGAGATCGCCTGGGTGGTCGGCACGCCCTGGCAGGGTCGCGGGTTCGCCTCGGAGGCGGCTCGGGCGCTCGTGGAGTGGCTCGGGCGGGTGCTCGTACGGACGGTCGTCGCCCACATCCACCCCGACCACCTCGCGTCGGCGGCGGTCGCCGCGGCGGCCGGGCTGGCGCCGACCGAGGAGGAACAGGACGGCGAGCGGCGGTGGCGGTTGCTCATGGGCGACTGACGGCTGACGGCTGACGGCTGACGGCTGACGGCTGAAACCGCGCGTCGTCCGTTCGACGACCGCGTGTTGAACAGCCGCCCCTCGACGGCCCGACGCGACGGTCCAACGCGGCGGTCCGATCGGGACCGTAGGGGCGTATTGTCGCCTTGTGAGCCATTCGTGAGGTTGGGAGGCTCGTCATGCGGTCGCGGCGGATTCCCCGGTGGCGGCTGCTGACGTGGGTGATCCTCGCGTTCAACCTGGGGATGCTGCTGTGGCTCGTGGTCGCTCTGGACGCGGCGGGCGAGGGCGGCGAGAGGTGCGGCGGCGAGCTGTGCCGGGACGCGGTCGACCTGGGCTCCTCCACCGCCGCCTGGCTGGTGATCTTCTTCTGGCTGGCCGGCGTCGTACTGCTGGGCGTCGCCTGGTTCCTCACGCACCGCACCGAGGAGCCGCACGGACGGCACCGACGGTGATCGCGGTCAGGACGACCGCCGCGCCACCAGCTCCGTCGCCAGGACCACCTGTCTGCGCTCCAGTTCCCGGGTGACCGCGGGGCGGCGGTCCGCGATCTCCGTCAGGAGCAGGTCGATCATCCTGCGGCCCATCTCCTCGATGGGCTGGCGGACGCTCGTCAGGGGCGGGTCCATGTGGCGGGCGATGGCCGAGTCGTCGTAGCCGACCAGCGCCACCTCGTCGGGGATACGGCGGCCCTCCTCGCGCAGGACCTGACGGGCGCCGGCCGCCATCACGTCCGAGCCCGCGAAGACCGCGTCCAGGTCGGGGCGGCGGGCCAGCAGCTCGGTCATCGCGCGCCGACCGCCCTCCTCGGTGAAGTCGCCCGGCTGGATCAGCTGCTCGTCCAGCTCGTGGCCCGCGCCGAGCAGGGCGTCGCGGTAGCCGTCGACGCGGCGCTGGGCACCGTACACGTCGAGGCGGCCGGTGATGTGGGCGACCGCCCGGCAGCCGCGGGCCAGCAGATGCTCGACGGCGGAGCGGGCGCCTCCGTAGTTGTCGGAGTCGACCGAGGGGAGGGTCTCCGCGGCCGATCTCGGGCCGCTGATCACGGCCGGTATCTCCAGCTGGGAGAGCAGGTCGGGCAGCGGGTCGTCGGCGTGCACGGAGACCAGCAGGACCCCGTCGACCCGGTGTGCGGCGAGGTACTGGGCGAGGCGGGCCCGCTCCCGGTCGTTGCCCGCGAAGATCAGCAGCAGCTGCATCTGCGTGTCGGACAGCTCGGCGCCGACGCCCTTGAGCATGTCGGAGAAGTACGGCTCGGCGAAGAAGCGGGTCTCCGGCTCGGGGACGACGAGGGCGATCGCGTCGGTGCGGTTGGCGGCGAGGGCACGCGCGGCCGTGTTGGGGACGTAGCCGAGCTCGGCGACCGCCGCCTCCACCGCGGCGCGGGTGGCGTCGCTGACCCGGGGCGAGCCGTTGATCACCCGGGAGACCGTGCCGCGGCCGACGCCGGCACGGGCTGCCACTTCCTCGAGGGTGGGCCGGCCACCGCTCCGGCTCCGCGCTCCGTGGCTTGCCATGGGCTTCGCCCTCCCGTCGACCCTTGCGTTGGCCTGGAATCTAACAGTCATCGTCGGAGGGGAGCCCGCACCTGGTCGGCTCCCGGGTTTCCGCAGGAAGTCGCCCGGGGTGGCCGAAACCTGATCCCCGGGTTCCAGTTAACAGCCCGATAACTGAACGCATCTCTCCGCCCCCAGTCCCTTGACACCCCCGCTCGGACCGACGACGCTTCAACACATCACCGGTGGGAGCGCTCCCACGGTACCTGACACATACACATCCCGCACGTTCCCCGCCCGAGCCGCAGCTAGAACTAACGGGCCCAACAACGCAGTTGGCCGGGGGGTCGGCACGTCAGGGCAACAGGAGGACGCAATGCGAGCACGTACCCGAATCGCCCGCAAGACGATGGTCCTCGCGGCCGTCGCCACGCTGGGCTCCGGGCTGCTGGCCGGCTGTGCCGACGACGGAGACGGCGGCGGCGACGGCTCGTCTTCGGGCGAAGGCGGCGGCGGCAAGACCACGATCACTCTGGGGCTCTTCGGCACTCAGGGCTTCAAGGAAGCCGGCCTCTACGCCGAGTACGAGAAGCTGAACCCGAAGATCAAGATCGCCGAGAACGTCGTGGAGCGGAACGAGAACTACTATCCCGCTCTCGTCAACCACCTGACCACGAACAGTGGTCTGCAGGACATCCAGGCCGTCGAGGTCGGCAACATCGCCGAGGTCGTGAACACCCAGGCCGCGAAGCTGATGGACCTGTCCAAGGTGTCGGGCGTCCAGTCGAGCAACTGGCTGGACTGGAAGTGGAAGCAGGCCACCACCAAGGACGGCCAGACCATCGGTCTGGGCACCGACGTCGGACCGATGGCCATCTGCTACCGCAAGGACCTGTTCGAGCAGGCCGGTCTGCCCTCCGAGCGCGAGGAAGTCGGCAAGCTGTGGGCGGGCAGCTGGGAGAAGTTCGTCGAGGTGGGCAAGACCTACCAGGGGAAGGCGCCCGAGGGCACCACCTTCCTGGACTCCCCCGGCGGTCTGCTGAACGCGATCGTCAGCGGTGAGAGCGAGAAGTACTACGACGCCTCCGGCGAGGTCATCTACAAGACCAACCCGGCCATCAAGAAGGCCTTCGACCTGACCGCGCAGGCCGCCGAGGACGGGCTGATCGGCAACCAGACGCAGTTCCAGCCCGCCTGGGACACGACGATCGCCAACAGCAAGTTCGCCGCGATGTCCTGCCCGCCGTGGATGCTCGGCTACATCAAGGGCAAGTCGAAGCCCGAGGCGGCCGGCAAGTGGGACGTGGCCACCTCGCCCAAGCCCGGCAACTGGGGCGGCACCTTCCTCGCCGTGCCGAAGTCCGGCAAGAACACCGAGGAGGCGGCGAAGCTCGCCGCGTGGCTGACCGCGCCCGAGCAGCAGGCCAAGCTGTTCGCCAAGCAGGGCAGCTTCCCGAGCGCCCCGGCCGCCTACGACCTGCCGCAGGTCACCGGTGCGAAGAACACCATGACCGGTGACGCCCCGATCGGCACGATCTTCGCCGGGGCCGCCAAGCAGATCCCGGCCCAGGTGATCGGCCCGAAGGACCAGATCATCCAGCAGGGTCTGACCGACAACGGCGTCATCTTGGTGACCCAGGGCAAGTCTCCTGCGGAGGCTTGGGCCAACGCCACCAAGACGATCGACAACAACCTGGAGAATTGAACCCTCCCCCAGCCGGAGCAAGGGGATTCCTGGCTCACGCTGCTCGGCCGCTCAGCAAGCGATCGAGTCCTACGCGATCAACGCCAGCCGGGTTGGAACCAGCCCGGTCTACAACGACACCAAGGATCCAGTCCCATGCTTGGTTCTCGCAACGCATCAAGCACCGTTCACCCGATCGTGTGGACGGCAACCGGCCTCACGCCTGAAGGCCGTCGCCTCCTCGGAGACATCAGGTGACCGGAACCTCGCCCAGGCACGCCACCGTCGCCGCGCCCCCCGACAAGGAGGGGGGCGCGGCCCCGGGCCGCCCGCCCGCCGACGCCGTGCCCGAGGTGGACAAGCGCCGCCGGGCCCGGCTCTCCCGCCGCTGGCAGCGGGACATGCGCTGGAGCCCGTACGCGTTCGTCTCGCCCTTCTTCCTGCTCTTCCTCGCGTTCGGCCTGTTCCCGCTGATCTACACCGGCTGGGCCTCGCTGCACACGGTGGAGATGACCGCGCCCACCGACATGGAGTGGGCGGGCCTGCGCAACTACACCCGGATCTTCGACGACGACTTCTTCTGGAACGCCGCGAAGAACACCCTGACCATCGGCATCATCTCGACGGTCCCGCAGCTGCTGATGGCGATGGGCATCGCCCACATCCTCAACTACAAGCTGCGCGGCTCGACCTTCTACCGGGTCATGATGCTCGCGCCGTACGCGACGTCGATCGCCGCCGCGTCCCTGGTGTTCGTGCTGCTCTTCGGCCGCGACTACGGCATGATCAACTGGGCGCTGAACGCCGTCGGCTTCGACAACATCGACTGGCAGAACGACAAGTGGGCCTCCCAGTTCGCCGTCTCGTCGATCGTGATCTGGCGTTGGACCGGCTACAACGCGCTGATCTACCTGGCCGCGATGCAGGCGATACCGCAGGACCTGTACGAGTCGGCGGCCCTGGACGGGGCCAACCGCTGGCAGCAGTTCATCCACGTCACCCTGCCGTCGCTGCGCCCGACCATCCTGTTCACCGTGGTCGTGTCGACCATCGGCGCCTCCCAGCTCTTCGGCGAGCCGCTGCTGTTCGACGCGAACAAGGGCACCTCCGGCGGTTCCCAGCACCAGTTCCAGACGCTCGGCCTCTACCTGTACGAGCAGGGCTGGGTCAACCAGCACCTGGGCCGCGCCTCGGCGATCGCCTGGACGATGTTCCTCATCCTCATCGTGATCGGGATCATCAACTACGTCATCTCGCGCCGGCTGCGCGCCAGTAGTTAGGAGAACCGGCCGTGACGACGACACTGACCCCGCAGGACACGACCGACGAGAAGCCCAAGCGCATACGGCGGCCCAGGTCGGCGCGCGCGGGCGGGCAGATGCACGCCGGTCCGATCGCGTACATCATCCTCGCCCTGTTCACCATCGGCTCGCTGTTCCCGCTGGTGTGGACGGCGATCGCCGCCTCGCGCGACACCCAGCGCCTGGCGCAGACGCCGCCGCCGTTCTGGTTCGGCTCGAACCTGTTCGACAACCTCGAGATCGCCTGGAACGACGCCAACCTCGGCGAGGCGTTCATCAACACCACGTTCGTGGCGGGAGTGTCGGCGGCGACCATCGTGTTCCTGTCGACGATCGCCGGGTTCGCCTTCGCCAAGCTGCGCTTCAAGGGCCGGGGCGCGATGATGCTGATCGTGATCGGCACCATGATGGTGCCGCCGCAGCTCAGCGTGATCCCCCTGTACATGATGGTCGCCGAGCTCGGCTGGACCGACCAGCTGAAGGCCGTCATCTTCCCGTCGCTGGTGAGCGCGTTCGGCGTGTTCTTCATGCGGCAGTACCTGATCCAGGCGCTGCCGGACGAGATCATCGAGGCCGCCCGGGTGGACGGCGCGAGCAGCTGGCGGGTGGTGTGGCACGTGGTGTTCCCGGCCGCACGGCCCGCGATGGCCGTCCTGGGCATGCTGATGTTCGTCCAGACGTGGAACGACTTCCTGTGGCCGTTCCTGGTCCTGACCCAGACCGGCAGCCCCACCGTCCAGGTCGCGGTCGCGGGACTCGGTCGCGGCTTCACGCCCGACCAGTCGCTGATCATGGCGGGCGCGTTGCTGGGCACGCTGCCGCTGCTGCTCGTCTTCGCCATCTTCGGCAAGCAGATCGTGGGCGGCATCATGCAGGGCGCGGTCAAGGGCTGAGGCCCGGTCCGCTGCTGCTTCCGGGGGCCGAGCCACCGCTGCCTCGGCCCCCGCTCTCTTCCTCCCCCCATTCTTCCCCCCATCCCCCGACTGTCGGTCGGCACGACCTCCTATGGGAGCGCTTCCATGCCTGAGTCCGAAACGCCGGCGACCCCGGTGACCTTTCCCCCCGCCTTCCTCTGGGGCGCCGCGACCTCCGCCTACCAGATCGAGGGGGCGGTGCGGGAGGACGGCCGTACGCCCTCCATCTGGGACACCTTCAGCCATACGCCGGGCAAGACAGCCGGCGGCGAGACCGGTGACATCGCTGTCGACCACTACCACCGCTACCGCGACGACGTGGCGATGATGGCCGGCCTCGGTCTGACCGCGTACCGGTTCTCGGTCTCCTGGTCGCGGGTGCAGCCGACGGGCCGGGGCCCGGCGGTCCAGCGTGGCCTGGACTTCTACCGCCGGCTGGTGGACGAGCTGCTCTCCGTGGGCATCAAGCCGGCCGTCACCCTCTACCACTGGGACCTGCCGCAGGAGTTGGAGGACGCGGGCGGCTGGCCCGAGCGCGACACGGCGTACCGCTTCGCCGAGTACGCGCAGATCGTCGGCGAGGCGCTCGGCGACCGGGTGGAGCAGTGGATCACCCTCAACGAGCCGTGGTGCAGCGCCTTCCTGGGCTACGCCTCCGGGGTGCACGCCCCCGGCCGTACGGACGCGGCGGCCTCGCTGAAGGCCGCGCACCACCTGAACCTGGCGCACGGTCTGGGCGCTTCCGCGTTGCGCGCCGCGATGCCGGCCCGCAACTCGGTGGCAGTGAGCCTCAACTCCTCGGTGGTCAGGCCCCTTTCGCAGGACCCTTCCGACCTGGCGGCCGCCCGGAAGATCGACGACCTCGCCAACGGCGTCTTCCACGGTCCGATGCTGCACGGCGCGTACCCGGAGACGCTGTACGCCGCGACGGAGCTGATCACGGACTGGTCGTACGTCCACGACGGCGACCTGGCGGCGATCAACCAGCCGCTGGACGCGCTGGGGCTCAACTACTACACGCCGACGCTGGTGTCGGCGGCGGACACTTCGGTGAGCGCCCCGCGCGCCGACGGCCACGGCTCCAGCTCGCAGTCCCCCTGGCCCGGCGCGGACGACGTCGCCTTCCACCAGACGCCGGGCGAGCGCACGGAGATGGGCTGGACGATCGACCCGACCGGCCTGCACGACCTGATCATGCGCTACGCACGGGAGGCGCCGGGGTTGCCTTTGTACGTGACGGAGAACGGCGCGGCCTACGACGACAAGCCCGACCCCGACGGCCGCGTCCACGACCCCGAGCGGATCGCCTACCTGCACGGCCACCTGCGGGCTGTCCGCCGCGCCATCGCGGAGGGCGCGGACGTGCGGGGCTACTACCTGTGGTCCCTGATGGACAACTTCGAGTGGGCGTACGGCTACGGGAAGCGGTTCGGGGCGGTGTACGTGGACTACGCGACGCTGGAGCGTACGCCGAAGTCGAGTGCGCTGTGGTACGGCCAAGCGGCCCGGACGGGATCGCTCCCGCCGCTGACGGTGGCCGAGTAACCACTGTTCCGGGGGGATCCGGGGAACGGGGCGCGGCATGCCGTGGGGGCGTGCCGCGCCCTCCGCTGTGCGTCTGTGTTCCCGGCCAGGGCCACCGGGGTCAGAGGCTGCCCGGGGATGCGAGCCACTGGGTCGGCTGCCCGGTGACCGAGGCGATGGTCTCGAAGTCGTTGTCGTAGTGCAGCATGGTCAGCCCCTGGAGTTCGGCCGTCGCGGCGACGAGCAGGTCCACCGCACCTGCGGAACGGTGCTGGCCCTTCTCGGTGAGTTCCCGCTGCACGTCCCAGGCGCGTGTCACGGCCCGGTCGTCGAGGAGCGTCCAGCCGAACAGCGCGTCCAGATCCTGGACCAGATCGGCCCGGTCCTCGGCGTTCCTGGCGCTGTAGAGAAACTCGACTTCGGTCAGCGGACAGCGTGCGATCAGCCCCTCTTGCAGCGGCTTCTCCCAGAGGGTGCGAGCCTGCTGTTTGAGGATGCGGACCAATGCGCTGGTGTCGATGAGGTAGGTGGCCGCGCTCATCGACGGTAGTTCTCCTTGTCCAGCAACATGTCGAAGTCACCCGCGTCCGCCCGTGCCGCGAGCCGGGCCAGTGCGAGCGCGCGCTTCTTGCGTTCGACGCCTTCCTTGAGCGCGGCGTTGACCGTGTCCTTCTTGGTCTTGGTCCCGAACGCTATGGCCGCCTCGGCCAGCAGTTCCTCGTCGATGTCGATCAGCGTCTTGGTCATGAGAGGACCTCCTGGATATCCGTTGGCGAATCCAGTATATCCACGAGCTCGAACCACGTGGCCTTGCCGCGGCCGGGACCGTGCGTGCACACGCCCCAGGCGTCGGCGCCGTGGGAGATGAGGTGTATGCCCCGGCCGTCTTCGTCGTCCTGGGCGGGGATGCGGACGGTGGGCAGGCCCGGGGCCTCGTCGCGGATGAGGATGCGGAGGCGGTGCGGGTCCCTCCAGCCGGCGAAGAGGGTGACGGGGGTGGTGCAGCCCTTGTCGGCGCAGGCGTTGATGGCGTTGGTGACGGCCTCTGAGGTCAACAGGGCAGCGGTGTCGGCGAGTTCGTGTCTTCCGGATACGGCGAGGAGGGTGCGGACCGTTTCGCGAGCGGTGCGGACCCAGGCGGGGTGGGGTGGGAAGACGAGGGAGACGTCGGTGGGGTGTGGGGGGTCGTCCATGAAGGGGCTCCTTCGGGGGGTTGGGCGCGCACGCGGTGACCAGGTCCGGGTCCTTGCCAACTGGCTTGAGGGCGGGGGTGCTTCCTCGTAGCGCGGGGTGGTTGGGTTGTCGTCGACCGTAGGGAACGTGTTCACTGAGTTGCAACCGTTTCCGAGCACTGTCACCGTTGTGGGTGACATGCGAACAACCTTGTGGACCAAGGAAGTTCGGCTGTGCAGACTGCGTCGGAGGAGGTCACACATGCCACCCAGGAGTAACCCCAGCGAGCGCCAACGCCGCCTCGGCCTGGAACTCCGCAAGCTGCGCAGCCGCGCAGGGCTGTCCGGCGACCAGGCCGGCGCCCTGCTCGACGCGGACCGCACGCGGATCAGCAACATCGAAGCGGGGCGCATCGACGTCTCGCGCAACCGGCTGTACAAGCTGCTGCGCGAGTACGGCTGCCCACCGGGCCCGCTGTTCGAGGGGATCATGGCGATGGCCCAGGAGCGCGGCACGGGGTGGTGGGACGAGTTCAAGGACACCGCCGGTCCCATGGCCCGGGATCTCGCCGAGCTCGAATCGCGCTCGACCGTCCTGCGCGCACACGAGCCACTGTTCATCCCCGGCATGTTCCAGACCGAGGAGTACGCCCGCGCCGTGCTGAGCGAGACGGAGGACGACGCTCAACGGGCCGAGCGGTACGTCCAGTTCCGCATGGCCCGGCAACGCGTTCTGGCCGGGAACGCTCCCGTCACCTATCGCGCGGTCATCCATGAGGCCGCCCTTCACACCCAGATGGGCGGCCCGAGAGTGATGCGCCGACAGCTTCTGAGGCTGATCGAAGTGTCGAGGCTGCCCCACGTGACCGTGCAGATCTTTCCTTTCGAGGCGGGCTCCTACTCCGCGTACAGCGGCTCGTTCGCCATCTTCGGAGGTGCGACCCCCGAGTTGGACACGGTCTACCTGGAGCACCCGCGGAACTCGCTCTTCCTGCGGGATGGAGAACACCTCGACGAGTACGCCAAAATGTTCGAGCGACTCTCGGAGCTGGCGCTGGCGCCGGTCGACCCGGAATCGACACCGGAGTCACACGAGTCACGGGACTCTCTGAGCCTCATCCAGCACGTCATGTACGCCCTGTGAAAGGAACCGCCATGTACCAACTCCACTGGCAGAAGTCCTCGTTCAGTGGGGGCGGCGAGGGCAACTGCATAGAACTGGCGTCGGCCATTCCGCACCGAATCCACCTCCGCGAAAGCGACCACCCGCACGAGATAGCCTCGACCACGCCCCGTGCCCTGGCCAGCCTCCTGCACGCCGTCAAGGTGGGAACCCTCAGTCGCTGAACCCCAAGTGGGTGAAGACGACGTCCCGTACCCGGAGGACCGCATCGAGATCGATCTCGGCGAGCACGGGGACCGCGTGGTGCCACCCCTCCGGGGTGAGGGCCTCCGTGAGGAGGGCCCTTGCGCGGGGAAGGTCGGGGCCGAACGGGGGCGGAAACAGGACGGTGACCAGACGGCGGGCGAGCAGCGTGATGTTGAAATACGCGGATGTGTCGGGTGGAGCCGGTACACGGTCGCCGGGCAGCGAGGCGGCGTACGCGGCGAGGTGGGCGAAGACCTCCGCACGATGCTCCTCGTTCGCTCCGCGCCGGGCCATGGTTCGGGCTGCCTCGTGGTCGCCGAGCACGGCGTAGCCGAAGGCCGCTCCGCTCACTTCCCAGGAATGGGGCCACCCTGGTTGCACCACTTTCGAAACCACCGCGTCGAGGCGGCTGCGGGCAGCGGCGGGGTCGACTACGGCGATCAGCAAACTGAACAGCACTTCTCTGCCGGTTGACGTCTTCTCGTCGTAGTACTCGCCCACGGCGTCGTACTCGCGTATGACATCCAAGAGCTGCGGAACGTGCGCACCGGGGTCGCCGTCGCGGGGTGCCACAGCGACGAGCAGCCGTGCGCAGTACGGCACGGGATCACCGCGCATGCCGTCCAGGACGTCGTCCACCAGCCGAAGCGCCAGTTCCGGGGCGTGCGGCCACAGACCCGCGGCGGCCTCGTCACAGGCATGCTCATGGACGTACCCTCTCGACGGTCCGTCTTCCCGCACGAGTCCCTCAAGGACATCCGCGACGCGTTCCGCCGCGCCCGCCCACGCCAGTGCCTTAATGGCAGTCGTCATAGAGGATTGGGACCCGGAGTGATCGTCGAGCGCGAACGACAGGTCGACGGCCTCCCCGGCGAGACGCAGCGCCCGGCCGGGATCGCTGCCCGCGACGGCCAGGGACACGACGGCCATGCCCCAGGCACGCACATGGGACTCACTGATCGCCGCCAGGAGTCGCTCCGCCTCATCGGGCCAACCGGCGGTGGCGAGGGCACCCGCCAAAGCGGCGAGACGTTCCTGAGCAGCCCGGGAAACCGGGGCGGCCGTTGGCTGACGCCCGTGCTCCGCCGTGCGGAGCAGTTCCAGCGATCGCCGCTGATCATCGGCGGCGAAGTGGCGGGCGAGAGCGATGAGCGCTACAGCGACCTCCCACCGTGACAGGCCTCTCGGTGAGGAGTACTCCTCGGCAAGCAGCACGGCCACCAACGGCTCGGTGGCACCGGCTCTCGCGAGGAGCTCGGCGACCCGCCGGATGGCGTCGTCGACCTTGCCGTAGGAAACCGGGTAATTCCGGAGCTTTTCCAGTGCCGCCCAGGCCTCGGCCACCGCGCCCCTGCGGGCCCATCCTTCGGCGACCATCGACCAGGTGAACGCTTGTGCTTCCCGGATGCCGGTATGGCTGACGGACTCCGCGAGCCGTTGGGCATCCGTCATCCGATCCGTGGCGACGAGTGCACACACATCGCCTTTCGTCCCCCGCCCCTCACCCCCCTGCTCGCCCCCGTTCAATTTCGCCGCGGCCAGCCAGGCCAGCTTCTCGGCCTCGCTGGGGCGCTTGTCGCGCAGGGCCACCGAGGCGGCTGCGGGCAGGTTCTCGAAGTCGCTCGTGTCGCGCTGGGCGAGCCCGACCACCGAACCGTAGAGCCGTGTCGCGTCATCGGGGAAGCCCCGGCCCGACCACACCTCTGCGATGCTCGCCAGAACGCGCATACGATCGGGGAGGAAACTGATCCGCTCGGCGGACTCCTCCGCCAGCCGGAGCAGGTCAGCCGCGTCCGCCGGGTTCCGGAGCACGCCGGCGGTCATGCCCAGCTCCTTGACGAACTCCTCGGCGCCCGGGACCTCGCCCGTTCGGCGCATTTCGCGGAACCCTCGCATCGCCTCTTCCTGGCGGCCCGCCAGCGCCAGGGCCGTCGCCCGCATACCCCGCGCCACCGCGACAGCCTCGATGAGCTGGGGCAACGGTGCCACGTCCACCAGCTCCTCCATCACCAGCACCGCCTCCTCCGCCAGCCCCACCGCCCGCCGGTCACCCGCCTCCGCCAAGACGCGTGCCACTCCGAGCACCGCCTGGGCGCGGCGATAGGGCTCGAAGACGCTGCGCGCGAGGCCAATGGCCTGCCGAACCCGCCCGAGGCGCGCGTACACGGCCGGAATGTCCGGATGCAGCGACTCATTGCGCCGGGCCACCAGATCCCCCGCCGCCGCGAGCGCCGCAAACGCCCCCAGGTCGTCAGGCGTGACCCGCCGAACCGTCTCCCGCCCCGCCGCGATCTCCGCGAGACACGCCGCATCGCTCCCCGTCGCCTCCCGCAGCCGATCCCGTCGTCGGGGATCCGTGGCGAGGGCCGTGACCAGACCCGCGTCCTGGAAAAGCGCGACCAGACGGCCGTACGGCTGGAGCAGATACAGCGGAGTGTCCTCGGGCCACCCCCGGCGCTCGTACGTCTCCGCCCAGGCGTGCAGGCGCTCCAGGTACGCGTCCACGTCCGGTCCGAATTCGTCCTGGGCGGCGACGAGGAGCGTTTCGTGGGCGAAGAGGTAGCCGCGGCTGATCACATACAAGGTCACATCGCCGCCGCTGTCAGGACCGCCGCCACCCCGCTCACGCAAGATGCGGCCGAACACACTCCCGAGCCGCTGCCTCAGCGTGTAGACAGGCTCGCCCGTCAGTTCGCGCAGGTCCTCGACCGTGAGGGTGCCGCGCGCGGCGGTGAGCAGGCCGACCACGTCTCGCTCCAACTGGTCTCCGGCCAGAGCGCGTTGGAGGTCATGCTTGGCCTCGTACTCGGTATGGCGAGCCGCCGACGAGGTGGAGAGCTGCACGACCGGGCAGTGGCGCAGCGGGTGTCCGCCCCTGACGTCCGGCGGAATGCCGGGGCTCGGCCGACTGGTCACCAGGACGCGGACGTTCGGCGGGAGGCGTTCGGGCAGGAGGGAGGCGATGCTGGTGCCCGTGCCGCCGGGCACCCGGGACTGGTCCTCGTCCAGACCGTCGACGAGTAGGAGCAGGGTGCCGCCGTCCTCGGCGACCCGTTCCGCAGCCTGGCGCAGCAGCAGCCGGCGTTCGCCGTCGCGGGCGGCCAGGGAGCCCGTAGTAGCCGGTTCGCGGCCCGTGATCGTCGCGAGCTGGTCGATGACCGCCGCCGTGTACGCGTCGCCGTCCGACTGGCCGGCAAAGCGCGCGGTGATGAAGAAACAGACCGGGACGACGCCCTGGGGCGGATGCAGGGCGAACCATGCCGCGAGGGCCGTCTTGCCGGCCCAGGGCGGTCCCTGGAGCCAGAGGTACTGGTTGGAGCTGTCGGAGCTGCCGCAGAACGCGACGAGGTCGCGGAATTCAGTACCCCTGTCCGTCAGTTCCTCGGGAGCGATGTCGGCGAGTAGCGCGCGGTAGACCTCCTGGATGAGGTCGGGCCCGGCGGCCGGTATGGCGTCCGGCAGGGATTCCGGGCGCAGTGCGCAGCCCAACTCCTTTTCCAACGACGCCAGTTCCGCCGCCGACAGCTTCTCGGCCCAACGGTCCGCCCGGCTCGCCGCGATACGGCCAGGACCATCGGACCGGTGGTGACGGCTGACTACTCCGACGAGGCGCCCGTTGGCGAGGACAGCCGCGCCGGACATCCCCTCCCACGCGTCCCGCTCGGGGTCCGGGTCGTCCGCCGGAGGCGAGGCGACGCGGAGATCGAGCGTGCCCTCGCGTCGGTTGGACAGCACCGCGCAGGTCGCGTGCACGTGCTCCGCGTCGCGGAAGCGTGAACCGTCGTCGTCCGTACGGAGTTTGAAGCGCGGGAAGCCGAGAGCAGTGCAGCGCAGTACGGCGTCCTTCTCGCCGACGCGGCCGTACGCGACACGATCGGTGTCCGCGCTGACCAGACCATCCGGGCGGCTGAGTCTCAGTACGGCGATGTCGATGCCCTCATGCCGCCACGCCACGCGCGCCTCGACGGCCCACTCGCCAGGCCGGTCGGCCTGGAAGCGCACCCGTACGCCCGCCGCGCCCTTGACGACATGCGCGGCGGTCAGCACCCGGCCCGAAGAAACCAGGTAACCCGAACCGCGTCGCCCCGCGCCCCCGTCCGGCAGAACGACGATGACCTCGGCGACCCGCTCCGCCCGCAGCCCCTGTTCAGCGCTCCCCGTCAACCTCGCCGCCCGTGATCAGCACTGTCCGCGCCGCGCTTCCGTCCGCCGGTACGACCTTGGGGGTCAGGGTCACCGTGATCCGCTGCGTCTGTGCGTGCGCGTACTTGCCGTTCGCCCCGGCATCGACGACCCACAGCCGGACCTTGGCGTCGGCGCCCGCCTCACGTGTGACGGCGACGGTCGCCTCGACCTCCACGGGACCGAGTTCGAACCGCACGGCCTCGCCCGCTCCGTCCGCCACGGCAGCGGTCAACTGCTGCCTCAACTCGCGGATCATGTCGGACAGTTCGATCACACTTCCCCCTTGCGCCACGGTGACCAGATGGTACAAGCCCCACCCCGGGCGAGGTTCTGAATATCGACTACACCGCGACCAGCCGCACGTTGTCCCCGCAGAGCTTGGACATGTCATCGATGTCCGAGGTGAGCATGACGACCGGGCGGCGCTGCCGTCGCGCCATCTCGGCCACGGCGGCGTCGATCGCGTACTTGTGACCATGCAACCCGGCATTGATCAGCAAGGCGGAAGCGGTCTTCGCCTCGTCGTCGCCGACGGGAACGATCCTCGTACCGGACAGCACCCAGGCCAGCCGCACCTTGTCGGTCCGACGATGGACCGACTCGATGATCGTGAGCGCGCTGACGACCACTTCCAAGCTCCGCCTGCGCGCCTCCGCGACGAGGGCCACGACAGGCTCGTGGTCACCGACGAGTTTCGACAGGCCCTCACAGTCGAGGACGAGCGCGCCTTCATGGCTCAGCTTGCGGCGGGCCACTGGCCCTCCTCGGCGAACACCTCGTCGAAGACCCGCCGGGCCCGCCCCTGTTCCTGCTCGGAGATCGGGCCGTTGCGGTGTTCGTAGCCCGCCAGGTACTCGTCAAGAATCTGGCCACGCAATTCGCGCTCCACCGCCTCGGTGATGAACGCGGAGAACTCGCGCTTGCCGACCCGCTGACGGATCGCCTCGGCCGTCCCTTCCGGGAGGGAGAGGCTTACTCGGGTGGCAGGCCCTTCGCCGACGCCGTACGAGGTCTCATCCATGGAGCCAGATTATCAAACGAGTAGGAATCCAGTCCGGTCAATCACTCCTGCGGCTCCCGGACGACTACGACATCCCCCGCTGCGACGATGACCCTGCCGCCCTCGACGGGCTTGCCCGCCAGCAGGTCCGTGGCACCGGCCGAGACCTCGACCTCGGCGGACCGGTCACCGTGGTTGATCAGGAAGAGGTAGCCGGCGTCCGCGCCGCGTCGCAGCACCGCCTCCACCCCGTCCGGCGTCACCCGCACCGGCGTCACACCGGCCTCCGTGCAGATACGGTCCAGCAGGTCGGCCAGCGTCGACGGATCCGGCAGGGTCGCCAGGTACCAGGTCGTGCCCGTGCCGCAGGCATTGCGCGTTACCGCCGGCACTCCGGTCAGCGGGCCGGACGCAAACGACGTCACCGCCTCCGCGCCGTCCAGGCGCACGCGCTCCGACCACACCGACGCCGTGCTGCCCTCGCTCAGGCCCACCGACTCGCCCGGCAGCAGCGGGAAGAGTTCGTCACTCCGCACGCCCAGCGCCTCGCGGAACGCCCCCGGGTAACCCCCCAGCCGCACATGGCAGTTCTCGTCGACGGCCCCGCTGTGGAAGCCGACCGCCAGCGTGCCGCCGCCCTCCGCGAAGCGCGTCAGGTTCGCCGCGCCCTCGTCGTCGACGAGGTACAGGCTCGGAGCCAGCACCACCCGGTACGCCGAGAGATCCGTGTCCGGGCGGACGAAGTCCACCGCCACGCCCGCCCGCCACAGCGGCTCGTACCAGGCGCGGACGAGGTCCTGGAAGCGGACCTCGCCGCTGGGCTGTGACGGCAGTTCGACGGACCACCAGGCGTTCCAGTCCCAGACGATGGCCACGGATGCCGTGCCCGAGCTGCCGCGCACCTCCGCCAGCGCCTTCAGGTCGGCGCCGAGTGCGACCACGTCCCGCCAGATCTGGCTGTCCGTGCCCGCGTGCGGCAGCATCGCCGAGTGCCACTGCTCGGCGCCCGCCTTGGCGGCCCGCCACTGGAAGTAGGCGATGCCGTCCGCCCCACGCGCCACGTGGGCGAGGGCGTTGCGGCGCAACTCGCCCGCGGTCTTCGCCCGGTTGACCGGCTGCCAGTTCACCGCGCCCGTCGAGTGCTCCATCAGCAGCCAGGGACGGCCGCCCGCCAGCGAGCGCACCAGGTCGCCGCTCAGCGCGATGTCGATCTCCGACTCCGGGTCCGTGGACTGGAGGTAGTGGTCGTTCGAGACGATGTCCAGTTCGGGGGCCCACCGCCAGTAGTCCAGGGCGTCGAAGTTGTACATCACCATGAAGTTGGTGGTGGCGGGGATCGACGGGTCCGCTGCCCTCAGCACCTCGCGCTCCGCCTTGTACAGCGACAGCAGCGCGTCCGAGCAGAAGCGGCGCCAGTCCAGTTGGTGTGTGGGGTTGGGGACGGCGCCCGTCGCGCGCGGCGGGATGATCTCGTCCCAGTCGTAGTACCACTGGCTCCAGAAGGTGGTGCCCCAGGCGCGGTTGAGCGCCGCCAGGTCATCGGCGTACTTCTCCCGCAGCCAGCCCCGGAACGCCTCCGCGCTCGCCTCGCAGTAGCACTCCGCGTTGTGGCAGCCGTACTCGTTGTGGATGTGCCACATCACCACGGCCGGGTGATCGGCGTACCGCGCGGCCAGTTCGCCCGTGATCCGCAGGGCGGCCTCGCGGTAGGCGGGGCTGCTCGGGCAGAACGTCTGGCGGCTGCCGTACGACAGTCCGCGGCCGTCCCGGTCCACCGGCAGCGCCTCCGGGTGCGCGCGGAAGAACCACGCCGGTGGGGCCGCCGTCGGCGTCGCCAGGTCGGCGGCGATGCCGTTCTCGTGGAGCAGGGCGAGGATCCTGTCGAGGCGCGAGAAGTCGTACTCGCCCTCGCGCGGCTCCAGCAGCGCCCACGCGAAGATGTTGACGCTGACCATGGTGACGCCGGCCTCGCGCATGAGGCGTACGTCCTCGGCCCAGACCTCCTCGGGCCACTGCTCGGGGTTGTAGTCACCGCCGTAGGCGATACCCGGAACCTTCAAGGTGCTCAACGGTCGACTCCTGTCAGAAGACGGCGCGTCGTCTCCACGCCCCACTGGTCCAGCGACAGCAGCCGGTCGCTGGACGCCATCAGGCCGCCCGTCGCCTCGACGTGCGCCGCCCACCGCTCCCGGGTCTCCACCGCGGGGCGGGCCATCAGGCAGTCGGGGTCGTTGATCCAGAGGCGGCCGTGCTGCCACTGGCGGCCGGCGCCGGTGAACTCGGCGGGGTCCTGGCCGGGTTGGGAGTAGTCGTCGGCCTCGGGGCGGCGGTGCGGGGCCGTGTCGGGGCTGACCCGCATCGCGTCGAACAGGCCGATGGAGGGGAGGATGGGTGCGCCGCAGCCCAGCAGGTAGGCGTCCTCGCCGATCGCGTCGCGGATCAGTTCGATGCCGGAGCGGTACGCCTGGAGAGCGTCCACAGATGAGTGCCGTACGCCGTCCAGGGCGCCCGCGTACAGGAAGTCGACCTTGAAGTAGTCGTAGCCCTCGGCGCGCAGCGTCGTGTAGACGGAGGTCAGGTACTCCGCCGCGGCCGGGTGGGTCGTGTCGAGGATGCTCAGGTCGTGGCCCCAGTTGCGACCCGCGTGCGCGAAGCCGCCGTCCGGGTCGCGGACCAGCCAGTCGGGGTGCTCGGCGGCCAGGTCGCTCGCCGGGTCGACGAGGAAGGGTGCCGTCCAGATGCCCGCCCTGCGGCCGCGCGCCCGGATCGCATCGGCTATCCCGGCCCGCGAGCGGAAACGGCCCGAGAGGGTGAGCCAGTCACCCAGCGCCTTCTGGTAGCCGTCGTCGATCTGGACGACGTCGACGGGCAGGTCGAGGGTGTCCATCGCACGCAGGTTCTCGTGGATGTCGTCCTCGGTGACGGCGGTGAAGTACTCATACCAGGAGCACCAGACCGTGGGTGCCGGTCTCGGGGCCGCGCCCCCGAGACCGGCGGCCCAGTCCGCCAGCGTCGCCTGGATGTCCGTACCCGTGAACTCCTTCACCGGGCCGTCGGCGCTGATCTCCGCCGTGTCGCCCTCGACGAGCAGGCGGATCGACGGGACCTCCGTCAGCGGCTCCGCCGCCGCCCACAGCCGGACCGGCGATCCGTCACCCGGGTCGAGGGCGAGCAGGCCCTCGCCCTGGAAAGTGCCGTCAGGAACGGTGACGCCCGGCCGGTAGCAGACCGTCGCCCAGTTGTCGTTCGTCGGACGGTACGGCTTGTCGCCGAGGGCGTAGGCGCCGCTGGGGCTCCAGGACTGCCAGCCCTCCTCGTGGACGCGGGCGGTGCGTGGGTCCACGGACACGGAGGCGACCGGGGTGAAGAGGTTGTGCACGGAGATCTCTTTCAAGCGGGGGGCGGTCAGCCCTTGTTGGCGCCCAGGGTCAGTCCGCTGACGAACTGGCGTTGGAGCACGAAGTAGACGATCAGCGTGGGGATCGCGGTGAGCAGGGCGCCGGCGGCGACCAGGTTGGGGTCGGTGAAGTACGCCCCGGTGAGGTTGTTCAG
>NZ_JBWLKM010000069.1:0-44724 GCF_059026085.1 Streptomyces sp. a15 | reverse complement strand
CTTTCGGCCGGTGCGGCGAGAGTGCGTGCCGGGCGCCGTGGGTGCTGTGCGGGACTTTCGAAACACCCCCTAGGACGGCGGCAGGCACTCCTTCGCCGGTGGCTTCCCCTCCGGCCAGGCGATCTTCACGAAGCGGTTGGTGCCCTGCGGGGTGACCTCCACCACCGGTACGGCCTTGTTGTACGGGTTGCCGTGCACGTCCAGGCAGATCCAGCCGCTCGCCCCGCTCACCTTCAGCGAGCCCTTGACCTGCGGCCACTGCAGGCCGACATCGGCGAGCGGCGGGACCACCTCGCCGTCGGGGGTGGCCTCGCGGATGCCCTTGACGGCCAGCTGCATGGCGTCGTACGCGATGATCAGCTGGCCGTCCGACAGGGTGATCGGGCCGAGCGGGCCGACCGGTTCACGCTTGCTGCTCGCGAGCAGCCCGTTGAGTACCTCCGCGTCCTTCGCCGAGCCGCCGGTCTTCACCGGGTCCTTCGTCCAGGCGTCCGGGTGGGCGAGAGCGGTGTAGCGCACGGAGAGGTTGTGGGTGAGGGCGCTGCGGTCGAGTTCCTTGTCGCCGGTGAGGTAGGAGCCCTCGTCGCCGGTGAGCAGGGTGAACCTGCGGTCCTGGCAGCCACGTCCGCCCAGCGCGTTGATGAACTGCCGCAGCTGGGTGTGCCGTCCGGCGAACAGGATGGTGTCGGTGTCCGGCGCGGTGTCGCACACGAGGTGGGTGATCTGCCGGAACGTGTTGGCGGTCGTGCCCTCCTGGCTGCGGTCGTCGGGCGGGGTGAAGGGCTGCGGCTCGTACGGCGAGCCCTTGATGAGGTCCGCGAACGACTTCTGCAGGGTCGTCGTGTACGGGTCGCCCGGCTTGTCGTAGACCAGCAGCGCGTTGCCCGCCGTCACCTCGGCGAAGGACGCGAGCGCGCGGGCCTCGTCGGTGTTGGTGGGGGAGACCCGGGCCAGCCCCGGGAAGGGGTCGGTGCCGTCCTGCCCGTTGGCGAGGTCGTCGGCGGTGATGGAGGTGCCGATCACCGGAATCCCGCGCCGGGTCAGCTCGGCGACCGCCTTCTTGTTGTTCTCGGTGCTCAGCCCGACCCCGGTCACCGCCCGCAGCCGGTCCGGGCCCTTGGTCATCTTCTCCAGCTGGTCGACCGTGTGCTCCCAGTGGGCGCCGGTCGCCCCCGGGTTGGCCAGCACCAGCCGGATCGCCGGGGTCTGCCCGGCCGACCTGTGGTTGGCCTGGTACTGCGCGAGATACGCGCCCTGCAACTCGTGCAGCGCGTCCCCGAGGTTGTCGCTGTCGGTCGCGGTGAAGGGTTCGAGGAGGGCGACGGTGACATAGCTGTCCGCCTTGAGGGACCTGTTCTCCCGGTCGATCGCCCTTACCGTGTCCCGCAGTTGAGGCCGGCCGAAGTAGTAGTCCGTCGCCGACACGCCCACGCACTCGTCGCTGCCCTCGGGCCGTACGACCCCGGGGGCGCAGGACCGGTCGTCGTGCGCGAGCGCCCGTACGCCGAAGACCAGGCCGGTCACCACCGCGGCGGCGACCAGCAGGGCGAGGTAGCGGCGCAGGGGGATCTCCCACACGCCCTCGCGCAACCGTGTGCCCAGTCCTCTGCCCGAACCCCCGCCCGCACCGCTCCCCGCCATCACGCCTCCCCGTCCGGTTCGTCCTCGTCGTCGTCCGGGACGCGCAACGGCCGCCCGGCGAGCGCGTCCTCGGGCCAGTCCCGCGAGGCCCGCCACAGCAGCGCGTTGCCCGCCGGGCGCAGGTTGGACAGCTGCTCCAGCTCGAACCGCAGCCGGTCGCACACCTTCGGGTCGGGCAGCGCGAGCGGGTCGGTGAGCTGCCACACGGCGTGGAGCAACCGACGTATTCGCAGGTGCAGTACGGCGTCCGCGCCCTGAGGCACGACCTGTTCGGCGTCGGTGCGCCCGAGCGCGATCGCCGCCCGCCGGTCGTCCCGCGCCGCGAAGTCGTGGCCCTCGGCGTCGTGCGCGTGGAAGTAGGGCGCCGACGCGATGAACCGCAGCGACCGCAGCCAGACGCGGATGTCCAGGGTGAGGAAGCTGTCCCGCAGATACGCCACCGCCGACTCCGGGCGGCCCAGGGCGAGTTCGTGGTGCAGCCGGTAGCGGGCGCGGGCCGGATCGTCGTCGGCCGCGTGCGCGTAGTAGCGGATGAGCGTCTCGTGCGCCTGCCGCCACTGCCCGTGGTCCGCGTCCCGGTGGTGCAGCCGCAGCAACAGCAGGGTCCGTACGAAGGAGTCCCCGACGAACCGGCCCGGCGCCTCCACCAGCCCCTCCGCCACGAGCCGGGTCTGCAACGCCCGTACGTCCGCCGGGCCGAAGTCGTCCGGCAGGAGCGCCTCGGCGAGCGCGCAGGCCGAGTCGTGGTCGTGGGCGGCGGCCAGCACGGTCAGCTCGTCCAGACGGTCGGCGGGCACCAGCCGGTCGAGGAGTTCGAGGTAGGTGGGCCGCCCGTCGCGGTTGTCGTCCAGCCGTACGTCCGCCGTCAGCAGCTCGCCGAGGGAGGCGGCATCCGGCAGGTTCTGCGCGGCGGAGTCGGCGAGCCGGACGATCCCCAGCGGGTTGCCGCCGGTCAGCCGGTGGGTGGCGTACGGCAGTTGGGGCGGCACCGGGACCTCGGCGCAGGCGGCGCCCACCAGGTGCAGGGTGTCGTCCGGGTTGAGCGGCGGCAGCGCCACCAGCAGGGCCCGGGAGGAGGGGGCCGCCGGGTCAGGCGCCCAGTCGCTGCGCCGCGCGACCTCCGCCAGCGTCCGCCGTACGGCGTTGCGCAGGACCGGGCGGTCGGTGCCGCGCAGGCCGCCGACGAACACGACCTGGTCGGCGATCCCCTCGGCGCGGTCGCGCAGTATGGCGTCCACCAGCCCGGGGCCGGGAGCCCGGTGCGCGTTGTCGATGAGGACGACGGGCCGCCCCAGCCGCTGCATCCGCGGCAGCATCCCCGCGTACGCGTCGGTCAGGTCGGCGAGCAGCGCCCGTACGAGATACCGCTCGGCGTGCTCCCGCGAGGTGCCGCCGGCCCGGAAGTGCCCGGACAGCAGCATCAGGCCGCGGCGGGCGTCGGCGCCCGCGTTCGGGTAGGCGCGCCACCAGGCGGAGGCCCGCTGCTGGCGCCGGTTCACGAAACTGTCGGAGAAGGACTCCAGGGTCGCCTCGATCGCCGACGCCACGAGCGGACCGGTGCCGCTCACCGCCGAGACGACGTTGGCGGTGACCCGGCCCGCCATCCGCCCCGCGAACCCGGCGACCCACGACCCGCCCTCGTTCAGCAGCAGGATCCGCTCCACCTCGCGCCGGATCCGCTCCGAGTCCGCGTCGTCCCAGCCGCCCGCCGCGACCGCGACCAGGCCCGACATCAGCCGCGGGAACGTGATCCGCCCGGCCCCGGTCACCGGCTCGGCCAGCTGCTCGGCGACCACCAGCAGCGCCTGCGACACCGGCGACCAGGCCTCCAGGGGCCGCCCGCCGGTCGGCCGCGCGAACTGGACGTCCTCGCAGTCGATCGACGCGACCGGCGTGTGCCCCTTGTAGGCGTCCCGCAGCTCACCGAGCACCGCGCTCTTGCCGAGCCCCCGCCCGCCGGTCAGCAACACGAAGGGCAGCTCCTTGGGATGCTCCACGGGAGTGGCCCGGTGCTGGTGCGGACGCAGGCCCACGAGCCGCGGAGCAAGACCGGCCGGATCGGTGTCGAACAACGCCCCGCGCCCGTGCAACCGTCTGCCCACCGCATCTCTCCCCCCAGAGACTCCAACCTCAGGGTAAAGAGAGGGAGTTGGTGCGGGCCAGACCGTGTGATGTCCGTTGGGTTACGAAACTCTCGACCGACTCTCGACCGGTCAGTCCACGGTGATCGAGTCCAGCTTCGCCCGCAGGTACGTGTGCGAGTCGACGGGCTCGTACGCCACCCGCCCCACCGGCGCGGGCAGCGACTCCACCAGCGTGCCCGGCGTGCACTCCCCGAAGTAGACGAGGGACATCAGCTCCTCGGCGGGCGCGTCGGCCGGCGGGGGGAGCACGCGGTGCCGTCCCGAACGCCAGCGGTCGCCGGTCCAACGGGCCATGAGGTCACCGATGTTGATGGTGAACGCCTCCGGGTCGAAGGGCGCGTCCTCCCAGCCGACACCCCCGTCCGCAGGGTCTGTGTACACCTGCAGTCCGCCCTTGCCGGCCTGCCGGTCGAGGATCGTCACCGTCCCGAAGTCGGTGTGCGGGCCGATGCGGAACTGCCCCGGCTGCGGCTCCCCGACGACCTCGGTCCCCGGGTACCAGTTGATGTTGAAGCCGTACGTCGGATGGTCCATGTGCTTGGAGAAGAAGTCGGTGTCGAGCCCGAGCGCCTCGCCCAGCAGGGACAGCAGCTCCTTCTCCAGGTCGGCCATCCGTGCCAGGTACTCCTCGCAGAGATCCCGGAGCTCGGGCACCTCCGAAGGCCAGACATTGGGCGCGGCCCACTCCGCGTCGACCACGGGGTCCTCGAAGTGCTCGTGCGTGGCGAACGTCAACGACTCCTTCAGGTCCGGCGGGGTCTGAGTACCCTCCGAATACCCGTTGGCCTCCGCACCCGGCCCGAGCCAGCCGCGCCCGCCGACCTTCGCCGTGTACGGCTGCTTGACGTCGACCGGCATCCGGAAGAACGCCCGCGCGGCCTCCCGGATGCGGGAACGCAGGGCCGGGTCGACCCCGTGCCCGGTGACCAGCAGGAATCCGGCGGTCTGGAGCGCCTCGTCGACGGTGCGGGCGATCTCGGCGCGGGTGTCGGGGGTGCCTTCGACCCAGGGTTTCAGGTCGATCGTGGGGACGCGGGGGTTGCCTGAGCTTCTGGGGTCGCGGGAGTCACTCACCGATGTCCTCGTTCCACAGTGCCGGGTTGTTCTTGATGAAGTCGCGCATCATCTCGACGCACTCGGGATCGTCCAGGAGCACGATCTCCACGCCGTGCTCCGCGAGCCAGTCGTGGCCGCCGTGGAAGGTGGCCGCCTCGCCGACGACGACCCGCGAGATGCCGAACTGGCGGACCAGGCCGGAGCAGTACCAGCACGGGGAGAGGGTGGTCACCATCGTCGTACCGCGATACGACCGCTGCCGTCCCGCGTTCCGGAAGGCGGCCGTCTCCGCGTGCATCGAGGGGTCGTCGTCCTGGACGCGGAGGTTGTGGCCGCGGCCGAGGAGGGTGCCGTCGGAGCCGTAGAGGGCGGCGCCGATCGGGATGCCGCCCTCGGCGAGCCCGGCGCGGGCCTCGTCGACGGCGGGGGCGAGCCAGGTACGTGCTGTCGCCTGATCCAAAGGGTCCATGTCTTCACTCTGCTGTGGCGGAAACACGAGGGCAACGTGCGGAAAGTACTCTCCGGGCATCCCGCAGCCGGACGAACTGTCAGCGCCCTGGAGGTTCCCGTGCCCGCACTCACCCTCCGCGAAATCCTGGAGCTGGACCCGGTGCGGGCCGCCGAACCCCGGCTCCTGGCGGGCGAGGGCTCGCTGGACCGTCCCGTGCGCTGGGTGCACTCCAGCGAGGTGTACGAGGGCGCGAACTTCCTGGACGGCGGGGAACTGCTGCTGACCAACGGCTTCGGGCTGACGGACGCGGACGAGGAGGTCCGGCGGCGGTACGTACGCGAGCTGGCGGCACGGGACGCGGCCGGGCTCGCGGTGGAGGTGGGGCGCTCGCTGCCGTCCATGCCGGACGAGGTGACGGACGAGGCCCGCCGGCTGGGCCTGCCGCTGCTGGCCCTGCACCGGGTCGTGCCCTTCGTACGGATCACGGAGGCCGCGAACCGGGCGATCGTGGCCCGGGGCCTGTCGGGGCGGTCGGTCGTCCGGCCGTGGGGCGACGACCATACGGCGGCCCTGCTGGCGGACCTGGCCGACCGGGCGGCGCTGAACCAGCCCGAGGTGGAGGCGCGGGCGGCCCTCGCGGGCTTCCACCCGGGCCCCGGGGCTCGCCTGCTCGGCGTGTCCCTGCACGGCACGCGGGACGTGAGCACGGTCGATCGCGCGGTACGTCTGCTGGGCGGGGCGGGCGTGCTGCGGGCGGCGTTTCCGGGCGATGTACTGGCGCTGCTGTCCCTCCCCGGCTCCCGTGCCGGCGACCCCGTACGGGCCGTCCAGGACGCCTTCCGTACGGCCGGCGAGCCCGGCCTGACCGTCGCGGTCGGGCACGCCGTCGCCGCCGGCGGAGGCTGGCTGCGCTGGAGCGACACGCTGCGGGCGGCCCGTACGACGCTGGAGCTGGCGCTGACCGTGCCGGCCGCCGAACCGGGCATGGCGGGCGGCCCGCTGGTGACGTCCTCGCGCGCGCTCGCCCTGGAACGGGAGCTGACCCGAGGCGGCGTCGACGCCAACCGGGAGCGGCTCGCCGGGCTGGTCCAGCACGCCCTGGGCCCGCTGCTGGCCTGGGAGGCGGCCCACCCCAGCGACCTCGTCCGCACCCTGGAGGTGCATTTGCGGCACGGCTGCTCGCCGACGCGTACGGCCGCGTTGCTGCACATCGGCCGCCAGTCCCTCTACCAGCGGCTGGAGCGGATCGAGTCGTTGCTGGGGCTGGAGATCGGTGACCCGGACCTGCTGGGGGAGCTGCTGACGGCGGCCTGTGCGCATCGTGTGGTGCGGGGGATGAGGCCGGCGGTGACGGGCGGGTTGCGGACGGTGGCCTGACCTAAGCGTCAGCGGAAGGTGACCTGGCTCGGTCCGTTGAAGGGCGCGTAGCACGTCACCGTCCGTGGGGTGCGCAGGATGTCGTCCTCCGCAAACAGCTGCTGCGCCGCCTCGAAGGACACCTCGCCGCAGGCGACGGGGGCGACACGGTCGTAGAAGTCACGCGACGACTCCGGCAGGGGCTCCCCGGGCTTACCTTCGTCCTCGCCCCATACGTCCCACAACAGCGTCTCCACCTTGTTGAGCGCGGCGAGGTCGAGCCGGATGCTGCCGGCCACGTACCGCTCGCCCCAGAACGGCCCCTCCGACGGCGGGTGCAACCCGAAGGTCTTTTCGTCGGCCTCGCCTTCACGGATCGCGTGCCAGGCCTCGCCCGCGACGACGAAACGGTCGCGCGGGACGTCCATCGGGTCGAAGTCCACCTTCCAGTGGTCGGTGACGAAGGGATCGGCGAGCTGAGTGTCGGCGAACGACCAGCCGCGTTCCTCGTCCCAGTATTCGGTGACGACGTGGTCGACATGGAAACCGTTGGACCCCCAGTAGTCGGCGAAGCCGATCCGGATGCGGGCCGGGACGCCGAAGTGGCGCAGGAACGAGCAGTGCAGCAGCGCGAAGTCCCGGCAGGTCCCGACGAAGCGGTCTTGGGGCTCGCGCCGCCGGTGCAGCGAGGCGTCGTTCCGCTCCAGGAGGATCCGCAGGATGTCGTCGATGTAGCGGGTCTCGGCGTCGTTGTGCAGACGGTCGACCGGGTGGGTGTGGCCGAACAGGTCGCCCTCAACGCGGTGTATTAGCAAGTCTCGGGTGAGGCAGGCGAGTTGGGGAGCGTCGTCCGGTAGGCCGATGTAGTGGGGAGCGAGGGCGCCGGGATCGGAGAAGGCGCTCTGCGCGGCGTAGAAGGCAAGAGTGTCCGGGGTCTCGCGGTTCTCGGGCATGGCCCGAACCGTGTCAAAATTCCCCGCGAAATGTCCAGGAGTCCGGGCAGGTAACCTGTGCCGATCACCGCCGCGTCAGCGGCAGTTGGGCCCCCCTTGGAGGAACGTTCATGGTTGCTGCTCCGGTTCTGGAGGAGCTGCGGGAGGTCTGCCAGCCGCAGGCCAAGCTCGCGAGCCGCAACGGCGAGCACTGGGCGGGCCGGCTGTACATGCGGCGCGTCTCGCTGCGGTTCACCCGGCACCTCGTGCGCACGCCGGTCACCCCCGACCAGCTGACCTGGACGATGGTGGTGTGCGGGGTCGCGTCCGGGGCCGCGCTGATGATCCCGGGCCTGACAGGTGCCGTACTGGCGGTCGTCCTCATGCAGTTGTTCCTGCTCTTCGACTGCGTGGACGGCGAAGTCGCCCGCTGGAAGGGCCAGAACAGCGCGTCCGGCATCTACGTCGACCGCCTCGGCGCCTACCTCGCCGACGCGGCCCTGCTGGCGGGCGCGGGCTACCGCGCCGCCGAGTCCGGCGTCGGCGGATGGCTCTCGATCGGCATCGCCACCGCCCTGGGTGTAGTGCTGCTGAAGGCCTCGACCGACCTCGTGGACGTGGCCCGCGCCCGGCGCGGCCTGGGCGTCGTCGACGACGAGTCGACCCGCCCGCGCTCGCAGGGCGTGGCGACGGTACGCAAGCTGGCGGCCGCCTTCAAGATCCACCGCGTGACGAACGGCATCGAGGCGTCGCTGGTGCTGCTCGTCGCCGCCGTCGCCGACCAGATCACCGGCGGCATCGAGCCGACCCGCTGGGCACTGGGCGCCCTCGCCGTCATCACGTGGGTGATGGTTCCGGCCCACGTGCTGTCGATTTTGTCGTCGTCGCGACTGCGCTGAAAACTCCGTACGACAGTCGGCCGATCGCGTACCGTGAGGATACGAAAGCGCACGTGAACGGCCGTCACGGGGGAGGCGGTTATGGCAGGCCCGTCCCCGCAGCGCACCGCAGTCCTCCTCACCGCGGCCGGCACCGCGTTCGGCATCTACGTCCTGGTCGTCACCGCGCCCGACCGCCATGCCGACTCCACCTCGACGCTGTTCTCGGGGGCTGTCGGCGGCCTGTATCTCGGGGCCGGACTGCTGGCCCGGCTGCGGCGGCCCGGCAACGCGGTCGGGCTGCTGATGCTGTTCGTCGGCATCGGCTGGTTCGCGGAGGACCTCCAGATCTCCACCGACCCGCTGGTGCACACCATCGGCCTCTTCCTGCGCTCCGCGTCCACAGGCTTCCTGATCCCGCTGCTGCTGGTGTTCCCCTACGGCCGTCTGCGCACCCGCGAGGACGACGGCGCGGTCGCCGCTGTCGCCGACCGGGTGCTGCTCGCCGTCGGCTGTGCGGTGGCCTTCGTCCTCCAGTCGGCCGGCGTGTTCTTCCACGCGTCGGTGACCGAGAACCTGCTGCTCGTGCACTACGTGCCGTGGCTCGGCCAGTTGACCGACGCGATGCAGCTCGTCGTCAGCGCGGCCGTGGTCGCCGTACTGCTGTGGCGCTGGGCGAAGGCATCCCGGCCGTACCGACGGGAACTCGCTCCGCTGCTCGCCGTCGGCCTGGTGGGAGGTCTCGCCTCCGGGCTCGACGCGGCGCTCGGCGCCGACCGGGAGTGGTCGCACCCCGCGCTGCTGGCGGCCGCGCATCTGTCGGTGCTGTGCCTGCCACTCGCGTTCCTCGCCGGGGTGTGGCGGATCCGGCTGGGCCGGACCGCCGTGGCCGAACTGCTGCGCCGGCTGCCGCTCGACTCCCGCCGCCGACTGCGCGACGAACTCGCCAGGACCGTCGACGACGAGTCGCTCCAGCTGGGCTTCCCCGCACTCGACGGGGACGGTTACCTCGACACCGACGGCAGGCCCCTGACCGCCGGGCCCGGGCAGTGGACGAGCGTCCTGGAGCGCGGCGGGCGGCCGGTCGGCGTCCTCATCCACGACCCGGCGCTGCGGGAGGACCGGTACGTCCTGGAGGCGGTCGTCTCCGCCGCCGCGCTGGAGCTGGACAACCAGGCCCTGGTCGCCGAACTGCGTGCCTCCCGCCGCCGGGTCATCGAGGCCGGCGACGAGCAGCGGCGCGAGGTCGAGCGGGCCCTGCACGACGGGGCCCAGCAGAAGTTCATCAACCTGGGCCTCCAACTGCGCATCGCCCGCCGCTGGTTGGACCGCACGGCGAGCGGCCCGGAGCTCGCCGGAATGCTGGACGACGCGCTCGCCACGTTGGAGCAGGGGCACGCCGAACTGCGCGTGGCGGCCCGCGGCATCCACCCCGTGGTGCTGAGCGAGGCCGGGCTGGTGCCGGCCCTGCGCTCGCTGACCGCCGACCTGCCCCTGCCCGTCGACCTGCACGCCGACGGACTGCCCGAGCTGCCCGAGCCGGTGGAACTCACCGCGTACTACGTCGTGAAGGAGGCGATCAGCAATGTGCTCAAGCACGCCGACGCCCGCACCGTCCGCGTCGACCTCCAGCACGCCGACGGAACGCTGAGCCTGAGCGTCACCGACGACGGCGTCGGCGGCGCGGACCCGGGGGACGGCGGCACCGGCCTGCTCGGACTGCGCCACCGGGTCTCCGCGTACGACGGCAGCCTGACCGTCCGCTCCCGCCCCGGCGAGGGCACGGTTGTCGCCGTAACCCTGCCCACCCGTGCCACGAGAGAGAAGGGCGAGCCGGTATGACGGCCAAGTTGGGTTCCCGGGGGCTGCACATCGTGCTGGCCGACGACGACCCGGTCTACCTGCGAGGACTCGCGATCATTCTGGAGGACGAGGGCCACGAGATCACCGCGCGGGCCGGGGACGCGCGCGGGCTGCGGGCCGCGGTCGCCGACACTCTGCCCGACCTCGCCGTGGTCGACATCAGAATGCCGCCCACGCACACCCTGGAAGGGTTACGGGCGGCCGTGGAGATCCGCTGCGCCCATCCGTCGGTGGGCATCCTGCTGCTGTCCAAGGACATGGAGCTGACCCATCTGCGGCAACTCCTGGAGGCCGGGCCCGCGGCCGCCGCCGGGGGCATCGGCTACCAGCTCAAGTCGCGAGTCACCGGAGCGGACTTCGTCACCGAGGTCGTGGACGAGGTCGGGGCCGGCCGGTACGCCATCGACGGGGAGATCCAGCGCGCCCTCTACCGCACCCCGCGCCGCCGCGACCTGCTGGCCGCCCTGACCGACCAGCAGCTGAAGGTGCTCGAACTCATGGCGCGCGGGCTGTCCAACTCGGCCCTCGCGGCGCGACTGTCGATCAGCAAGAGGACGGTGGAGGACCACGTCAACACCATCTTCGACAAGCTGGGCCTGAGGCCCGAGGCCAAGGAGATGTACGACCGCCGGGTGCGCGCGGTGCTGATGTACCTCTCCTCCGACGACTGATCCCGCGCTCAGGGTCCGCCGCCGGGCGTGACCAGCCGCGTCAGCGCCGCCGCCGATAGCCGTTCCTTCCCGAGGAACCCCACCGCCGGGGACCGGGCGATCCGTTCCCCGTACAACTCGGCCTCCCGCGCCGAACACAGCACCACCGCCGTCTCCGGAGCCACCCCGTGCAGGGCCCGGCAGACGGCGAAGCCGTCCTCGAAGCCGTCCCCGTCCGACAGCCCGATGTCCAGCAGCACGGCGTCCGGCCGCGCTCGCACAACGAGGGCGAGCGCCTCGGCACCCGACCCCGCCTCCGCCGCCGCGAAGTCGCCGTCCGCCTCCAGCAACGCCCGTGCCACGGCTCTGAATCCGGGGTCGTCGTCGACGATCAGCACGGTGCGCGGCATGGGCCCATGGTCACCGCCGACGGCGGATTCCGTCATCCGTGTGGGCACGGATCCCAGCCCCGCGGATCCCGTGCGGACCACGATGTGCCCGCCCCGGACGGGCGCCCACACTGACGTGACCGTACGCCGACCGGCGACCCGGAAGGAGCCACAGGGAGACCATGAAACGCACACGGGGGAGAGGGCGCACGGCTGTTGCGCTCGCGTTGGTCCTGGCCGTCCTCGGCATGCTGGCGGCGAAGTGCCCCGGCGAGAAGGTCGCCGTACGGGCCGTCGCGCGCGGAGTGATGAGCGCGGCGCCGTTCTTCGTGAGACTCGGCACCGACATCGCCATCGGGGCCGCGATGGACTACATAGCGGGGGAGATAGGGGGCGGCGACCCGGGTCTTTACGGGGGTACCCGGGACGCCGGCCACTGCGACAAGGCGAAGCTCGTCGAGTTCCTCGAGAAGCCGGAGAACCGGGGCAAGGCCAAGGAGTGGGCCAAGGCCGCGGGCCTGGACGACGTCGGCGAGATCAAGGGCTTCGTGAAGAAACTGACGCCGGTCCTGCTGCGCGCCGACACCCTGGTCAAGAACCACGACTTCAAGAAGGGCAAGGCGAAGGCCTTCGACGCGCTGCTGGAGGCGGGAATCGCCGTCCTGGTCGACCAGTTGGGGCGGCCGGCGGTCCAGTGCAGCTGCGGCAACCCGCTGGCCTCGTTCGAGGACGACATCGACGCCGCCGACGTGAAGTTCGACGACCGCAACAAGAAGTGGCCGGCGTACGACTCGAAGAAGGTGGCCAAGGTCAAGGCGGCACCGGAGGACGAGAAGGTCGAGGTCTTCCAGCTCGTCGACGTCGAGGATCCGGAGGCCGGGCTGGCCCGCGAGGCGGGTTCCGACGGTACGGAGGACGAGGTCCTGCCGGAGGCGCCGAACCCGGACGACCCGTCCGTCGCGCCCACCGACTCGCCTACGTCCACGTCCACGTCCACGTCCACGTCTACGGCGGAGACGGTCACGGTCCCCGACGTACGGGGCCAACCTCTCGCCGACGCGCAACCCGCCCTGGAGGCCCAGGGCTTCCAGGTCACCACGACCGAAGAGGTGACCGACACGGCCGCGCCCGGCACGGTCGTCGCACAGAGCCCGGAGGCGTGGACCGAGGCGTCGGCCGACTCCCTGGTGACGCTGACCGTCACGAGTGACGGCACCGTCACCGTCACCCCGGAACCCACGGGAGACATCGAGGACGGCGACAGCAGCGGGGAGACCGGCGGCACCGCCGAGAGCGGGGGATCCGACGAGGACGGCGCGGACGTCGGTGCGTCCGACTCGGGCGGACTCTTCGGCGGTACGGCCGACGAGGGCTGACGCCGGGAGCGGGGCGCCGGTGCCATGCGGGCTGGCACCGGCGCCTCAGCTCTGCCGCTCCAGCACCGCTCAGTCCGTGCTGGAGCTCCTGGTCGCCGACGCCGCGACCGGCGGCATCGAGCCCACCCTCTGGACCCTGGGTACCCTCGCCGTCATCATGTGGGTGATGGTCCCGGCCCACCTGCTGTCGATCCTGTCGTCGTCGCGGCTGCGCTGAGCGCGATCACTGGACATTCGGTTGCAGGCGGATCATCGGGATGCCCGGGCGTACCTTGGCGATGGCCGCGAAGTCGTCGTCGATGTGGAGGACGGTCAGACGGTGGTGTTCGGCGGTGAGGGCGATGAGGATGTCGATCGGTGACGGGCCTAGGTGGTGGCCGATCTTCAGCAGTTCACGCTGTACGGCGACGATCCTCGGCCAGGCGTCGTCGAGCGCCGGTACCCAGCCGAAGGTCTGCCCGAGCATGGTGAAGAAGGGCTTGTGGTCGCGGTCCGCGCGCACCCCGCGCATCAACTCGGCCTCGACAGGAGGGGAGATGGCCACCAGGCCGCGCGCGATCTGTTCGGGCCAGGGAGCTTCGATCTGCCCCCGCAGGAGTCGCCATACCGCCGAGGTGTCGGCCAGGTAGGTCACTGCCCTGATCGCTCCAGTTCCTCGAGGGCCTCGAAGTCGAGGTAGTCGTCCGCGTTCTCCTGCAACCAGCGCAGCGCCCGTGCCCGGTCGTCCGCGCTGACCGCGGCCGCTATCGTCAGGGCGCGGTTGATGGTGTCCCGCTTCGTCTTGGTTCCGAGCTGCTGCTGGGCGAAGGCCAGCATGTCGTCGTCGACGTCGACCAGGGTCCTGGACATGTGGCCTCCCGAGCTGACGCTTGATATACACGTTCATGCCAGTATATCAAACGCTGTATCGCGCGGCCGGAGGGTCTCGCTGTCATGCTCTCGGTGCAGGTCCCGGCTCACGGTCGTTCGAATACCGCGTAGTCCGCGAAGCTGCGGCGGTAGCGCAGGTGACGGGTCTCCTGGGTGTGCCGGCGCTGCCACTCCTCGACCTCGCCGGGGGCCTGGCGAGGTCCTGAACTCGCGCCGCAGTCCGCCTCGTCGCCCGAGACGCAGTGCGCCTCGTACTCCGGCTGTGCCGAGGCGTCCTGCACGATCGTGTAGGGCACGTACCGGAAGATCCGGCGTCCGGCGGCCGGGGCTCCGCCGTGTTCCCGGCCTTGGTGTTGCCGCAGCAGTACGTTCGCGCCGGTCTCCGCGCTGCCGTCGAACACGGCCCGGGCCTCCTCCCGCCGGGTCGCCAGCTCCTCGCAGGTCGCGCACCCGGGGACCGGGACGGGCGGCCGACCGGCATCGGCCTCCAGCAGAGGCGGCGCCGCGAACCCTTCTCTGGAACGGTCGTTGGCCGCCCGTACGCCCGCGCTCAGCCGTTCCTCCCGGGTCGCCGCCCGGATCCGCGCCGGGTCCGCCTGCCACTCCCGGCCGCCGCCGACCGGGCGCAGCATCGCGTACGGGCCGACTCTGTCCTGGTACTCGCCCACCTTGCGCAACTGCGGGTCGTAGACGAGCGTTCCCGGTTCCAACCGCTCAGGCATGTGCAACTCCCGGCACCTTTCGTAACTCTGGGTGTATCGAGCGTCGCCCAGGGGAACGGTCGGTATCAATGCCTGGCGCGTGCCACAGGGTCACTGTCACGTAGGACGGAGGGGGATGCCGTGAGCCGACGCAATGGTGAGGCGGGATCAGGGGCCAGTACAGCCGCCGTGTTCGGGGAGGTGCTCAAGCACTTCCGCGAGGCCGCGCTGCTCACACAGGACGCGCTGGCCAGGGAGATCCCCTGTGACCGGTCCCAGGTGGCCCGGATCGAGGCCGGTACGCGGGTGCCACAGGACACGTTCGCGAAGAAGTGCGACGAACTGCTGGGTACGGGTGGGGTGTTGCTGCGGTTGTGGGGGCGGATCGACTGGTATCCGGAGGTGCAGCATCCGGACTGGTTCGAGCGCAGGGCCGAGATGGATGCGAAGGCGGTGGCCCTGCGGGAGTATCAAGAACAGGTCATCCCTGGCCTGTTGCAGACCCAGGGTTACGCGCACGCGCTGTTCTCCCAGATCGCGAGCGGTGATGAGGTCGAGGAGCGCGTCCGGGCTCGGCTGAGCCGTCAGCCGCGCTTCCTCGCCGACGACGGCCCGTTGTACGTCGCCGTGCTGGACGAGAGTTGTCTGCGCAACGCGGTGGGCAGCCCGGAGATCATGCGTGACCAGTGCGCCCATCTGCTGAACGCCGGACAGCGCCCCAACATCCGTATCCAGGTGGCCCCGGCGGGACTCTACGGGCTCATTCGCCCCACGACCTCGATGTCGTTGATCAGGCTGCCCGATGGGCACGAGTGGATCTACTCGGAGTCGCTGGGCCGTGGGTATTTCAACGACGATCCGGCCGCCTTCGCGCGCCACGGCCAGACCTATGATGTGCTCAGGGCGGACATCCCGTCAGCCCGCGAATCCGCCGCTCTGATCAGCGACGTGATGGAGGGGTACGAGCACGATGGACAGTCACGAACTCGGCGCGGCGACCTGGATCAAGAGCAGCCACAGCGGCAACGACGGCGGCAACTGCGTGGAAATCGCCCCCGGTTTCCCCACCGTCGTCCCCGTACGCGACAGCAAGAACCCTGACGGCCCCGTCCTGCTCCTCGCCCCCGCCGCCTGGTCGGCGTTCACGTCCGCTCTCCGCTGACCAGGAGCAACAGCTCGTCGCTACTTGAGCTGTTCGGCTGTGTAGTAGCGGTTAGTGATCAGCATCTCGTAGTTGGTCTTGTCGACGCTCTCCGGCTGCAGCAAGTGGACGGGCACGTCCTTGACGCCGTTGTTGTAATCCCTTCTGTTGTCCACGTTCGGTATCCGGCCGGTGAGTATGTCGTCGACCAGCTCCGTGGCGGCCCTGGCGAGCTCGCGGATGTCCTTGAAGACGGTTTGCGACTGTTTACCCGCGATGATCGACTTCACTGAGTCCAGCTCGGCGTCCTGGCCGGTGACGACCGGGAGGGGCTTGCCGTCGGTGCCGTAGCCGTCCGACTCCAGCGCGGACAGGACGCCCCGGGAGATGCCGTCGTACGGCGACAGGACCGCGTCGACCGTCTGGTCGCTGTACCACTTGGTGAGGAGGTCGCTCATGCGCTTCTGCGCGGTGGGTCCGTCCCAGCGCAGGGTGGTGATCTTGTCGAGCTCGGTCTCGCCGGACTGGACGACCAACTGCTTGCTTTCCAGGAACGGCTCCAGGAGCGCCATCGAACCGTCGAAGAAGTATTTGGTGTTGTTGTCGTCGGGGGAACCGGCGAACAGCTCGATGTTGAACGGGCCGCCCTTGCCGTCCTCCAGGCCGAGCTTCTCGATGATGTGGCGGGCCTCTTGCCGGCCGACCATCTCGTTGTCGAAGGAGACGTAGTAGTCGACGTTCTTGGTGCCGAGGATGAGCCGGTCGTAGGAGATCACCGGAATGTCCGCGTCGGCGGCCTGTTGGAGCACGCCGTTCAGCGACTTCGCGTCGATGGCCGCGATGATCAGTGCGTCGACGCCCTGCTTGACCAGGGTCTCGACCTGTGAGGACTGGACCTTCGGGTCGTCGTCGCCGTACACCAGCGTGGTCTTGTACCCCATGCCCTTCAGGTTCTCGACGACGCTCTTGCCGTCGGTGAGCCAGCGCTCGGAGGCCCGGGTCGGCATGGCGATGCCGACGGTACCGCTCTCGGAGCTGTCCTCGGAGCCGGCCTCGCTGCTCTGGCCGCAGGCGGACAAGGTGAGGGCCATGGAGGCCACTCCGCCGAGGAGGGCAAGGGCGGCTCTTCGGGTGACCATGGTGATCGTTCCTTGTTCTTCTTGGATGGGGGGATGACGGCGTAGCGGAGGTCGATGCCCTGGACGGGCAGAACTGGTGGATCCGCACGCAGCCACCGAGGTCGTCGGGGGGCCGGCGTACAGCTTTGAAGGCGAGTTGAACGACCGGCGGACCTCGGTGTTCGACATCTCGTCCCACGTTCAGAATGTGGGCGTGACGTTAAGGGGGAGTGCGGGTGGTGTCAACGGGGTGAACTGGAACGGTTACAGAAAGTTCGCCCCCGTCAACCGGTGTGCGAGGAGCCCGAACCTTTGCCTCCCTCCCGGCGTCACAGTTCCGACAGCAAGGGGCAGGAAGGCACGGCAAGGGACGGAGGGGGACATGAGGGGTATCAGGCACCGAACCTGGATCGCGGCGGGCCTCGCGACCGCCGGCGTGGCCGTGGGCGCCGGGCTGTACATCGACGAGTTGGAGACCGGCCACACCGACGGGGGGTACCGCGTGGCACCCGCCGAGATCAAAGCCGCCGCCACGGACGAGAGTTGCGTCGGCACCCGCCCCGCCCCCACGGCCGGTGACGCCGTCCACTACACCCCGCTGGACCGGACCGTGGACCACCTCGGCCGGCTGACCGCAGGCCGTCACGCCGCCGTCTACACCGGTCTGTCCGTCGACGACGACGACAACGCGGCGGACGTCTGGCGCATCCCGTCCGCCGCCTTCGACACCGCCGCCTGCGCCGCCGCCGAGAAGGGCGTGACCGTACGGCTGCACAGCACCGACGTGAACCGCGAAGACCTCAGCGCCCTCTCCGACCGCATCACCGAGGACATGAGCCGCTGGGACGGCACCTTCCAGCTGCGCGAAGTCGGCGTGGACGAAAGCGGGTTCGTCTTCGTCGGCGTCGATGACCCGGAAAGGGCCGAGCCGATCCTCGAGGAGACCTTCGGCGAGCGGTACATCAGGGTCGAGCACGTGGAACAGGCCGACACGCTGCCGCTGGAGCTCCCCGAGGCCGGCTAGGCGCAATCAGTCAGCTGCGCGGAGTCATCCGAACATGCCGACCTGGTAGTCGCCGGCGGGCTGCTGGACGATGACGTTCCCGCGGTTGAAGGCGTTGATGACCGCGATGAGCGACACCAGCGCGGCGAGCTGGTCCTCGTCGTAGTGCTTGGCGGCGTTCGCCCAGGCCTCGTCCGTGACGCCGCCGGCCGCGTCGGCGATGCGAGTGCCCTGCTCCGCGAGCTCCAGGGCGGCCCGCTCGGCCTCGGTGAACACCTTGGCCTCGCGCCAGGCCGCGATCGGGTTGAGGCGCTGCGCGGTCTCCCCGGCGTGCGCGGCGTCCTTGGTGTGCATGTCGGTGCAGAAACCGCAGCCGTTGATCTGGCTGGCGCGGATCTTCACCAGCTCCTGCGTCGCGGCCGGCAGCGTCGTGTCCTCGACCGCCTTGCTCGCGGCGACGATGTGCTTCCAGATCCTGGTCGCGACCGGGTTGCCGAGGAGGTTCATGCGAGCTTCCATGGTGCACTCCTTGCCGTTGTCGATGGCTGCCGTTCATTGACGGCTACACCACTCGGACGGAACGGCCCCGGCAGGATGTGACACGGCCCGAATGTGACCTGCGTCTCTCGGCGTTGTCCTCCGGCGAGGTCCTTCAGCGAGGCGCCCGCCGCAGCACCGCGTACAGCCCCGCGCTCACCGCGAACCCGACCAGGCAGGTGATGTCACCGAAGGACGGCCACTGCTCCGGCACCCATCCCACGTACTTCTCCTGGTTGGAGAAGACCGGCACCGACACCGCGATACCGATCAACAGGGCGGCGATACCGGGCCAGTTGGCGAACGTCCGGTCACCGAGCCGGGCCGCCAGCTGCTCGACCGGCGTCCGCGCCTGCAGCCACCGCTCGACCAGCACGACCCCGAGCCACGGTCCCACCCAGTATGCGATGACCAGCAGGAACGCCTCGTACGCGTGCCCCGCGTCCGCGAGTGACGCCCACGCCGCCGCCGTACCGGCGACACCGCACAGGACGACGATGGCGCTACGGCCGAGCCACGGCGGGAGCTTGAGGCCCAGTGAAGTGATCGACATGGCCGACGAGTACACGTTCAGGGCGTTCGCGGAGACCGCTCCGAGGATGATGGCCAGCAACACCAAGTCGCTGAGCCAGCCCGGGAGGTGGCCGGTGAAGGCGGCCGTGGGGGAGGCGCCCTCGGGGGCGACGATCGTCGCCGAGGCCGCGCCGATCACGGAGACGATCGCGACCGACACGAAGAGGCCGACGGCCGGGTAGAGAGCGGTCTTGAAGCGGCTTGCCGTACGCGGGAGGTAGCGGGAGTAGTCCGAGGCCCCCGGGTTCCAGCCGGCCGCGTAGCCCCAGGCCGCGCTGAAGGCGAGGAGGAAGCCGCCGATGCCGCCGCCCGCGCCCGCCCCGCCCAGGTCGGCCTCCTTGAAGGTCCAGACACCGGCCAGCAGGAAGATCACCGCCAGCGCCGGGAAGGCGTACTTCTCGAAGACGTGGACGAAGTTGTGGCCGATGAAGCCGATCGCGATCTCGGCGACCACCACCAGCAACAGGGAGGGGAGCGGGCGCAGGTCTGTCAGCGTGTTGAGGGCGAAAGCCGCGCTCACACTGTTCACGGCGAACCAACCGACGCCCGCGACAAGCGCGTTCACACCCGCCGGCAGCAGATTGCCCCGGAAGCCGAAGGAGAAGCGGCCGACCGCCATCTGCGGGACGCCGAAGCGCGGGCCGTCCAGGGACAGGATCCCGTGGGTCAGCGAGCCGAGTGCCGTGCCCAGCAGCAGTGCCGCCGTCGCCTGCCAGAAGTCCAGCCCGAAGAACAGGACCGAGATCACGCCGATGTACACCGTCGCGAACTCGATGTTCGGGGACGCCCACGTCCACAGCAACTGGAGCGGGCTGCCGTGCCGTTCGGCGTCGGGGATCGGTTCCGAGCCCGCCGTCTCGACGGCGATGACCTTGTCACCGTATTCGGGGGTGAGCGTGGTGCCGGTGGAGTCGGCGGGAGCAGTCGTCATGCGAGGTAAGTGTCCGGCCCCCGCCCGCCGCCGCCCAGGGGCGCATTGTCCGCTTCGGGCGGCTCACCGGCGTACACCTTGTCAGGTGCGGTGAACTCAGGCGGTGGGGTCCTCGCCGCCGTCCTTCTTGTCCCGGTCCTTCTTGTCCCGGTCCTGCTTGTCCGGGTCCTTCGCGTCCTCGTCCTTGAGGGACTTGAGGAACTCGGGATTGTCATCGGGCGCCACCCACCGCTGCCCGCCGCCCCGGCGCCACGGAGAGCCGGCGGAACCCGCGGGGCCGCCCGCGCCGGCCGGGTGCCGCTTCTTGCCCGCGATGAGCCAGGAGATCGAGCCGGCGAGCGGGAACACCAGGACGAGGATGGCCCACAGCGGCTTGGGCATGTAGCGGACGTCCTCGTCCTTCGTGCTGATGCAGTCGATGAACGCGTACACGCTCAGCGCCAGTGGCACGAGGAACATCAGTACCCGGAGCATGGGGGCCTTCCAGTGGAACGGTCGTCGGGGCCACGAGCACGGGACCCCAGGTACCGGGCCAGGGTAGCGGCTCGGGGATACTTGACCCCATGGCTTACGACGATCTTCGTTCCCTGCTCAGGGCCCTGGAGCGCGAGGGCGACCTCAAGCGCATCAAAGCCGAGGTGGACCCGTACCTGGAGGTCGGGGAGATCGTCGACCGGGTGCAGAAGTCCCAGGGCCCGGCGCTGCTCTTCGAGAACGTGAAGGGCTCCGCGATGCCCCTCGCGATGAACGTCTTCGGGACCGACCGGCGACTGCTGAAGGCCCTGGGGCTGAAGTCGTACGGCGAGATCTCCGAGAAGATCGGCGGGCTGCTGCGGCCCGAGCTGCCGCACGGCTTCGTGGGTGTGCGGGAGGCCTTCGGGAAGCTCGGCGCGATGACGCACGTACCGCCGAAGAAGGTGAAGGAGGCCCCGGTCCACGAGGTCGTCCTGCACGGCGACGACGTCGACCTCGACCAGCTGCCCGCCCTCTTCACCTGGCCGAAGGACGGCGGCTCCTTCTTCAACCTGGGGCTCACCCACACCAGGGACCCCGAGAGCGGCATCCGGAACCTGGGCCTGTACCGCCTCCAGCGCCACGACAAGCGCACCATCGGCATGCACTGGCAGATCCACAAGGACAGCCGCAACCACTACCAGGTCGCGGCGCGGCGGGGCGAGCGGCTGCCGGTCGCGATCGCCTTCGGGTGCCCGCCCGCCGTGACGTACGCCTCCACCGCTCCCCTCCCCGGTGACATCGACGAGTACCTCTTCGCCGGGTTCATCGCGGGCAGGCGGATCGAGATGGTCGACTGCAAGACGGTGCCGCTCCAGGTGCCGGCGCAGGCGGAGGTCGTGATCGAGGGCTGGCTGGAGCCCGGCGAGATGCTCCCGGAGGGCCCCTTCGGCGACCACACCGGGTTCTACACCCCGCAGGAGCCCTTCCCCGCCCTGACGATCGACTGCGTGACGATGCGGAAGCGGCCGCTGTTGCAGTCGATCGTCGTAGGCCGCCCTCCGACGGAGGACGGACCCCTGGGCCGTGCGACGGAGCGGTTCTTCCTCCCCCTGCTGAAGATCATCGTGCCGGACATCGTGGACTACCACCTGCCCGAGGCGGGCGGCTTCCACAACTGCGCGATCGTGTCGATCGACAAGAAGTACCCGAAGCACGCGCAGAAGGTGATGCATGCGGTGTGGGGGGCACACATGATGTCCCTGACCAAGCTGATCGTGGTCGTCGACGCCGACTGCGACGTCCACGATCTGCACGAGGTCGCGTGGCGGGCCCTCGGCAACACGGACTACGCCCGTGACCTCTCGGTCGTCGAAGGTCCCGTCGATCACCTCGACCATGCCTCCTACCAGCAGTTCTGGGGCGGCAAGGCGGGCATCGACGCGACCAGGAAGTGGCCCGAGGAGGGCTACACACGCGACGGCGGCTGGCCCGACATGGTGCTGTCCGACCCGGAGACGGCGGCGAAGGTCGACCGCCGGTGGAAGGAGTACGGCCTGTGAGTTCAGCTTCTGCGGCGCTCCCGCAGCCGGGACGCACGAAGGCTTTCCTCCGCCTGGTGATGATCGAGCACTCGGTCTTCGCCCTGCCCTTCGCGTACATCGCCGCGCTCACCGCGATGTTCCAGTGGGACGGGAACATCCACTGGGGCCGCCTCCTCCTGGTCACCGTCTGCATGGTGGGCCTGCGGACCTTCGCGATGGCGGTCAACCGGATCATCGACCGGGAGATCGACGCCCGTAACCCCAGGACCGCGCACCGCGAGCTGGTGACCGGCGCGATGTCGGTGAAGCACGCCTGGACCGGCGCGCTGGTCGCGCTGGTGATCTTCCTCGGCTCGGCGGCCCTGCTGAACCCCTTGTGCCTGGCGCTGGCCCCCATCGCGGTGATCCCGATGGTGGTCTACCCCTACGGCAAGCGGTTCACGAACTTCCCCCAGGCCATCCTCGGCCTCGCCCAGGCGATGGGCCCGGTCGGCGGCTGGCTCGCGATCAGCGGCGAGTGGTCCTGGGACGCGGTGATCCTCGGGCTCGCCGTCGGCATCTGGATCGGCGGCTTCGACCTGATCTACGCCTGCCAGGACGTCGACACCGACCGCGAGATCGGCGTCATGTCGGTCCCGGCCCGCTTCGGCATCCCGGCGGCGGTCTGGGGCGCGCGGGTATGCCATGCGCTCACGACCGCGCTGTTCGTCTGGTACGCGGTCGCCACCGACGCCGGCACCTTCTTCTGGTTCGGCCTGATGATCGTCGCGGGCGCGTTCGTCTACGAGCACTCGATCGTGCGGCCCCATGACCTGTCCCGCGTGAGCAGGGCGTTCTTCAGCGTCAACGGGTTCATCGGGATTGCCCTGTTCGTGTGTGCCTTGCTGGACCTGCTGGTGCGCGGGCTCACGGTGTAAGCGCGGCTCACGGTGTGAGCGAGGGGGCGGTCCCGGCCCGGCGGCGGAACACGAACGCCGCCGCCACGCCCGACACGAGGCCGACCAGATGGCCCTGCCAGCTGACCCCGGTCTGGGTGGGGGCGATGCCCGCGAGGATCGAGCCGCCCCAGACCGCGCCGACCAGCAGGCCGACCAGAACGCCCAGCGGCCGGCGCTCGACGAAGCCGCTGACCAGCAGGAAGCCGAAGAGGCCGAAGATCAGCCCGGAGGCGCCGGCCGTGTTGCTGTTCGCCGGGGATATCAGCCACACCCCCAGGCCGTCCGCGACGATGATCAACGCACACACCGCGGCGAACCGGCGCAGACCGCCCAGCGCCGCCAGGAAACCGAGGACCAGCAGCGGCACGCTGTTCGCGGCCACATGGGCGAAACCGAAGTGCAGGAAGGCGGCGGGGACGATGTCGACCAGTTCGGCGGGGACGCGCGGGATGATCCCGAAGTCGTCCAGAGTATGGCCGGTGGCCACGTCCACCACTTCGAGGAGCCACAGCAGCGCGACCCAGCCCGCCATCAGCTGGGCCGCGGCCTTCGCACGGTGGCCGCGCGACCACTCGAGTCCGGTACCGGACATGGCAACCCCCACAGTTCGCTTGTCCCTCCAGGGAACGGCCGGGCCCCCTTGGCCGGTTCCCACCCTGCGACGCCGGATAGGCTCGGGGTTGTGAACCCAGTCAAGCCAGGAGAGACGCCGCGTACGCCTTGGATCGTAGGGGTGTCCGGCGCCTCCGGCACTCCTTATGCCGCCGCTGTGCTGCGCGCACTGCTCGCCGCGGGCGAGAGCGTCGACCTGGTGGTGTCCCGGGCCTCCCGGCTGACTCTCCTCGACGAGACCGGGATCTCCTTCCGGGACGCGCACTGGCACAGCGACCTGCGGGAATGGCTGTCCAGGGGTGCCGACGGGAAGCCGGGGACCTTCGACGTGGACGTCGAGGGCGTACGGCACTGGAGCGCCGGGGACCTCGCGGCGGGGCCGTCCTCGGGGTCGTACCCCGCGAAGGGGATGCTGATCGTGCCGGCCTCCACCGCGTGCGTCGCCGGAGTCGCGCTGGGCTTGTCCAAGGATCTGCTGCAACGGGCCGCGAGCGTCACGCTGAAAGAGCGGCGGACGCTGGTCGTAGCCGTGCGGGAGACCCCGCTGAGCGGGCAGACCCTGCGGCACCTGGTCGCCCTGGACGACGCGGGCGCGAGCGTCGTACCCGCCTCGCCCGCCTTCTACGCGGGCGCCACGCACATCCAGGACCTGGTGGACTTCGTCGCCGGACGGGTCCTCGACGCGGCGGGCGTCGGACACGGGCTGTACCGCCGGTGGCAGGGCGAGATCGGCGGGGGCTCCAGGCCCCCTGCGTGAGCACCAGGCACAGGCACCAGGCACCAGGCATCAGGAACCACGCACCACACAAACCTCTCTTCAGTCTCTTCATCGGAAGGCTTCGATCGCATGGACGCGGTGGACAGGCAGCTCATCCAGGCCCTGAGGGAGAACGGCCGGGCCTCCTACGCGGAGCTGGGACGCCTCGTCGGCCTGTCGGGACCCAGCGTCACCGACCGCATCAACCGGCTGGAGGCGGCCGGCGTCATCACCGGCTACCGCGCCACGGTCGACGCCGCCTCGCTCGGCCTCGGCGTCATCGCCCTGATCGGCATCTCGCTCTCGGACGCCGCCGACCACGAGGACGTGGCCCGCCGGCTGAAGGACCTCTCCGAGATCGAGGACTGCTGGTTCATCGCGGGCGACGACTCGTTCATGCTCAAGGTGCGGGCGACCGACGTCGACGGCCTGGAGAAGATCATCCGGCGGCTCAGCGGAACCAAGGGCGTGTCCCGGACCCGGACCACGATCGTGCTCTCCACGAAGTGGGAGAACCGGGTCGGGGAGCTGCCCGAAGAGGCATAGACGTACGGTGGGAAGTCGTCGGAGAAAGGTGTGGGTATGGACGTCGGACTCAAGCGCGAGCTGGAGCAGAAGGTCAGGGCCGGTGAGCGGCTGACCCGTGAGGACGGCATCGCGCTGTACGAGTCGGACGACCTGGCCTGGCTGGGCGGCCTCGCGCACGAGGTGCGGACGCGCAAGAACGGCGACGTCGTCCACTTCAACGTCAACCGCCACCTCAACATGACCAACGTGTGCACGGCGTCCTGCGCCTACTGCTCCTTCCAGCGCAAGCCGGGCGAGAAGGACGCGTACACGATGCGCATCGAGGAGGCGGTCAAGCTCGCCAAGTCGATGGAGGGCGAGAACCTCACCGAGCTGCACATCGTCAACGGCCTGCACCCGAACCTGCCGTGGCGCTACTACCCGCGGTCGCTCAAGGAGCTCAAGGCCGCCCTGCCGAACGTGTCGCTGAAGGCCTTCACCGCCACCGAGATCCACCACTTCGAGACCATCTCGGGGCTCAGCGCGAGCGAGATCCTGGACGAGCTGATCGACGCCGGTCTGGAGTCGTTGACCGGCGGCGGCGCCGAGATCTTCGACTGGGAGGTCCGGCAGCACATCGTCGACCACCGCACGCACTGGGAGGACTGGTCGCGGATCCACCGGCTGGCGCACGAGAAGGGTCTGAAGACCCCGTGCACCATGCTCTACGGCCACATCGAGGAGCCCCGCCACCGCGTCGACCACGTGCTGCGGCTGCGTGAGCTCCAGGACGAGACCGGCGGCTTCCAGGTCTTCATCCCGCTGCGCTACCAGCACGACTTCGTGGACATGAAGGACGGGAAGGTACGAAACCGGCTGCAGGCCCGGACCCAGATGGCCACCGGTGCCGAGGCCCTCAAGACCTTCGCGGTCTCCCGGCTGCTCTTCGACAACGTTCCGCACGTCAAGGTCTTCTGGGTCATGCACGGCGTCCAGACCGCCCAGCTCGCGCTCCAGCACGGCGCCGACGACATGGACGGCTCGGTCGTCGAGTACAAGATCACACACGACGCCGACAACTACGGCACGCCGAACAAATTGACGCGCGAGGACCTGTTGGACCTGATCAGGGACGCGGGCTTCCGACCGGTGGAGCGCAACACCCGCTACGAGATCATCCGGGAGTACGACGGCCCGGACCCGGCGCGCCGGGAGACCCCGCAGCCGATGCGGGTGTGACGTCGACCGCGGCCCTCAGGAGCCTGGTGCTTACCATGCCGACCAGGTACTCCAACCCAGGGGCGCGGGGAACTGCGCGACCAGCCCCCACGCACCCGCGGACGACATGGGTCCGAACCCCCCACGGCGGGTACTCGGGACCCATGCCTCCCGAGGACGCATACACCGCCGAACCCTTCGTCCCGGACGGCGGCGGCCTCCCCGCCCTGCGCCGCGCCGCCGCCGAGTGCCGGGGCTGCCCCCTGCACCGGGACGCGACACAGACCGTGTTCGGGGCGGGGGCGGCCGACGCCCGCGTGATGCTCGTGGGGGAGCAGCCCGGGGACCAGGAGGACAGGCAGGGCAAGCCCTTCGTCGGGCCGGCCGGGAAGCTGCTGGACCGGGCGCTGGCGGAGGCGGGCATCGACCCCGGCGAGGCGTATGTCACCAACGCCGTGAAGCACTTCAAGTTCACGCAGGCCGAGCCCCGCAAGCGCCGGATCCACAAGGCGCCGTCCCTGCGGGAGATGACCGCGTGCGGGCCGTGGCTCGTCGCCGAGCTGGCCGTCGTGGAGCCGGAACTGATCGTGGTGCTCGGTGCCACGGCCGGCAAGGCGCTGCTCGGGTCGTCGTTCCGGGTCACGCAGGTGCGCGGGACGGTGCTGGAGGAGGAGATCCACGGGCACGCGGAGCGGCTGGTGCCCACCGTGCACCCGTCCTCGGTGCTGCGGGCGGACGACCGGGAGGCCGCGTATCGCGGGCTGCTCTCCGATCTGCGGGTCGCGGCCCACGCCCTCGGGCCCGGGTGAACCGCCGGCCACAACGCGCTCAGCTCGCGCCCATGAAGGCCTTCGACCCGCAGACGGGCGTACGGCAGGCCGAACTTAAACTTGCCGACCATGGAGCTCATATTCCGGCCTGACCCCGACCTCACGCCCGAGCGGCTCGACGAGCTGACCCGGCTGTGGACGGACGTCAACAACGCGGGCGGAGCGGTCGGCTTCGTCGGCGACACCACGTACGAGGACGTACGGCCCGAGACCGACCGGTACGCGGAGTCGGTCGCGGCCGGACGCCACCGCCTGATCGCCGGGCTCGACCCGGACGGGCGGCTGCGCGCCACCGCCTTCCTCGGCCTCAACGCGCACCGCCTCCAGGGCCACTACGCCTGGCTGACCACCGTCATGGTCGACCCCTCCCTCCAGCGCGGCGGCCACGGCCGGGCCCTGCTCGCGGCGGCCGAGGAGCACGCCCGCGACCTCGGCCTGGAGGCGCTCAAGCTGACCTGCCGGGGCGGGATGGGCCTGGAGGACTTCTACGCCTCCGTCGGCTACAAGGAGGTGGGCCGGGTGCCGGGCGGGCTGCGGGTCGCCGCGGACGACTACCGGGACGACATCATGATGTGGCTTCCCCTGAACTGAGACCGGTACCGATGAACTGAGACAGGTACCGATGAACTGAGACCGGTACCGAGGCCCTCTCCTGAACGGCGACACCCCCTGCAAGATCGCATGCCGGGCGTGCTTCACTGGATGGTGCGTTCGGGAACATTCGGTCGGAACGGAAGAGTGGATTGAGATGCTCCGCTACACACTGATGCGCCTCGGGATCTTCGTGGGCTGCCTCGTGGTCGTCTGGGGCCTCGTCTATTCCGGTGTGGTCCCGCGCGGCCTGGGCGAGTCCAACGGCATGTGGGTCGTCCTGCTCGCCCTCGTGCTCTCCGCCCCGATCAGCTTCGTCGTGCTGCGCAAGGAGCGGGACCGCGCCTCTCTCCAGGTCGTCCAGAAGGTGGACCGCATGAAGTCCAACTTGGACGCCAACCGCAGCCAGGAGGACGGGGCCGACGACAGCGCCCGGGCGCAGGGACAGGCTCCCCAGGCCTCGTAAGAGAGCCGCTCACGGCCGTACCCAATTAGTCTTCCGGTATGGGTGCCGTGAAGAGCAAGCGGATGCCGCGCGCCGTCCGTGAGCAGCAGATGCTGGACGCCGCCGTGCGGACCTTCGGGCAGCGCGGGTACATGGCCGCGTCGATGGACGAGATCGCCGAACTCGCGGGCGTGTCCAAGCCGTTGGTGTATCTGTACCTGAACTCGAAGGAAGACCTCTTCACCGCCTGCATCCGCCGTGAGGCGAAGGCCCTCACCGTGGCCGTCCGGGCCGGCGTCGATCCGGCCCTGTCCGCCGACCGCCAACTCTGGGACGGTCTTCGGGCGTTCTTCACCCACACCGCGCGGCACCCGGACGCCTGGTCGGTCCTGCACCTCCAGGCCCGCACCCACGGCGAGCCGTTCGCCGCCGAGGTCGCCTCGATGCGCGAGGAGATAGTCGCCTTCGTGACCGGGCTGATCGTCGTCGCCGCCCGAGCGGCCCACCGCGACCCCGACCTCGCCGAACGCGAGGTCGCCGGTCTCGCCGAGGCCCTGGTCGGCGCCGCCGAGTCCCTCGCCGCCTGGGCCAACGCCACGCCCGGCGTCAGCGCCCGACAGGCGGCGGCGACCCTGATGAACTTCGCGTGGGCGGGGCTGGGGAACCTGATGGACGGGAGCCCGTGGTCACCGCCGGAGCCGGTTCACGAGGCGATCGGGTAGACCCCGCCGCTCACATGCACCCGGCCTCCGCCGCGCAGTTCGAACCGCTCGCCGTCCGCGGCGTACGTCACCGTGCCCGGCAGCGGCACGGGTGCCTTGAACTCCGCCCGCACCAGGGCGGCTTGCGGAGTTCCGTGCGCGGCCAGGCAGCGGGCCACGGTCCACATGCCGTGCGCGACGGCCCGGGGGAAGCCGAAGAGGCGGGCGGTGAGCGGGTGCAGGTGGATGGGGTTGCGGTCGCCGGAGACCGCGCCATAGCGCCGCCCCACGTCACCTGCCAGCCGCCACTCGGCGACGGCGGGCAGCGGCTCGTCGGCCGGCACGCTGGTCTGAGCGGTACGGCCGTCCGTGCGGTGCCGGGCCAGATACGTGCTCCTCGACTCCCACACAACGCTCCCGTCCGCCCGCACCTCGGTGATGACGGCCGCCTCCGTACCGCGTCGGTGCGGCGCCAATCCGTCGACGTACACGGTGAGTTCGTACTCCCCGGTGGCCGCGAGCGCGGTGTGCTGTGCGATCTCGACCGACGTATGGACGAGCCCGAGCAGCGGCAGGGGGAAGTCCCGTCCGCTCATCAGGCGCATCGCGAGCGGAAAACCCAGCACATGTGGATACGTCACCGGCAGCGCGTCGTCCCCGGTCGCGAAGCCGCACACCCGCTCGTACGCCGCGAGCCGGGCGAGGTCGACGCGCAGGCCGGGCAGCACCAGCCGAGTGCCGGGGAATTCGGCGGCCGGGCGGGGCCGCTTGAAGGGGGACAGCAGGGCGCCGCGCGCGAGGAGGGGCGCGAGGGCGGGGGACCGGGTGAGGACGACGGACACCGACCTAATGTTACCGCAGGTAATGCCACGTCACATGGGGCGAACCTGAGGGTCGCTCACATAACCTCCGAGGTTGCACATCCCCGGCTCCGGACCACCTCCGAACCCGCACGAACCTTCCACGCGGGCCCCGTACCATCACCGTCTTAACCCGCGGTAACCCGTCAACCGCGCACCGCTGGTGAACGCCCTGGTATGCCCCGTGCGTACCACATGCAGCAGAGCGGAACGCTGCTGCACGCCTCAGGAGCTGCCCATGTCCCTCTCCTACACGTCCGGTCACGACTACGACGGCGCGCCCGTGCTCGTGGAACCGGAGATCCGGCGGCTGGACGGAGAGGTCCGGGAGGTCTCCGTACCGCCGATGGTCCCGCCGCCGAGCCACGGATCGCTCGCCGACCTGCCCTTCGACAACGCCGACACGGCGCCCGAGCACCGGGTGCTCAGCCGCCGTACGGCGGAGGGCGGCTGGGCGGACGTCACGGCGGCCGAGTTCGCCGGGGAAGTGCTCGCCCTGGCCAAGGGGATGATCTCGGAAGGGATGATGCCGGGCGACCGGATCGCGATCATGGCGCGGACGACGTACGAGTGGACGCTCCTCGACTTCGCCGCGTGGGCCGCCGGCCTGGTCACCGTCCCGATCTACCCGACCTCCTCCGTCTACCAGACCCGGTGGATCCTCCAGGACTCGGGCGCGGTGGCCCTGGTCACGGAGACCGTCGCCCAGGCATCCGCGCTGGGCCCGGAACTCAGCCAGGTCCCCGACCTGCACCACCTGTGGATCCTCGAGAAGGGCCACCTGGAGCGCGTGGCCGAACTCGGCCAGGGCGTCGCCGACCAGGAGATCGCCGTACGGCGTGGGGTGCTGGTCCCGGACACGCTCGCCACCATCGTCTACACCTCGGGCACCACCGGCCGCCCCAAGGGCTGTGCGCTCACGCACGGCAACTTCCTCGCGGAGGTCGACAACGCGATCGAACTCCTGCACCCCGTCTTCAAGTCGAAGACGGCGTCCGAGGACTTCGCCACCCTCCTCTTCCTTCCCATGTCACACGTCTTCGGCCGCATGGTGGCCGTCGCCTGCATCCGCGCCCGGGTGCGTCTGGGCCACGCGCCGAGCCTGCAGGCGGAGGACCTGCTGGCGGACCTCGGCAGCTTCAAGCCGACGTTCCTGCTGGTCATCCCGTACATGCTGGAGAAGGTCTTCAACAACGCGCGCGCCAAGGCGGAGAGCGGCGGCCGCGTCAAGGTCTTCGACCGCGCGACCAACGTGGCCTGCCGCTACGCCGAGGCGGTCGAGGCCCGCCTGGCCGGCACGGGCTCCGGCCCAGGCGCCTCCCTCAAGGCGGCCCGCGCCTTCTACGACCCCATGGTCTACCGCCGTATCCGCAGCGCCATGGGCGGCCGCATCCGCCACATCATCTCCGGCGGCTCCCCCCTCGGCCGCCGCCTCGCGGCCTTCTACGCGGGCGCTGGCATGGAGATCATCGAGGGCTACGGCCTCACCGAGTCCACCGGCGCCGCCACGGTCACCCCGCCCCTCAAACCCCGCCTGGGCACGGTCGGCTGGCCGTTGCCCGGCACCAGGATCCGCATCGCCGCGGACGGCGAGATCCTCCTGAGCGGCGGCCAGGTCTTCCGCGGCTACTGGGACCCGCACGGCAGCGGCCTCATCCCCGCCTCCCCCGACGGCTGGTTCCAGACGGGCGACATCGGCCGCCTGGACGACGAGGGCTACCTGATGATCACGGGCAGGAAGAAGGAGATCCTGATCACGGCGGGAGGCAAGAACGTGGCCCCGGCCCCCTTGGAGAACTGGCTCCGCTCCCACCCCCTGATCTCCCAGTGCATGGTCGTGGGCGACACCCGCCCCTACATCTCCGCCCTCATCACCCTCGACATGGACGGCGTCACCCACTGGCGCCGGATGAACGGCAAACACCCGGTCCCGGCGGAACTCCTCGTGAACGACGAGGAGTTGCGCGCGATCCTCCAGCGGGCGGTGGACGAGGCCAACAAGCTCGTCTCCCGCCCCGAGTCCATCCGCCGCTTCACCATCCTCCCGGTGGACTTCTCGGAGCGGGCCGGCCACCTGACCCCGTCGATGAAACTGCGCAGGGAAGCGGTCATGAAGGACTTCGCGCAGGAAGTGGAGGGGTTGTACGAGCGGTGAGCGAGCCGGCGCGGCCGACCCGTGGAGGTCGCCACTCGCCGTTCTCCTTGGACATCACGTACATCGGGCTGCCGGGGTTGCCGAGTGGCTCGCCGTCGGGGGTCCGGTACTGGGCGCGGACCTTCACGGCGGCCACGTCGGGCCGGATGAACAGCACGTGTTCCACCTCGTAGGTCACCGTCGACTCGCGCATGGCGCCGGGGAGGACCTGACGCGTGAAGGCGGCGATGTCCTCCCGCCCGAAGAGTCGCCGCCCGTGTCCCGTCGTCCAGATCGCGTCGGCGCGGAACAACCCGACGAACTCCTCCGGGAGTTCGTTCCGTTGGGCGACTGCTCTGTCGTCGTCATGCGGCGATCCTCGTACCTCAAGTCCGGTCGAGGTCAAGGCTGTTGTGGTCGGCGCACGGCTCTTGACTTCACAAGACCCCCGCGCGACGTTTCCGTCCCCTCATCCCTTGAATTCGTTGCCGAGCGGGCTGGAGTGTTGCCATGACCACGAGCGCGGACCGCGTGAGATCAGGCGTCAGGCTTACTGGACGCCCGTCCCGAAGACACCTCCTGGCAGGCGCCGCCGGTGCCGGCCTCGCCGTCGCCACCGGGGTGCAGCAAGGGGCCCGGGCGGCCGATCTGCCTCCGCTCGGTACGTACGACGTCGTCGTCATCGGGTCCGGCGCCGCCGGGATGACGGCCGCGCTCGCGGCCGCCAAGCGGGGGCTGAGCTGTGTCGTGGTCGAGAAGGCCGCCACCTTCGGTGGCTCGGCCGCCCGCTCCGGTGCCGGGATCTGGGTCCCGAACAACCCGGTGATCCTCGCCGCCGGAGTTCCCGACACCCCTGCCAAGGCGGCCGCCTACCTGACCGCTGTGGTCGGGGCGGACGTCCCCGTCGACCGGCAGCGGGCCTTCCTCGCCCACGGGCCCGCCATGATCTCCTTCGTCATGGCCAACAGCCCCCTGCGCTTCCGCTGGATGGAGGGATACAGCGACTACTACCCGGAGCTTCCCGGCGGCCTCCCGAACGGCCGTTCCATCGAGCCCGACCAGCTCGACGGCAACCTCCTCGGCGCCGAACTCGCCCGCCTCAACCCGCCGTACCTCGAAGTCCCGGCCGGCATGGTGGTCTTCAGCGCCGACTACAAGTGGCTCGCCCTGACCGCGGTGAGCGCGAAGGGCGTCGCCGTCGCCGCCGAGTGCCTGGCCCGCGGCACGAAGGCCGCCGCGCTCGGCCAGAAGCCGCTCACCATGGGGCAGTCGCTCGCGGCGGGGCTGCGCCTCGGACTCCGGACCGCAGGCGTGCCGGTCTGGCTCGGCACCCCGCTCACCGAGCTGTACGTCGAGGGCGGGGCGGTGGCCGGAGCCGTGGTCACCAAGGGCGGCACCCCGGGGCTCGTCCGCGCCCGGCGCGGGGTCGTCGTCGGCTCCGGCGGGTTCGAGCACAACGCGGCGATGCGGGCGCAGTACCAGAGGCAGCCGATCGGCACCGAGTGGACCGTCGGCGCGAAGGAGAACACTGGGGACGGAATCCGGGCGGGGCAGCGGCTGGGTGCCGACCTCGCCCTGATGGACGACGCCTGGTGGGGGCCCGCCATCCCGCTCCCCGGCCAGCCGTACTTCTGCCTCGCCGAACGCACCCTTCCCGGCGGGCTGCTGGTCAACGCGGCGGGGCGTCGGTTCGTCAACGAGGCCGCCCCCTACGGCGACGTCGTCCACACCATGTACGAGCGGAACCCGACCGACCCCGACATCCCGGCCTGGCTGATCACGGACCAGAACTACCGCAACCGCTACCTCTTCAAGGACGTGGCGCCGACCTTCCCGTTCCCGGACGACTGGTACACCTCCGGTGCCGCGCACAAGGCCTGGTCCCTGGACGCCCTGGCCGCCGCCATCGGCGTGCCCGCGGCCGCCCTCCGTGCCACCGTCGACCGCTTCAACTCCCTCGCGGCGAAGGGCGACGACACCGACTTCGGGCGCGGCGACAGCGCGTACGACCACTACTACACGGACCCCGCCGTCCTCCCCAACTCCTGCCTCGCGCCCCTGTGGCTGCCCCCGTACCACGCCTTCCGCATCGTCCCCGGCGACCTCGGCACCAAGGGCGGCCTGCGCACCGACGCCCGGGCCCGCGTCCTGCGCCCCGACGGCTCGGTCATCCCCGGCCTGTACGCCGCCGGGAACGCCAGCGCCGCCGTGATGGGCCACAGCTACGCGGGGGCGGGCTCGACGATCGGTCCGGCGATGACCTTCGGGTACATCGCGGCACTGGACCTGGCGGGCGCGCTCTAGGACCTGCCCGGCCAGGCCCTAGCCGGCGGCCTCCAGCGGCTTCCTCACGATCAGGGACGCCTGCGGGGTCGGCTCCCCGCGCGCCTCGTCCGGCTCCCGCACCGTCCGCGCGACGGGGGCGAACCCCGCCGCCGACAGCAACTCGGCGATGTCCTCCGGCCGCCTGCGCTGGAAGTCCAGCGACACCGGGTGGCCGAAGGGGCGGTCGTGGTGCCGGGGCTTGTCGCCGACCTGGAAGGCGACGAGCAGATGGCCGCCGGGGGCCAGGACGCGGTGGAACTCGGCGAAGAGGTCGGGCAGCCGGTCCACAGGGGTATGGATGGACGAGTACCAGGACACGACCCCCGCGAGCGCCCCGTCGGCAAGCCCCAGCTCCAGCATCGAGCCCTGCTCGAAACGCAGGCCGGGGTTCTCCCGGCGGGCCACCGCCAGCATCGACTCGGACAGGTCGAGCCCGAACACGGACAGGCCGAGCGAGGCGAGGTGCGCGGTCACCTGCCCCGGCCCGCAGCCCAGGTCCGCCACCTCGCCGCCGGCTCCGACGAGTTCGGCGAACCCGGCGAGCACGGCCCGGTCCAACGGCGTCTTCGCCAGCACGTCATGGAAGAGGGTGAAGTAGTCCTCGGCGATGGCGTCGTAGAAGGTGCGGGTGTCGGTCAGGAAGGTGGTGTCGTGGGTCATGGGCGGGGACCCTAGCGGCAGCCACTGACAGCCGTGGCGACCCGACAACCGGATCAGGCCACCCCCAGCACCCGCAACCCGGCCGTCACCCCCGCCGCCCCCAGCACCACCACCGCGAACGGCGCCCGCCGCCACGCCAGTACCCCGCCCACCAGCACCCCGGCCGGCCGGGCCCACCCCGCGAAGCCGCCGCCCTCGGTCAGCGCCCCCGTGGCCAGCAGGGCCACCAGCAGCACGACCGCGCCGGCCGACAGCAGCTCCTGCGCCCGCGCCGGGAGCGTCACGCGCCCGTGGAGGACCGGTCCGACCAGCCGGAAGGCGTACGTCCCGACCGCGAGCGCCACGATCATGGCAACCGTGGCACTCATGTCGCCGACCTCTCACGCACGTTCGCCGAGTTCCTACGGCCGTACAGGGCCAGCCCCGCGAGCGCCACCAGCACCGGCACCCCCGCCGGAACGGCCGGCGTCACCGCCAGCGCCAGCGCGGCGCCGAGCACCGCGCATCGCCGTACGGCCGCACCCTCGCGGAGCGTGGGGAGGACCAGCGCGACGAGTACGGCGGGGAAGGCGGCGTCCAGGCCGTAGGTGGCCGTGTCGCCCAGCGCGCTGCCCGCGAGGGCGCCGGCGAGGACGGTCGCGTTCCACACGACGAACAGGCCGACGCCGGAGATCCAGAAGGCGGCCCGGCGCCGGGCCGGGTCCGGCTGGGCGAGGGCGAAGGCCACCGTCTCGTCGGCGACGAGGTGGGCGCCGACGAGACGGGCGAGGCGGCCCCGGCCGATGGTGTCGGCGACGGCGAGACTGAAGGCGGCCGTACGGGTGTTGAGCAGGAGACCGGTGGCCGCCGCGGCGACCGGGCCGCCCCCGGCGAGCAGCACGCCGACCGCGCTGAACTGGGAGGCGCCCGCGTACACGACGAGCGACATCACCACCGGCACCCAGACCGGGAGTCCGCCGGTGACGGCGATCGCGCCGAAGGAGACGCCGACGACGCCACTGGCCAGCCAGATGAGGGACGCGTCCCGGACCAGCTCCGGGTAGCGCCTGAGACAGGGTGTTCGCTCTGCCGTACGCATGTTCTCTACAGTGGACAGAAGAGACCGCGTTCGTCAAGGCGAACGAACATACCGATGGAGCGAACAGAATGGCCGACGGCGCGACACCCCCTGCCCGCCTCCCCCTCGACTGGATCGCCGCCTCCCTGCGCCGTGAACGCACCCGCGCCGGGCTGTCGTTGTCCGAGCTGGCCAAGCGGGCCGGCATCGCGAAGTCGACGTTGTCGCAACTGGAGGCGGGGAGCGGGAATCCGAGCGTGGAGACGCTGTGGGCGCTGGGGGTGGCGCTGGGGGTGCCGTTCAGCGCGCTGGTGGAACCGCCGACGCCCTCCGTCCGGGTGATCCGCGCCGGGGAGGGCCCGGCGGTCGCGTCCGAACAGGCGAACTACGTGGCCACGCTGCTGTCCGCCAGTCCGCCCGGGGCGCGGCGGGACATCTACCACCTGCGCGCGGAGCCGGGGGCGGCGCGTGAGTCGGAGCCGCACATTCCGGGCACGGTGGAGCATCTGGTCGTGAGCACGGGGCGGGTGAAGGCGGGGCCGCGGGGGGAGGAGGCGGAGTTGGGGCCCGGCGACTACATGACGTATCGCGGGGATGTGCCGCACTCGTACGAGGCCCTGACGGCCGGGACGACGTTCGTGCTGGTGATGCAGCACGTCTGAACCTCAGGGGGTGCAGGTCTGAACGTCAGGGGACAAAGGCAGGAGCCCCGTCGCCTTGCGGCGCGGGGCTCCTTGGGTACTGCTGTCGATTCCGGATCAGAGCTTTGGGCTCATGAACTCAGACAGGGGTGACGTTCTCCGCCTGCGGGCCCTTCGGGCCCTGGGTCACGTCGAAGGAAACCTGCTGGTTCTCCTCCAGCGAGCGGAAGCCGCTCGCGTTGATCGCGGAGTAGTGGACGAAGACGTCGGGGCCGCCGCCTTCTTGGGCGATGAAGCCAAAGCCCTTTTCGGCGTTGAACCACTTCACGGTTCCGGTAGCCATAAGCCCTCCTTGGGCCCAAAGGGTTGCCCTGCTCCAGAACCCTGCAAGTGTGAAAACAAAATGCCGCACAACTGCATACGTCTGAAAACGACTAGAGCCCGCGGTTACATGCTCCGCAGGCTCTGTACTGCAAGGGAAACCAAACTGCAACTTGCGGCGAGCCTAGCATGTGGGCAGCCGAAAGCAATAGAGGTCAAGATCACGTCACCCGGACGTTTGAAGGACCCGTTTCGGGGTTGACAGGGCGGCAGTGAAGCAGAGGTGACGCGTGAGCCACAGACAAGTCACGCTTGAGCCGTACCCGGGCCCTGCACGCTACCCCATGGGGTCTAGTGTCGCGATGTGGACATTTCTCGCACCCGGCCGCGCGTCGGCCACATCCAGTTCCTCAACTGCCTGCCCCTCTACTGGGGGCTCGCGAGAACCGGCACGCTGCTCGACTTCGAGCTGACCAAGGACACCCCGGAGAAGCTCAGCGAGCAGCTGGTGCGGGGGGACCTCGACATCGGGCCCATCACCCTGGTCGAGTTCCTCAAGAACGCGGACGACCTGGTCGCCTTCCCCGACATCGCGGTCGGCTGCGACGGGCCGGTGATGTCCTGCGTGATCGTCTCGCAGGTCCCGCTGGACGAGCTGGACGGCGCCCGGGTCGCCCTCGGCTCGACCTCCCGCACGTCCGTACGCCTGGCCCAGCTCCTCCTGTCCGACCGGTACGGCGTCCAACCCGACTACTACACCTGCCCCCCCGACCTCAGCCTGATGATGCAGGAGGCCGAGGCCGCCGTACTCATCGGAGACGCGGCGCTGCGCGCGAACCTGCTCGACGGGCCGAAGTTCGGGCTCGAAGTGCACGACCTCGGTGCGCTGTGGAAGGAGTGGACCGGGCTGCCGTTCGTCTTCGCCGTGTGGGCGGCCCGCCGCGACTACCTGGAGCGCGAGCCCGCCATCACCCGCAAGGTCCACGAGGCCTTCCTCGCCTCCCGCAACCTCTCCCTGGAGGAGGTCGGCAAGGTCGCCGAGCAGGCGGCCCGCTGGGAGGCCTTCGACGAGCAGGTCCTGGAGCGCTACTTCACGACCCTCGACTTCCGCTTCGGCGGCCCGCAGCTCGCGGCGGTCGCCGAGTTCGCCCGCCGGGTGGGTCCGACGACCGGGTTCCCGGCGGATGTGAAGGTCGATCTGCTCCAGCCATAAGGCGCGGGCGACTTCAGGACTACGCTGCTCAGGACGTGAGGCGTACGGGGGAGGGGTGACGCCATGCAGCCGCTCGGAGTCGACGAACCCACCGTCGTGGGGCCCTACCGGCTGCTCGGCCGGCTCGGCTCCGGCGGTATGGGCCGGGTCTACCTCGGCCGCAGCGCGGGCGGCCGCACGGTCGCGGTGAAGATCGTGCACCCGCACTTCGCGCTCGACGAGGAGTTCCGCGCCCGCTTCCGCCGCGAGGTCGACGCCGCGCGGCGGGTCGGCGGCGCCTGGACCGCGCCGGTCCTGGACGCGGACCCGGAGGCCCCGGTGCCATGGGTGGCGACCGCCTACGCGGCCGGCCCGTCGCTGTCCGCGGCGGTCGCGGACGGGGGTGCGCTGCCCGCGCATTCGGTACGGGCGCTGGGGGCGGGGCTCGCCGAGGCGCTGACGGCGGTGCACGAACTCGGCCTGGTGCACCGGGACGTGAAGCCGTCGAACGTGCTGCTGACCCTGGACGGCCCCCTGCTCATCGACTTCGGAATCGCGCGGGCCCTGGACGGCACGGCCTCCCTGACCTCCAGCGGCGTCTCGATCGGCTCGCCCGGCTACATGTCGCCCGAGCAGATCCTGGGCAAGGGGGCGACCGGCGCGGCCGACGTCTTCTCCCTCGGCGCGGTACTGACGTACGCGGCGACCGGGGAGGCGCCCTTCCGCGGGGACTCCTCGGCGGCGCTGCTCTACCGGGTCGTCCACGAGCCTCCCGAACTCGGCTCGCTGGACGGAGACTTGCGGCCGCTGGTGGAGGCCTGCCTGTCCAAGGAACCCGACGAGCGGCCGACGCCCGCGGAAGTGGCCCGGCGCCTGGCCCCCGAGGGCGCGGCGCGGCTGGTCGCGGGCGGGTGGCTGCCGGGGGCGCTGGTGGAACAGGTCAGCCGGGGGGCCGTACGGCTGCTGAACCTGGACACGGGGCATGAGGTGGCGTCCGGGCCGGTGGAGTTCAGCAGGACTTCGGAGGCCGCGCCGGTGATGGTGAAGCCGCCGCCGCTCGGGGAGTTCGGGCCGCCGCCGGTCATGGCTCCGACGCCGGCCCCGGCCTCCGCTCCGGTGGCCTCGCCCGGGTCCGTCCCCGAGCCCCGGGACGCGCGCGAACCCCGCCCACAGGACACCGCTCCCTCCGACCGCGGCCCCGGCAAGCTCTCCGTCTCCATCTCCGCCACGGCGGCCCCCACGCCCACCGGCCGAGGACGTCGGCTCAGCTGCACGGTGGCCCTCGCTGTCGCGGGGGCGCTGGCGGCGGTGACCGTCGGGTCGGTGTTCGTGTTCGACCTGTTGCCGGACAGCGGCAGGCCCGGCACGACCGGCGACTCCGACAGCGGCGCCCACTCCTCGACACCGAGCGCGACCACCGGCGGCGACGCGGTCGCGGTGCCGGCCCGCTACGTCGGTACCTGGGAGGGCCAGGCCGCCGCACTCGACGGCACGCTTCCCATGGGGACCTTCCGGCTGACCGTCGCTCAGGCCGACGTGGGCGAGAAGTTGGGCACACTGCGGCACACCGATGTGCTCGGCGGGGTCTGCGACGACGTACTGACCCTGAAGAGGGTGACGGACAAGCAGGTCGTGGCGACCGCCGTCGGTGCCGAGTCGAACCGGGGCGTGTGCAGCCAGGCCGCCCACACGGTCCGGCTCACGCCTGTCGGCGACGACCTTCAGTACGACTCGGACAGCGAGGACTCGGGGCGGCCGAAGGCGCGGCTGTCGAAGGTCGAGCAAGGATGACCGGTCTCTTGATCACCGTCGCCGTGGTGTGGGGGGCGGTGGCGGGGGCGCTGGTGCCGCGGGCCGCGTACCGGTTCTCGGTGCCCGCGGAGGAAACCTGGCGGGAGCGGTGTCCTGGGGGGCATCCGATCCGGGGGTGGGTCGGGCGGGCCCGGTGCGGGGAGTGTGCGGGCCGGGTTGGGGTGGGGGCGGACGCCGAGACCGTCGTAACCGCGGACACCGACGCCGAGACCGTCAGGACGAACGAGTCCGCGCACGGGACGTACGGCCCCCGCACCCCCGTCCTCGTCCTCAGCACCGCTCTCCTCTGTGCCGCCCTCGCCGCCGCCACCGGCACGCGGCCCGAGCTCGCCGTCTGGCTGCTGCTCGCGCCGGTCGGCGTGCTGCTGGCCGTCGTGGACTTCCGGGTGAAGCGGCTGCCGGACGTGCTGACGCTGCCGCTCGCCGGGGCCGCGTTGGTGCTCCTCGGGCTGGTCGCGCTGGTGCCCGAGCATGTCGGGGACTGGCCGTCCGCCGCGCTGGGCGCCCTTGCGCTCGGGGCCGGTTACTTCGTGCTGTGGCTGATCAACCCCGGTGGCATGGGCTTCGGCGATGTGAAGCTGGCGCTCGGGATCGGGGCCGTGCTCGGCTGGTACGGCTGGGGGACGGTGCTGCTCGGTACCTTCGCCGGGTTCCTGCTGGGGGCGTTGTACGGCGGCGCGCTCGTCGTGGCGCGGCGGGCCGGGCGCCGGACGACGATCCCGTTCGGGCCGTTTCTGATCGCGGGGGCGTACCTCGGGCTGCTGATCGGCGCGTACGCGGCCTGAAGTCCGTAGCCGAAAACGGCTGGCGTAGGCTGGTTCGGACCCGTCCTCACCCCTTGACGAAAGGGACGCCCCCGGTGACCGAGAAGGCCGACCTTCAGTCCGTCCTCGACCGTGCCGCCGAAGGTGGGCGCATCACTCCCGAGGAGGCGCTCCTCCTCTACCGCGACGCCCCGCTGCACGCGCTGGGCGCAGCCGCCGACGCCGTACGGCGACGCAGGTACGCGGGGACCGAGCACATCGCGACGTACATCATCGAGCGCAACATCAACTACACGAACGTGTGCGTCACGGCGTGCAAGTTCTGCGCCTTCTACGCCCCGCCCAAGGACACCGCCAAGGGCTGGACCCGCGATCTGGACGACATCCTGCGCCGGTGCGCCGAGACCGTCGAGCTCGGCGGGACGCAGATCATGTTCCAGGGCGGTCATCACCCGGACTACGGCGTCGAGTACTACGAGAAGCACTTCTCCGCCATCAAGCAGGCCTTCCCGCAGCTGGTCATCCACAGCCTGGGGGCGAGCGAGGTCGAGCACATGGCCCGGATCTCCAAGGTGAGTGTGGAGGAGGCCATCACGCGGATCCACGCGGCCGGACTCGACTCCTTCGCCGGTGCCGGTGCCGAGTTGCTGCCCGCCCGTCCGCGCAAGGCCATCGCGCCGCTGAAGGAGTCCGGCGAGCGCTGGCTGGAGATCATGGAGACCGCGCACGGGCTGGGCGTGGAGTCCACGTCCACCATGCTCATGGGCACCGGCGAGACCAACGCCGAGCGCATCGAGCACCTGCGGATGATCCGTGACGTACAGGACCGGACGGGCGGCTTCCGCGCCTTCATCCCGTACACCTACCAGCCCGAGAACAACCACCTGAAGGGCCGCACGCAGGCCACGCTCTTCGAGTACCTGCGGATGATCGCCATCGCGCGGCTGTTCATGGACAACGTCGCCCACATCCAGGGCTCGTGGCTGACCACCGGCAAGGAGGTCGGCCAGCTGTCGCTGCACTACGGTGCCGACGACCTCGGCTCGATCATGCTGGAGGAGAACGTCGTCTCCTCCGCCGGCGCCAAGCACCGCTCCAACCGGATGGAGATCATCGACCTCATCCGCAAGGCGGGGCGCGTCCCCGCCCAGCGGGCGACGACGTACGAGCACCTCGTCGTGCACGACGACCCGGCGAACGACCCCGTCGACGAGCGCGTGATGTCCCACATCTCGTCCACGGCGATCGCGGGCGGCACGGCTCATCCGGAGCTGAAGCTGCTGGCGTCCAACTGACGCCCCTGTGCTGACGATTCACGCCGCCGACCTCCTGATCACGGGGGATCGGCGGCCGCCCGTGCCCGGTGGGGCGGTACTCGTCGAGGGGCGGGAGATCGCGGCGCTCGGGCGGTACGAGGAGCTGGTCGCCGCGCATCCGACGGCTCGGGTGCGGCGCTGGCCGGGGCTTCTGACGCCCGGTCTGGTGAACGTCCATGGGCCCGAACTCCTGGAGCGGGCCTACCATCCCGATCCGCGCGAGGCCGACGAGCTGGGCACCGAGCCGCTCACCGGCGCGGGCCTCGCGGCGCTCGCCATGACCGACGCGCGGTGGGGCGCGAGCGCTCGGCGCGGAGTGCAGCGGATGCTGGCCCACGGGACCGTCGCCGTGGCGGGGAGCCTGTGGCGGCCCGGGGTCGTCGACGCCGTGTACCGGGCGGGGCTGACGGTCGAGGAGCGGTTCGAGGATCCCCCGGGCCCGCCGACGCTCGACCCGTTGGCCGGGCGGACCGGGCGGACCGGCCAGACCGGGCGGAGCCTGGCGGAGGCGATCCTGCTGCCGCTTCCGCGGGACGGTGCGGGCGGCGTCGACCGCATCGACGGCGTGGACGCGACGTTCGCCGTGTTCGACGTCCCCGACGAGGCCGCGCTCGTCAAGCGCGGAGCCGCGAGCTGCGTGGCGACGGTCATCAAGGGGCGCCTGGTGTACCGGCGCCGTTAGCCGGTTCGTGCACCGGTCGGTGGACCGGCCCTGTCGGCCGGGCTCAGCCCGCGAACGCCTGCGCGAACGCCCCCGGACTCTGCTTCACCCCGCTGCAGTCCGTCGCCGCGTCGTCCTCGCCGGAGCTGCCCTCCTCGCACTGCTGGTCGCGTTCGGTCGACCACATCGACACCCACGCGATCCCCTTCTCCTCCGCGAACGACCGCACCTGGGCCGCGTCGGAGAGCGTGAACGTCTCGTTTTCCACGTCGTTGACGCCGATCATCGAGGTCAGCGCCATGCCCCGCCAGGCGGCCGCGTCCGCGAGACCGAACACGTCCTTGAGCTGGGTGTGAGCGGCCTTCGCCGAGGTGAGTGCGTAGCCGCCCATGTCGCCGTCGTACGACTCGGCGTAGTTCATCGTCATGAGGTTGACGGTGGAGACCTGTACGTCGTGCTCGTTGGCCGACTCCAGGAGGGCGAGGCCGGCTTCGTCGAGGCCGGACGGCATGACCGGGAGCGTGAAGGAGACCTCCAGGTCGGTGCGCTCCTCCTGCAACGCCGCGATCGCCTTTGAGCGCAGGGCGACCGAGTCGGAGTCGGTGAGTTCGTCGCCCTCGATGTCGAAGTCGGCCTGGGTGGAGCCGGCCGCGTCCAGCGCCTTGCCGTACGCCTCGGCCAGTTCGGAGGCGCTGTCGCAGGTGGCCGCCAACTCCTCGCCGGAGGCGCCGCCGAAGGAGACCCGGACCGTGGCGCCGTCCTCCTTGAGCTTTGCTATCCGGGACTTCACGGACGAGTCGCCGATGGCGTGCGTCTCGTTCCACTTCGGCGTGCAGCCGCTGCCCTCTGAGATCACGAAGGCCAGGTTGTACGTCGTGGGGGAGGCGGCGGAGTCGTTGTCGGACGCGGTCGTGGCGTTGACGTAGGGGGCGTACGAGGTGGTGGAGACGGGTTCCTGGGCGGGGGACGCGCTCGACTGTGCGGGGGCGGCCGGCGCCGCGTCCGAGGTGTCGTCGGATCCCGCTGAGCATCCCGCGGTGGCCAGGGCAAACAGGCAGGTGAGCCCGGCCGCCGGTTTCAGGAAACTCCGCATTGAGTATTCTCCCGCTCTAGTGATTTCTGTCTCAGGACGGAAACAAACCGCGTTTCCGAAGTGGAAATGTCTCACACGGAGCTGAGCTCCGGGCGGACAACGACCGCACAGGCGCTTCATGGGCACAAGCGGTCAAACGGTGCTCAACGGGCGAGCAATTCAGGCATTCAACACCTTTCACTCCGCTCGAAGTTGCGCAGGCTTTCTGGGAATCTCTCAGCGAAAGAACAGGTTTCCGGGTTTCTCATGGTTCTCTCACAAGGAACCCTGAGTTTAGGCCACATAAAGGGTCCCTAATATCCGGGAATGCATTCCGAGCCTGCCATCGAAAACCGCGCTGCCGCCGCTGTCGTGCGCGGTCGCCGCCGCAAACGCGGCAACGGGTCCCCGACCGAGGGTCCCGTGTTCGTTGACAACTCCGGACGCCGCTCCAAGGCGCTGCGCCGGATCGGCCTCCTGGTCGGTGTCGTCTGCCTCGGGTACGCGGTCGTCCTGGGCATGGCCTTCATGGGCGTCGGCATCTCGGTCAACCCGTCCTCGCTGGTGCCGTTCGGCGGAGGCGGCGGGAGCGGGGCCGGGCCGGGCGGCACGGGCCCCGGCGGCTACCAGCCGCAGGGCGGCATCGGCGACCGGGGCGTCCGGCCCAGCGGTGCCCCGTCGGCGCTGCCCTCTGTCAGCCCTTCGGCCACCCCCTCGGTCACCGCCACCCCCTCGGCGGCGTCATGAGCACGAACATGAGCACGAACACGAACACGAACACGAACACGAACACGAACACGAACCCGCCCGCACGCCGCCGCCGACGTGCCCCCTCCCGGATCGAACGGGCGGCGGGCAAGGCCGCGGCGTTGCAGAAGCCACGGGTCATCCTCGCCCTGCTGCTCCTCCTCGCCCTGACCAGCATCATGCTGCTCGACGGCTATCTGCGTGCCGAGGTCGGCGGCGACCAGCGCGTACGCGACGGGGCCAGCGCCAACAAGGTGCCGGACAAGATCCTCAACGGCGGCCCGATCGTCACCTTCCGGGGCGGTCAGGCCACGACACTGTCCGTGCCGGACAAGACGATCGCGCTCACCTTCGACGACGGCCCCAACCCGACGTACACGCCCCGGGTGCTGGAGATCCTGGAGAAGTACGACATCCCCGCCACGTTCTTCGTGGTCGGCTCGATGGTCTCGCGCTACCCGGGCATCGTGAAGGACATGGTCGGGCAGGGCAACGAGGTGGGCATCCACACCTTCACCCACGTCGACCTCTCCTACCAGAGCGACGCCCGCGTCCGGCGCGAGATGGAGCAGACGCAGCTGGCGCTCGCGGGCGCGGCCGGCATCACGACCACCCTCTTCCGGGCGCCGTACTCCTCGGAGACGGACGCCATCGACAACTACAGCTGGCCGGTCTACAAGCAGCTCGGCGCGGACGGTTACACCAGCGTCTTCGTCGACACCGACAGTGACGACTGGAAGAAGCCGGGCGTCTCGAAGATCGTCAAGTGGGCCACGCCGTCGGGGACCGACGGCGCGGCGGTGCTGATGCACGACGCGGGCGGCGAGCGCGAGCAGACGATCAAGGCGCTGCCCCAGTACATCGAGAAGATGCAGGCGAAGGGGTAGGCAACTGCTCGCCGGGAAGCGTGCGTGAGGGTGATTTAGCTCGATCGTGTGATCGTCGGCTTTCGGGCT
>NZ_JBWLKM010000068.1:40435-44914 GCF_059026085.1 Streptomyces sp. a15 | reverse complement strand
AGCCCCTCCGGCGTTTGAGGAGCGGGGTCTGGGGCGGAGCCCCAGAAGGATGGGACGGGTAGGGGCGGCGGGGGCGAAAAACCCCTCAGTCCACCAGGTCCCGCACCACCGCGTCCGCCAGCAACCGCCCCCGCAGGGTCAGCACCGCACGCCCCTCCTCGTACGGCCCCTCCTGAAGCAGCCCGTCCGACAGGGCCCGGCTGGACGCCTTGAGGCCGGCCTCCTTCAACAGATCCAGCGGCGCCCCCTCCCGCAGCCGCAGCTCCAGCAGAATCCGCTCCACGCGCCGGTCCTCCTCCGACAGGAGCTCCCGACCGGCCCCCGGCGACCGCCCCGCCGCCAGCGCCCCCGCGTACGCCCCCGGATGCTTCACGTTCCACCAGCGCACGCCCCCCACGTGGCTGTGCGCCCCCGGCCCCGCACCCCACCAGTCGGCACCACGCCAGTACAGCTCGTTGTGCAGGCACCGCCCCGCGTCCGAAGTCGCCCAGTTCGACACCTCGTACCAGTCGAACCCGGCCGCCGAGAGCATCTCCTCGGCGATCAGATACCGGTCCGCGTGCACGTCGTCGTCGGTCATCGGAACCTCGCCCCGGCGGATCCGACGAGCCAGCTGCGTCCCCGCCTCGACGATCAACGCGTACGCCGACACATGGTCCGGCCCGGCACCGAGCGCGGCCTCCAGGGAGGCCCGCCAGTCGTCGTCCGACTCCCCCGGCGTGCCGTAGATCAGGTCGAGGTTGACGTGCGAGAACCCCGCCGCACGCGCCTCTGCGACGCACGCCTCCGGCCGGCCCGGCGTGTGCGTCCGGTCCAGCACGCGCAGCACATGCTGCTTGGCGCTCTGCATGCCGAAGGAGACCCGGTTGAAGCCGCCCTGGCGAAGCGTCGCCAGATAGCTCGGATCCACCGACTCCGGGTTCGCCTCCGTCGTCACCTCCGCGTCCGCCGCGAGCCCGAACTCGTCGCGGATCGCCCCCAGCATCCGTACGAGATCCCCCGCGGACAGCAGCGTGGGCGTACCGCCGCCGACGAAGACCGCGCGGACCTCGCGGGGGTCGTCGCCGAGGACCTTGCGGGCCAGGCGGATCTCGTCGATCAGGGTGTCCGCGTAGTTGTCGCGGGAGGCGAGGACGCCGCCGGTGCCGCGCAGTTCGGTCGCCGTGTAGGTGTTGAAGTCGCAGTAGCCGCAGCGGGTCGCGCAGTACGGGACGTGCAGGTAGAACCCGAGGGGGCGGTCGGCGGCCCCGGCGAGCGCGGGCGCGGGCAGGGCGCCGTCGTCGGGGACGGGCTCGCCGTCGGGGAGTGCGGAAGGCATGCCCCCCATTGTCCCGTACCCACGCCGTTACTCGGCCTGCAGCACCAGCAGCGCCAGGTCGTCCTCCGGCGGCCGTACCCCGAACTCGTGCACCAGCCGTTTGATGCGCTCGGCGATCAGCTCCGCGTCCAGCCCCGCGCAGCCCGCGAGCGCGTCCGCCAGCCCGTCCTCGTCGTCGAACTGGCGTGAGCCGCTGCGCCGCTCGGTGACCCCGTCGGTCACGCACAGCAGGCTGTCGCCGGACCGCAGCTCGAAGGTCTCGCTGGTGTACGTGGCGTCCTCGACGACCCCGAGGAGGGTCTGCGGATGGGCGGCCGTACGGACCTCGCCGCCCGCCCCGAGCAGCAGCGGCAGCGGATGCCCGGCGGAGGCGAGGGTGCAGCGCACACCGCCGTCGAAGGGGGCCAGCTCGCCGTAGAGGAGGGAGAGGAAGCGGGTCTGCGGGCCGTCTCCGGGGGCCATCGGCCGGCCGCCCGCCGAGGCCAGGGAGCGGGCCGCCGCGTCCGCGGCCTCCGTCGCGTCGTCGAGGAGCAGCTGGTTGAGGCGGTCCAGGACGTCGGCGACGCGGTAGCCCTCGCGGGCCAGCAGCCGCAGCCAGGGCCGGGCGAGGCCGATGACGACGGCCGCCTCGGGCCCCTTGCCCTGGACGTCGCCGACGGCGAAGCACCAGCGGCCGTCGCCGGCCGGGAAGAGGTCGTAGAAGTCGCCGCTGGGGCCGCCCTTGTCGCACGGCTCGTACACCAGGGCGCTGCGCATCCCGGGTATCTCGGCGACCGCCCCCGGCAGCAGTCCGCGCTGCAGTACGGCGCTGATGGTGGCCTGCCGGGCGTACTGGCGGGCCGCGCCGATGGCGAGCGCGACCCGGCGGCCGAGGTCCTCGACCAGGCCGGTGATCTCGTCGGGGAAGCAGAGCACCCCGGACCGGCCGATGACCAGGGTGCCGAGCGGGCGGCCGCCGGCCGTCAGCCGGTAGGCGAGCGCGGCACCGTGCGTGCCGTGCGGGCCCAGCGCGTCGCCGGGCCAGGGGAAGGGGACGGGCCCGGGCCGTGCGGGGTCGGTCGGGCGCGGCGGCTCCTTCTCCAGGGCCTGGCGCAGGTCCTCGATGCGGTTCTCGCTGCTGTGCCACACCCGGGCGAGGCGCGGTGCGGTCCCCCCGGTGCCGTCGGCCGTCCAGCCGCCGCGGCCCGTCAGCTCGTCCTCCAGCCACACGGCACACCAGTCGGCCAGCCGCGGCACGATCAGCTGTCCGGCGAGCGCGGCCACCAGGTTCTCGTCGAGCTGCCCGGCGAGCAGGTCGGAGGCCTCGGCGAGGAAGGAGAGGGCGCCGCGATTGAGCCACTCCCGGTCCTGCTCGACGCGCTGCGGTTCCGGGGCGAGTATCTCGGCCACCCGCAGCGCGCGCTCCCCCACGTACGCCTCGCGCGCGTCGGCCGCCGATTCCCCCTGCGCGGGCAGCCGCGCCCACACCGTCTTGGCGCCTGTGCGGTAGGTGACGCCCCAGGATTCGGAGAGGGCGGCGACCAGCCGCAGGCCGCGCCCGTACTCCGAAGCCTCGTACGGGGCTTCGGCGGAGGCGTCGCGCGGGGCGCGCGAGGGATGGTGGTCCAGGACCTCGACGACCAGGGCGCCGGTCTCCGGCTCCAGCCGGCAGGCCAGCTCGACCTCGGTGCCGGCGTGTACGACGGCGTTGGTGACCAGCTCGCTGACGACGACCACTGCGTCGCCGGTCAGGCGGTCGGTGAGGTGTTCGGTGCCGGGCAGAGCGCGCGCGGCCCATTCGGCGAGCGCGCCGCGTAACACCGCGCGGGCGGCGCCCGGCGCGAGGGAACTGCCGGGCAGGGCGGCGTGCGCCTCGGCGTACGGAAGCACGTCGGCGGCTGGGTTCGCCTCGGTGCGCGGGGGCGCACACTCGTGCGCAGGCGCATCAGAGGCAAGGGAAACGGTCTCCCGTTGCGTCGGAATGGCCCCCATGTACAGCTCCCCGAGCGGTTCGGACGAATACGCCTCAGTCGATGCCGACAGAGTGACAGACTGGCCACGCCCATAAGCGCCGAGTTACCGAAGTGGGCCGCCATGAGTGAGAACAGTGCTACGCCTGTGCTCGAAGATGGGCACAAAGATGGCCTGATTCGAGCATCCGATCTGCGTCCGCTGCTCGCCGCGATGACCGCGGCCAGGGACGGTGACTTCACGAAGGTGCCGGAATCAGGCCACGGTCTGGTGGCCGAGGTGACGGCCGTCTTCAACCAGATCATGGACCGCAGCACGCACTTCAACACGGAAGTGCAGCGTGTGAAGCGGGACCTGGTGCGGTACGGCCGGCTCGACGAACGCCTCTCGGCCAGCCCGGGACAGGGCGCCTGGACCTCCCGGGTCAACGACGTGAACCAGCTGCTCGACGCGCTGGTCGCCCCGGCGGCCAACGCGACGCGCGTCCTGGACGCGGTGGCCGGCGGCGATCTGACCCAGCGGGTCGATCTGCACGACGGCAGCAGGCAGTTGCGCGGTGATCTGCGGCACCTCGGCCGGGCCGTGAACAAGATGGTGGACCAGCTGTCCCTGTTCACGGGCGAGGTGACCCGGGTCGCGCGCGAGGTCGGCACCGAGGGGCGGCTCGGCGGGCGGGCCAAGGTGACGGGCCTGTCGGGGAGTTGGCGGGACGTGACCGAGGCGGTCAACACCATGGCGTCCCGGCTGACCGCCCAGGTCCGGGACATCGCCCTGGTGACCACGGCGGTGGCCCGCGGTGACCTGACCCGCACGGTCACGGTCGAGGCGACCGGCGAGCTGCTCGAACTGAAGCTGACCGTGAACACGATGGTCGACCAGCTCTCCGCCTTCGCCGACGAGGTCACCCGGGTGGCCCGCGAGGTCGGCACCGAGGGCCAGTTGGGCGGGCGCGCTCAGGTGCGGGGGGTCAGTGGCGTCTGGAAGGACCTCACCGACAACGTCAACTTCATGGCCTCGAACCTGACCTCGCAGGTCCGCAACATCGCCCAGGTCACCACCGCCGTCGCGAACGGCGACCTGAGCCAGAAGATCACGGTCGCCGCCCAGGGCGAGATCCTGGAGCTGAAGTCCACCATCAACACGATGGTCGACCAGCTCTCCGCCTTCGCCGACGAGGTCACGCGCGTGGCCCGCGAGGTCGGCACCGAAGG
>NZ_JBWLKM010000068.1:0-40335 GCF_059026085.1 Streptomyces sp. a15 | reverse complement strand
ACGATGGTCGACCAGCTCTCCGCCTTCGCCGACGAGGTCACGCGCGTGGCCCGCGAGGTCGGCACCGAAGGCAACCTGGGCGGCCAGGCGCAGGTGCGGGGCGTGTCGGGGGTCTGGAAGGACCTGACGGACAACGTCAACTTCATGGCCCTGAACCTGACCTCGCAGGTCCGGAACATCGCCCAGGTCACCACGGCCGTCGCGAACGGCGACCTGTCCAAGAAGATCACGGTCGACGCCCGCGGCGAGATACTCGAACTCAAGGACACCGTCAACACGATGGTGGAGCAACTGCGTGCCTTCGCCGACGAGGTCACCCGGGTGGCCCGCGAGGTCGGCACCGACGGCCGGCTCGGCGGACGCGCCCAGGTGCTGGGCGTCTCCGGTGTCTGGCGGGACCTGACCGACAACGTCAACTACATGGCCGACAACCTGACATCGCAGGTGCGGAACATCGCCCAGGTGGCCACGGCCGTGGCGCAGGGCGACCTGTCGAAGAAGATCGACGTGGACGCCCGCGGCGAGATCCTCGAACTGAAGACGACCATCAACACGATGGTCGACACCCTGTCCTCCTTCTCCTCCGAGGTCACCCGGGTGGCCCGCGAGGTCGGCAGCGAGGGCCAACTCGGCGGCCAGGCCCGGGTGGAGGGCGTGTACGGCACCTGGAAGCGCCTGACGACGAACGTGAACGAACTCGCCCTCAACCTCACCACCCAGGTCCGCGCGATCGCCGAGGTGGCCTCGGCGGTGGCCCAGGGCGACATGTCCCGCTCGATCACCGTGGAGACGCAGGGCGAGGTCACCGAGCTCAAGGACAACATCAACCTGATGGTGGCCAACCTGCGCGAGACGACCCGGGCGAAGGACTGGCTGGAGTCGAACCTGGCCCGTCTGGCCGCCCTGATGCAGGGCCACCGGGACCTGATGGAGGTCGCCGACCTGATCCTGCGCGAGCTGACCCCGCTGGTGAACGCGCAGTACGGCGCGTTCTTCCTGGCCGACCCGGACGAGGACGGCACCTCTCTCCACACGGCCGTTCCGGCGAAGGGGCTCGCGTTCATCGCCGGGTACGGCTCGGCGCAGAGCGCGACCGTCGACACCGGCAGCATGCCGGTGCACGGTCTCGTCCGCCAGGCCGCGCGCGAGAAGAAGCGGATCCTGGTGGAGGAGGCCCCGCCGGACTACATCAAGATCAACAGTGGTCTCGGCGAGGCGGCCCCGGCGAGCGTCGTCATCATCCCGATCCTCTTCGAGGACAAGCTCCTCGGCGTGATCGAGCTGGCGTCCTTCTCCCGCTTCTCCGACGTCCACCTGGCCTTCTTCGACCAGTTCGTGAACACCATCGGCGTCGCCATCAACACCATCATCGCCAACTCCCGCACGGAGTCCCTGCTCGGCGAGTCCCAGCGCCTGGCCATGCAGCTCCAGGAACGCTCCGACGAACTCCAGAAGCAGCAGGCCGAGTTGCAGCGTTCGAACGCCGAACTGGAGGAGAAGGCCGCCCTGTTGGCCACCTCCTCCCAGTACAAGTCGGAGTTCCTGGCGAACATGTCCCACGAACTGCGCACCCCGCTGAACTCCCTGCTGATCCTGGCCCGGCTGCTGTCGGACAACCCGGACGGCCGTCTCTCCGACCAGGAAGTCCAGTTCGCGACGACGATCCACCGTTCCGGCTCGGACCTCCTGCAGCTGATCAACGACATCCTCGACCTGTCGAAGATCGAGGCGGGCAGGATGGACGTACGCCCGAAGAGGCTGCCGTTGATCAAGCTGCTCGACTACGTCCACGCCACCTTCCGCCCGCTCACCCTGGACCGGGGGCTCGCGTTCGAGGTGACGGTCGGCGAGGACGTGCCGCGCGAGATGTACTCGGACGAGCAGCGCCTCCAGCAGATCCTGCGCAACCTGCTCTCCAACGCGATCAAGTTCACCGCCACGGGCCGGGTCGAGCTGCGCGTGACCCGCGCGAAGGACCCCGAGCACCACTACGTCCAGGGCAGCGACGAGGTGGTCGCCTTCGCGGTCTCCGACACCGGCATCGGCATCGCCCCCGAGAAACTCCCGGTGATCTTCGAGGCGTTCCAGCAGGCCGACGGCACGACCAACCGCAAGTACGGCGGCACCGGCCTGGGTCTGTCCATCAGCCGTGAGATCGCCGGCCTGCTGGGCGGCCGTATCGTCGCCGAGAGCGAGCCGGGCAAGGGGTCCACCTTCACGCTGTACGTCCCCGTCGTCAGCCCCGGCCACTCGGCGACCGGCCCGACCCCCGAGGACCGCCCCCTGGCGGTGTCGGACGAGCTGTCGGCCGAGCTCTACCCCACCGCCCCCGAGGCGGACGACTCCTGGCCCGCGCCCACCAAGCTGGAGGCCTGGACATCGGGGCATGCGGGCCAGGTCCTGGCCGGACGCCGGGTGTTGATCATCGACGACGACATCCGCAACGTCTTCGCCCTCACCCATGTCCTGGGCCGCGTCGGCATGCCCGTCCTCTATGCGGAGAACGGCCGCGAGGGCATCGAGACGCTGGAACGCAACCCGGACGTCGAACTCGTCCTGATGGACATCATGATGCCGGAGATGGACGGCTACGAGACCATCTCCGCCATCCGCCGCGCCCCCCGCTGGACGGGCCTGCCCATCGTCGCGCTCACCGCGAAGGCGATGCCGGGAGACCGCGAGAAGTCCATCGCGCGGGGCGCCAACGACTACGTACCGAAGCCGGTGGACGTCGACCAGCTGCTGACCGTCGTCTGCGCACTCCTGGACCCCGAGAGCGCGGCCGACGACGAGCACGCCGAGGTCGAGGAGGCTGTGGTTCCGCCGGCCGACGACTGAATGAGGCCAGTCACATGAGCGCTGCGGCAACGACCGACCAGAGTGCCGGCATCCTCCTCGTCGACGACATGGAGGACAACCTGATCGCACTCGAGGCCGTCCTGGGATCCCTCAACGAACCGCTCGTCCGCGCCCGTTCCGGCGAGGAAGCGATGAAGGCACTCCTGCGACAGCGGTTCGCTCTCGTCCTCCTCGACGTACGCATGCCGGGCATGGACGGTTTCGAGACCGCCGCCAACATCAAGCGCCTCGACCAGACCAAGGACGTCCCGATCATCTTTCTGACCGGCGCGGAGGACGACTCCGGCTACGCCTTCCGCGGCTACGCCACCGGAGCGGCCGACTACCTGACCAAGCCGTTCGACCCATGGGTCCTCCGCGCCAAGGTCACGGTGTTCCTGGACCTGCACCGCAAGAACCAGCAGTTGGAGCGGCTGCTGAGGCGGGAACAGGGCAGTTACGGCGAGGTGGGCGCGGGCCTGGCTGCCTTGGAGGCCCAGCTGGCGGGGGACGACCCTCCGGACATACCGGCGCTGCGCGCCCAGGTGAGGGAGCTACGGCAACTGGTAGCCAAAGGGGGCGTGACCTGACCTCTTTTAGGGGCGCGGGACTGTGTCGCTTTGCGGCTCCGCCGCGTGGGCGCGGCAAGCCACGAACCACCCGCAGCCGCCAAGCAGTCCCCGCCACCCCTCCGCTCCCGCGCTACGCCTCCCGCGACCCCGCGTACATCTCATCGATGAGGTGCTTGTACTCCCGCTCCACAACCGGCCGCTTCAGCTTCAGACTCGGCGTGATCTCACCGTGCTCGACATCAAGATCCCTCGGCAGCAACCGGAACTTCTTGATGGTCTGCCACCGCTGCAACCCCTCGTTGAGCTGCGCCACATACCCCTCGACCATCGAGACGGTCACCGGCGCGGCCACGACCTCCGCGTACGACTTGCCCTCCAGCCCGTTCTCCTTGGCCCAGTCCATAATCGAGACCTCGTCCAAGGCGATCAGCGCCGTGCAGAAGTTCCGGTCGGCCCCGTGGACCAGGATGTTGGACACGTACGGGCACACGGCCTTGAACTGCCCCTCGACCTCGGCGGGCGCGATGTACTTGCCGCCGGACGTCTTGATGAGGTCCTTCTTGCGGTCGGTGATCCGCAGGTACCCGTCGGGCGACAGCTCACCGATGTCACCGGTGTGGAACCAGCCGTCCGCCTCGAGGACCTCGGCGGTCTTCTCGGGCAGGCCGTGGTAGCCCTCCATGATGCCGGGACCACGCAGCAGGATCTCGCCGTCGTCCGCGATCCGCACCTCCGTGCCGGGCAGCGGCTTGCCGACCGTGCCGGTGCGGTACGCCTCGCCGGGGTTCACGAAGGATGCGGCCGACGACTCCGTGAGGCCGTAGCCCTCGAGGATGTGGACGCCGGCGCCGGAGAAGAAGTAGCCGATCTCGGGCGAGAGCGCGGCCGAGCCGGAGACGCACGCCCGCAGGTTGCCGCCGAACGCCTCACGGATCTTGGCATAGACGAGCGCGTCCGCGACCTTGTGCTTCGCCCCCAGCCCGAAGGGGACGGACGCCGTGCCGGTGCGCCGGAAGTTGTCCTGCGCGACCTTGGCGTACTCGCGGGCGACCTCGGCGGCCCACTGGAAGATCTTGTACTTGGCGCCGCCGGCCGCACGGGCCTTCGCGGCGATCCCGTTGTAGACCTTCTCGAAGATGCGCGGGACCGCCGCCATGTACGTCGGCTGGACGACCGGCAGATTCTCGATGATCTTGTCGACGCGGCCGTCGACGGCGGTGACGTGCCCGACCTCGATCTGGCCGGAGGTGAGCACCTTGCCGAAGACGTGCGCGAGCGGCAGCCACAGGTACTGCACGTCCTCGGCGCTGACCAGCCCGGTCGCGGCGATCGCCTTCGCCATGTACGCCCAGTTGTCGTGCGGCAGGCGCACGCCCTTGGGGCGGCCGGTGGTGCCGGAGGTGTAGATGAGGGTGGCGAGCTGGTCCTTGGTGATCGCGCCGACCTTCTCCTTGATCAGGTCGGGGTGCTTCTCCAGGTACGCGGCGCCGCGCTGCTCCAGTTCGGTGAGCGTGAGCACCCAGTCGCCCGTCTCGACGCCGGCCGGGTCGATCACCACGACATGGGTGAGGTCGGCCAGCTCGGCGCGCTTCTCTTCCGCCTTGGCGAGCTGCTCGGCGTTCTCCGCGAACAGGACCTTGCTGCCGGAGTCCGAGAGGATGAACGCGGACTCCTCGGCGTTGGTCTGCGGATAGATGGTGGTCGTGGCGGCGCCCGCGCACAGGATGCCCAGATCCGCGAGGATCCACTCGACCCGCGTCGAGGAGGAGAGGGCGACCCGCTGCTCCGGCTGCACGCCGAGCTCGATCAGACCGGCGGCGATGGAGTACACCCGCTCGGCGGTCTGCCCCCAGCTCAGCGACTTCCAGTCGTCCGGGCCCTGACCGGAGGCCGGAGGCACCGGATACCGGTATGCCTCGGCGTCCGGTGTGGCCGCCACGCGCTCCAGGAAGAGGGCCGCCACGGTCGGCGGACGGTTCTCGATCAGTGTCTGTGTGTCGCTCACGACATCCTCCGGGGCCCGCGGCTGTGCGGCTGGCTCATTGCGGCTGTTGTTTAACTCACGAGTAACTACCGAGCAGGGATCAGAGTAAAGCGCGACCGGCCGGTGCGTAAGAGGCGGCGGCCTGTCATTTCATACAGAGAGCGACGCTACTTACGCGTAGGGGCTCACCGCGCCGACACGCGGTGAGCCCCTATTTTCGCCGTAAACGTCGGCTACTTCTTGCCCTTGCCGGATCCCGCGTTCTCGTCGCTGGACAGCACGGCGATGAAGGCCTCCTGCGGAACCTCCACAGAGCCCACCATCTTCATCCGCTTCTTGCCCTCCTTCTGCTTCTCCAGCAGCTTCCGCTTGCGGGAGATGTCACCGCCGTAGCACTTGGCGAGGACGTCCTTGCGGATGGCGCGGATGGTCTCGCGGGCGATGACCCGGGAGCCGATGGCGGCCTGGATGGGGATCTCGAAGGCCTGGCGCGGGATCAGCTCGCGCAGCTTGGCGACGAGCCGGACGCCGTACGCGTAAGCCGCGTCCCTGTGGGTGACGGCGGAGAAGGCGTCGACGCGGTCGCCGTGGAGCAGGATGTCGACCTTCACCAGTTGGGCATCCTGCTCGCCGGTGGGCTCGTAGTCCAGGGAGGCGTAGCCGCGGGTCTTGGACTTCAGCTGGTCGAAGAAGTCGAAGACGATCTCGGCGAGGGGGAGCGTGTAGCGGATCTCGACGCGGTCCTCGGAGAGGTAGTCCATGCCCAGGAGGGTGCCGCGGCGGGTCTGGCACAGCTCCATGATCGAGCCGATGAACTCGCTGGGCGCGAGGATCGTGGCCCGGACGACCGGCTCGAAGACCTTGTCGATCTTGCCCTCGGGGAACTCGCTCGGGTTGGTGACCGTGTGCTCCTTCCCGTCCTCCATGATCACGCGGTAGACCACGTTCGGCGCGGTGGCGATGAGTTCGAGGTTGAACTCGCGCTCCAGGCGCTCACGGATGACGTCGAGGTGCAGCAGGCCGAGGAAGCCGACGCGGAAGCCGAAGCCGAGGGCCGCGGAGGTCTCCGGCTCGTAGACCAGGGCGGCGTCGTTGAGCTGCAGCTTGTCCAGGGCCTCGCGCAGGTCCGGGTAGTCCGAGCCGTCCAGCGGATAGAGGCCGGAGAAGACCATCGGCTTGGGGTCCTTGTACCCGCCGAGGGCCTCGGTGGCGCCCTTGTCCTTGCTGGTGATGGTGTCACCGACCTTGGACTGACGGACGTCCTTCACGCCGGTGATGATGTAGCCCACCTCGCCGACGCCGATGCCGTCGGCCGGCGTCATCTCGGGGGACGAGACGCCGATCTCGAGGAGCTCGTGGGTGGCGCCGGTCGACATCATCTTGATGCGCTCGCGCTTGTTGAGCTGGCCGTCGATGACACGGACGTACGTGACCACGCCCCGGTAGGAGTCGTAGACCGAGTCGAAGATCATCGCGCGGGCCGGGGCGTCCTTGACGCCGACCGGGGCCGGCACGTCGCGGACCACCCGGTCCAGGAGCGCGTCCACGCCGATGCCGGTCTTCGCCGAGACCTTGAGCACGTCATCGGGGTCGCAGCCGATGAGGTTGGCAAGCTCCTCGGAGAACTTCTCCGGCTGCGCGGCCGGCAGGTCGATCTTGTTCAGTACGGGGATGATCTTGAGGTCGTTCTCCATCGCCAGGTAGAGGTTGGCGAGGGTCTGGGCCTCGATGCCCTGGGCGGCGTCGACGAGGAGCACGGTCCCCTCGCAGGCCGCGAGCGACCGCGAGACCTCGTAGGTGAAGTCGACGTGCCCCGGGGTGTCGATCATGTTGAGGATGTGCGTGTTGGTCTTGTCATGGGTGGGAGCCCACGGCAGACGCACGGCCTGTGACTTGATCGTGATTCCGCGCTCACGCTCGATGTCCATGCGGTCGAGGTACTGAGCACGCATCTGCCGTTGCTCCACCACACCGGTCAGCTGGAGCATCCGGTCGGCGAGCGTGGACTTGCCGTGGTCGATGTGCGCGATGATGCAAAAGTTGCGGAGCAGTGCCGGGTCGGTACGGCTCGGCTCGGGCACATGGCTGGGGATCGCGGGCACGCAGGGTCCTGATTCTTGAGGCGTCCGCAGTGTCTGCGGTCTCGGGTCGGATCGATACGTAGCCTCCATGGTCCCACGGGCGGGGACCGGCGACCGGTTTGGGCCACTCGGCAGCCCGCTGGTAGTCTGGGTGGCTGTGTCTCCTGCCCTCTCAGCACGAGACACGACTTCTGGAAATCATCGGTACAAAACATCGGCACAGGACCCGTGCGGCCCCGTGCCTGAACCTGTAGAGGCTCATTCGTGGCGAACATCAAGTCCCAGATCAAGCGGATCAAGACCAACGAGAAGGCCCGGCTGCGCAACAAGGCCGTCAAGTCCTCCCTGAAGACCGCGATCCGCAAGGCCCGCGAGGCCGCTGCCGCGGGTGACGTCGAGAAGGCCACCGAGTACCAGCGCGCGGCTGCGCGTCAGCTCGACAAGGCCGTCTCCAAGGGCGTCATCCACAAGAACCAGGCCGCCAACAAGAAGTCGGCGCTGGCGTCGAAGGTCACGACCCTCAAGGGCTGAACTCGTTCTTTGATCTGACCGCTGGAAGGACCCAGGGCGGGCCCTCTCTCATCCGCCCCCGACCGGCACCCCGAGTCTGTACGCGGCCTGCGTTCGCCACGCGGGTACGGACTCACCTTCTTCGAACCGAAGGCCCCGCCGCCTGCCCTTCCCCAGGGCGGGTGGCGGGGCCTTCGGCTTGTTCGCGGACGCTGTCAGGCCCAGAACTCGTTGATCTTGTCGATATCGTCGGTGCACTCTTCGAGATCGGTGAACTTGTCCCCGACGATCCGGAAAACGATCGCGGCGTCCTCCTCGAGGCGCTTGCCCTTGCGCTCGGCCGTGAAGTGGTGCACGGAGACCGCATGCCCCCGGCCGTCGACGAGAACGTTGCGCAGTTCGGCGTCTACCGTCCCGCCGGTCTCCTCGAAGAGCCGGCCGTACATCTCGATGATCGCGTCCTGGCCCTTGTAGTCCCCCGAGAGCTGGTGGCTTCCGGGCACATGGTGCTTGCAGTCCGCCGTCATCAACCCACGCAAGCCGTCCATGTCACCGCTCAGGAACGCTTCGTATCCCTTGCGGACGAGTGCTGCGTGCGGGTGTTCAGCCATGCCGACCGCCACCTTTCCTTGTTCGGCGATTAAGGCTGATACGTCCGATTCTCCTCCCCGCAGCGGGAAGGGCTACTGGATCACACCCGTCCCCTGGACCGCGCCGCCCGCGCGATCGCCACGACCGCCTTCTCCAGGGCGTACTCGGGATCGTCCCCGCCGCCCTTCACGCCGGCGTCGGCCTCGGCCACGGCCCGCAGCGCGTAGGCCACCCCGTCCGGCGTCCAGCCCCGCATCTGCTGCCGTACCCGGTCGATCTTCCAGGGCGGCATGCCCAGCTCGCGCGCGAGGTCGGCCGGACGTCCCCCTCGCGCGGAGGACAGCTTGCCGATGGCCCGTACGCCCTGCGCCAGCGCGCTGGTGATCAGCACCGGCGCGACCCCCGTCGCCAGCGACCACCGGAGCGCCTCCAGCGCCTCGGCGGCCCGCCCCTCCACCGCCCGGTCGGCGACGGTGAAGCTCGATGCCTCGGCCCGCCCGGTGTAGTACCGCCCGACGACGGCCTCGTCGATGGTCCCCTCGACATCGGCGACCAGCTGGGACACGGCGGACGCCAGCTCCCGCAGGTCACTGCCGATCGAGTCCACGAGCGCCTGACAGGCCTCGGGCGTCGCGGACCGCCCGGTCGCCCGGAACTCGCCCCGCACGAACGCCAGCCGGTCCGCCGGCTTCGTCATCTTCGGGCACGCCACCTCCCGGGCCCCCGCCTTGCGCGCGGCATCCAGGAGCGCCTTGCCCTTGGCCCCACCCGCGTGCAGCAGCACGAGCGTGATCTCCTCGGCGGGCGCCCCGAGATACGCCTTCACGTCCTTGACCGTGTCCGCCGACAGATCCTGCGCATTGCGCACGACGACGACCTTGCGCTCCGCGAAGAGCGACGGGCTGGTCAACTCGGCGAGCGTCCCGGGCTGCAACTGGTCCGAGGTCAGGTCCCGTACGTCCGTGTCGGCGTCGGAGGCCCGGGCGGCGGCCACCACGTCCCGCACGGCACGGTCGAGCAGGAGGTCCTCCTGGCCCACGGCAAGAGTCACCGGGGCGAGAGGGTCGTCATTCGCAGTCTTCCTGGACATTGCGCCAAGCATGGCACGCGCCACTGACAACGGGTGCCGGTGCTGGGCTCGGACGGCATCACCAGCGGCCGGCCCGGCTACGGCTCCTCCCGCCACCCATCCCACTCGCCTGCGAACTCGTCCAGCTCCCGCGGATCCAGCCGCTCCGCCTCGTCCCGCAGCACGACGAGCCACTGGGCGTCCTCGGCATCGTCCTCACCGGCCAGCGCGTCCCGTACCAGCCGCGGTTCCTCGTCGACCCCGAACCGGTCCCCGAGCGCCTGGGCCACCTCTTCCGCGGCATCACGGTCGGGCAGCACCAGCACATGTCTCACATCACTCACGAAGCCATTGTCCGGTACCCCACCCCGGGCGACCGGCTCACCCCTTGCGCACGACCTGTACGTCGAGGTCGATCCGGATGCTGGGCCCGACGACCGCGATCCCGCGCGCCAGCATCGTCTGCCAGCTCACCGTGAAGTCGTCCCGGCGCAACTCGGTCGTGGCCCGGCAGGCCGCCCGCACCTCGCCCTCCATGCCGTTGCCGAGCCCGAGGTACTCCGTGTCGAGGGTGACCGTACGCGTCACCCCGTGCAGCGACAGTGCGCCCGTGATCGCCCACCGGTTGCCGCCCTTGTGCACGAACCGCTCGCTGTAGAACTCCAGCGTCGGGAAGCGCTGTACGTCGAGGAAGTCGTCCGACCGCAGATGGTCGTCGCGCATCCTGACGTTCGTGTCGATGGACGCCGCGTCGATCACCACATGCATCGCCGAGTGATCCATCTGGTCGGCGATCCGTATGACCCCCGCGAAGGAGTTGAACCGCCCGTGGATCCGGGCCAGCCCGATGTGCCGCGCGGTGAAGGCGATCGAGGAATGCGTCGGCTCGATCTCCCAGTCCCCCGGCGACGGCAGCTCGGGCGGCCGAGCCACCTGGAGGGTCACGTCACCGAGCGAGGCGAGCGCGTTCTCCCCGACCACGGCGGTCGCCCGGTACGGCGTGTATCCCTCGGCCGAGACCGCGAGCCGGTACTCACCCGCCGGCACCGTCGTCACGAACGACCCGAAGGGATCCATACCCCCGACGGCCACCTTGCGGCCCGCGACGTCGGTGACCGCGAACTCGGCGTGGACCACCGGCTCGTTGACCGGGTCGAGTACCCGGCAGCTGAGCACCCCGGCGCTCGGCGGGGTGCGCACCGCCGCCAGGGGACTCGTCCGCTGCGTCCGGTTCGTTCGGCTTCCCAGCCAGCGACCGATCATCTTCGACACCCCTGCACGCCTCGACATCACTGCTGCCGAAGACGCATTCGACCACTGATGAGGCTTTCGAGGCAACACAAGGCCACATCATGGGAAACCAGCACATGTGCCGGATCTAAAACCGGCTCCAAAACACGAGTGGCCCCGAGTCGCCCCGAGTGGCCTCGTGTGGTGACCACGTGTGGCCTCATGTGGTCCGAATCAGCCGTGCGGGTGGGGATCTCGCACAGTCGGCACACTGTCGAGCTCGATCCCGAACCGCTCCCGGTACACCGCCAGCACCTCCTCTTCCGAGTCCAGCTCGCGCTCCTCCCGCGTCCCGTCGGCAGCCGTCGCCTTGAAGGTGCGGCCACTGAGTGTGATCCGTCCTCCGTCCTCCGTCACCCGCGAGCAGACCAGCGACTGCGTGAAGTGCGAGACCGGCGAGGTGCAGTGCCACCAGGCCCCGGCCACGAAGTCACCGAGCACCCGCGGCCGCAGCTCCAGGCGGTACTGAGGCCTGCCGTTCACGACGACGTCCAGGTCGGCCGCCCCCGCCACCCCCGCCCCGGCCGCCTCCGGTCCCGCCTCCGGTCCCGCCTCGGCGATCCGGAACGTGCCGCCGGGATCCTTCTGTTCCCCCCGCTCCCTGAACGCCAGCGGATAGTGACTGTGCGCCCCGAACCCGACGTCGGCCAGCCACTCACCCCCGTCCAGCGTCCGCACCCGCAGCGCGAGATGGTCGTACGGAATCCCGAGCCGCCCCTCCTCCCCGTACACCCGCCCCGCGAGCAGCGTGACGTCGAATCCGAGCGCGGTGAGCAACGCCCCGAACGCGCCGTTGAGTTCGTAACAGAACCCTCCTCGCCGCGAGCCCACCACCTTGTCCAGCAGCCGTTCCTCCTCGAGCACGATCTCCTCCCCGAGGTGGATCGACAGGTTCTCGAAGGGCACGGTCCGCAGGTGACGCAGATGCAGATCGCGCAGCATGTCGAGGGTGGCGCTCGGGGCGCCGCCGGTACCGGTGAGCCACTCGGACGGCTCGACCCCCAGACGGCGGAGATAGGCATCGACCTGTGTGGAATCCATGGCTCAGTCTCGCCCCACCCAAAGTTCCCCGCCGCCCATACGGCCGCTCATACCGCCGCCCGTACCGGCGACCGCGAGCGCCCCGTCCTGGTCGGTCCGCAGCACCACCGCACCTCCGGCCCGCAGCGCGGCGACCGTACTCGGAGCCGGGTGCCCATACGGGTTGTCGGCGCCGCAAGAAATGAGCGCCAGCCGCGGCGCCACCCGGCGTATCAGCTCCGGGTCCTGGTAGGCCGAGCCGTGGTGGGCGACCTTGAGCACATCCACCCCGCCCAGCCGCGCACCCGCAGGCGACCTCAACAGCGCCTGCTGCGCCGGTGGTTCGAGATCCCCGAGCAGCAGGAACCGCAGCCCGGCCGACCTGACAAGCAAGGCGACACTCGCGTCGTTCGGCCCCTCCGGCTCCGGTGCCGGGCGCGGCGGCGGCCACAGCACCTCCCAGGACAGTGCCCCGGTACGCCGCTGCTCACCGGCCATGCCACGCGTCACGGGAATGCGCCGCGCCGCCGCCTCCCTCCGTACGAACTCCGCCTGGTCCACCGGCTCTTCGTAGCCCGTCGTCTCGATCGCCCCGACCGACCGCCCGCGCAGCACTCCGGGCAGCCCCGCCACATGGTCGGCGTGGAAGTGGGTCAGCACGACCAGCGGGATCCTGGTGATGCCGAGCGTGCGCAGGCAGTGGTCGACGAGCGCCGGATCGGGCCCCGCGTCCACGACCACACCCGTGCCCTCGCCCGCCGCGAGCACCGTCGCGTCGCCCTGCCCCACGTCGCACATCGCCATCCGCCATCCCGGTGGCGGCCAGCCCGTGATCACCCTGGTCAGCGGCGGCGGCTGCACGACCGCCAGCAGAGCCAGCAGCCCGCAGGCAGCGCACAACCAGGGATGTCCCAGCAGCCGCCGGCCGACGAGCAGGACGACCACGGTGACGAGGAGAAGCAGCGCCGCCCCGGCCCAGGTGTCCGGCCAGTCCACTCCCGCACCGGGCAGCGACGCCCCGGTACGCGCGATCTCCGCGATCCACTCGGCGGGCCAACTAGCGCACCAGGCCAGCCCCTTGGCCACCGGCATCACCACGGGTGCCGTCGCCAGCGCCGCGAAGCCCAGCACCGTGGCCGGTGCCACGGCGAACTCCACAAGGAGGTTGCACGGCACCGCCACCAGACTCACCCGCGCCGACAGCACCGCGACGACCGGCGCGCACAAGGCCTGCGCGGCAGCCGCGGCCGCCAGCGCCTCGGCCAGTCGCGGCGGCACCCGGCGCCGTCGCAGCACGAGGCTCCAGCGCGGCGCCAGTGTGAGCAGGGCACCGGTTGCCAGGACGGAGAGGAGGAAGCCGTAACTCCTGGCCAGCCACGGGTCGTACAGCACCAGCAGCAGAACGGCCGTCGCCAGCGCCGGGATCAGTGACCTTCGCCGCCCGGTCGCGAGCGCGAGCAGCGCGACGGCTCCACAGGCCGCGGCCCGCAGCACGCTCGGGTCCGGCCGGCACACGACGACGAACGCAAGGGTGAGCACCCCGCCGAGCAGCGCGGTCGTCCGGAGCGAGATGCCCAGGCGGGGCGCGAGTCCGCGGCGCTCTGCGAGCTGGGCCAGACCGGGCGGGCCGATGAGCAGGGCGAGGATGATCGTGAGGTTGCTCCCGGACACGGCCAGGGTGTGCGCGAGGTCGGTCTCCTTGAAGGCCTCGTCCAGTTCCGGAGTGATCCGTGCGGTGTCCCCGACGACCAACCCGGGCAGCAGGGCCCGCGCGTCCGCCGACAGCCCGTCTGTGGCCTCCCGCAGCCCCGCGCGCAGCCGGCCCGCGAACCGCTGCGCCGCCGACGGCTCCTCCACCACCTCCGGCGCGGCCCGACCCCGCACCCGCAGCACCGCCGCGAACCGGTCGCCGCTCACTGCGGCGGGCGCCAGCCGCGCGGTCACCCGCAGCCGCGTGGACGGCAACAGCCCTAGCCAGGGCGACCGGCCCAGCCCGTCCGGGGAAGCCTGCGCCCCCTTGCCATCGGGCCGCGATCCGGCCGACGTGCCGTCGAGCGGCGCCCCGGAGAGCCGCGCCCCCGACGCACCGACGACAGCTCGGCCGACCCCCGAACCCACGTCGACGATCAGCAACACCGGCGTTCGCGTCGCCACCAGCGCCCCGCGCACCGCCTCCACGCGCCGCACCTCGGCGTTGATCAGTACGGAGACCGGCGCCGCGTGGTTGCCCCTGATCCGGGGCCGGGTGAGCCGCGGATCCGAGGTCACCTCGACCTCGGCGGTCACGGTCGCGTACTCCCGTGCCAACTCAGGCACCGGCCCCCGCCGCAGATCGGCCCCATGAAGCCCGGCCGACACGGCGGCCGCCCCGACACACAACAGCACGGCGGCAGCGGAGGCCCGCGGCCAGGTGACGCGCACGGTCCAAACACGCGCCCACAAGGACACGAGGAGTACACCTGCCACGGCGAGACACACGGCCGCAAGGCCGGTGACCCACCGCGGTGAGGCGTCCAGCATCAACGCGGCCGTCGCCCAGGCCGCGAGCGCGGGCGGTACGAGACGTAGATCCGTCGGTCCTTCCTGCCGCGGGTGAGGATCGCCGAGCCGTCTGCCGGAGGCCTCGTGAACGGCGAGGGGGGAGCTGGGGCCAGGATCGGGATCAGGGCCGGGGTCGTGATCGGAGCCAGGGCCGAGGGTGTCGTCCTCGGGCGGCACATCGGGCGTGTGCCTCATGGCCGTACCAGATTCCGCAGGTCGGCAAAGCGGCGGTCGCCGATGCCGTTGACCTCACGCAGCTCGTCCACGGAGCGGAAGCCGCCGTGCTGGGTGCGGTAGTCGACGATGTGCTGCGCCAGCACGGGGCCGACGCCCGGCAGCGTGTCGAGCTGGTCGACGGTGGCGGTGTTGAGGGAGACAGGAGCAGCCGGTGCCGCTCCCGCCACCGAGCCGGCCGGGCCACCGCCCAGGCCCGTGCCCCCCGTAGTGACCGAGCCCGGCATCGAGGCGCCGGCAGGACCGCCGACGATCACCTGTTCTCCGTCCACGAGGAACCGGGCGCGGTTGAGACCGTCGGTGTTCGTACCGGGCCGCACCCCACCGGCCGCGCGCAACGCGTCGGCGACCCGCGAACCGGCCGGCAGGCGATGGATACCCGGTTCACGAACCTTGCCGCTGACGTCCACGACGATCTCGACCCCGGCCGTCCTCACGGCGTTCGGCGCCCCGGCCGAGGCAGCCGGTGGCTCTGCGGGCTCGCCGCTCTGCTGCCCCTCCTCGTACGGAGCGGCCGCGCGCACCACCTCGGGCGCTCGGACGGCCTCGGTGCGGCCCGCCCAGAAGTGCTGCAGGGCGAAAACCGCGGCGACGACGAGCACCACAGAGAGCGCCAGGACGCTCCGCCGCTCCAGACCACACCTCGTCTGCACCCACACCGGCATCCGCTCCCGCAGAGCAAACCCGGCCCACCCCCGCCGCCCGACCGAACCGAGCCCCACCTCGAGGCCCGTCACACCGGTCCTGACTGTCTCCCCCGACCCGACCAGCCCGTCCGACCCAGCCGATCCGGCCGACCCAACAAACTCGGCCCTCTCAGCCGACCGGACCCCGACCGGCCCGACTGACGCAGCAACCCCGACCAGTCCGTCCGACCCAGCCGACCCGACCGACCCAACAGACTCGCCCCTCCCAGCCAACCCGACCCCGACTGGCCCGACCGGCCCAGCAACCCCGACCAGTCTTTCCGACCCAGCCGACCCGACCGACCCGACCGACTCGCCCCTCCCAGCCAACCCGACCTCGACTGATCCAACTGATCCAGCTGCCCCGACTGGCCCAACAGTCCCGACCAGCCCCGTCGGCCCAACCGGCCGGACCGACCCGCCCAGCCCACCGGTCAAGCCAACGTCCGCATCCTCCGCGCCCCCGGAACCCGCGGGCCCCATGCGGTCCGGCTCAGCCTCGACTCCCGCAGCCGTAACAACACGCGATGCCACACGACCGCCGAGACCCTCACCGTCAACCCGACCTACAACCACGCCGGCACCCGACGCATCCGGGCTCGCCCCCGCTCGCCCGTCACCGCCCTCCGCAGCCCGCGCTCCCCCGCCCGGCGGCCCCTTCCCCGACTCCCGCCACTCTCCCGCGCGTTCGGCGAACAACGCCTCCGCCCGTCGCCGGAGTTCGTCCGCGGAGGCGTGCCGGGCACGGCCATGGGTGGGGCGCCGGCGATGGCGAGTGCGCCCGTCGGAGGCGGGGCCGCGGCCCGGGCCACTGGTTGCGTTCGCTGTGTGTGAGCGTGATCGAAGTGCCATGCGCCGAGGATCGGCCACCTCGACACTTCCGCGATGATCTTGGTCAATTCCCGGGGATTACCGCCGGGTTGTGGATAACTCCGTCACCCACACGAGCGCGGACGCCCCAAACACGCCCAACACCCCCGCACACGCCTCCCCCGCCAACCTCAACGCGGCGAGACCACAACCCCCAACAACCCAGGCCCCGTATGCGCCCCGATCACCGCCCCGACCTCGCTCACATGCAGATCGGCCAGCCCCGGCACCCGCACCCGCAGCCGGTCCGCCAGGGCCGACGCCCGCTCGGGGGCGGCGAGATGGTGCACGGCGATGTCGACCTGCGCGCCGCCTGCCCGGTCCACCGCGATCTCCTCGAGGCGGGCGATGGCCTTCGACGCCGTCCGCACCTTCTCCAGTGGCTCGATCCGGCCGCCCTGGAGCTGCAGCAACGGCTTCACCGCGAGCGCGGAACCGAAGAGGGCCTGCGCGGCGCCGATCCGGCCGCCGCGGCGCAGATAGTCGAGGGTGTCGACGTAGAAGTAGGCGGAGGTGCCCGCGGCCCGCTTCTCCGCGGCCGTCACGGCCTCGTCCACGGTGCCGCCCGTCTCCGCGGCCTCCGCCGCCGCGAGTGCGCAGAACCCGAGGGCCATGGCGACCATCCCGGTGTCCACCACCCGCACCGGAACCGGTGCCTCGCGCGCCGCCACGACCGCCGCGTCATGGGTGCCGGAGAGTTCGGCGGACAGGTGCAGGGAGACGATGCCGGTGGCGCCGGCCTCGGCGACCTTGCGGTAGGTCTCCGCGAACACCTGGGGGCTGGGCCGCGAGGTGGTGACGGAACGTCGCTTCTGCAACGCCTGGGCCAGCGAACGGGTCGAGATCTCGGTGCCCTCTTCGAGCGCCCGGTCGCCGAGGACCACGGTCAGCGGCACCGCGGTGATGCCGTGACGCTCCATCGTCCGCGGCGGCAGGTAGGCCGTTGAATCGGTGACGATCGCGACATGGCGGGACATGAGCTGGAGGTTACCTGGCGTAGCGCCCCGGCGGCAGCCCGGCCCCTCTCACCTGGGCGTCCGTGTCCGGATCAAGTCGTGCTCTCCGGGCGGGTCTTCTTCTGCCAGGGATAGGTGGGGCGTGGGCTCGGCGGGGTGATGGCCGGCCGCGTGGGTTCCTCGGCGGTGCGTGCCTTGGGCGTCTCCGGCCAGGTCTGCCGGGCCGTGCCGGTGTCGGGGGCGGCCTGTGCCTCCGGCCACGGGGGCGGGGGTGTGGCGGAGGCGGGTTCCGCTGTCGTCCAGTGCCGCAGGGCGCCGGCCTCGACGTCGATCTGCGTGCTGAGCGAGTCCAGGTCGTCGTCAGCGAAGCGGCGGGCGCGGTCGCGGGCCGCCCAGCGCAGCGAGTCTGCCGACTGAGTGATCCGCTCGGTGCGGTCACGCAGGCCGGGCAGCCGCTCGCCGAGCGTCGACTTGTCGGGCTCGGACTCCAGGCGCCGGAGCTCGGCGTCCAGTTCGTGCCCGTGCGCGCTGAGCCGCTCGAAGAGGCCGATGGACTCCTTGAGGGACTCGTCCTCGGCCACGCCCGCGTGCAGGGCCTCCTGGGTGGCGCGCATCGACGTGCGCAGCTTGAGCCGCAGCTGGGCGATCTCGCCCGCCGGGCCGGGCTGGGCGAAGGACTTGGCACGCAGGGTGTGGTCCTCGACCGTACGACGGGCCTGGGTGATGGTGCGGTCCACTCCGCGCTTGGCGGCGCCGACCACCTTCACGGTGGCGTAGGCGCCGAGCACCACAAAGAGCACGAAAAGCAGGGCGACAACTGCGATCACTGCTTCCACCAGCTCCTCCTCCGACCGTCGGCACGCTCCGCGCCGCTCTTCAACGGTAAACGCTACGGGCAGGCCCGGAGTTCCTGAAGAACCCCGAACCTGCCCGTAGGGGACTACCCCGAGCTGCGGCCGGACGCCGCCGTACCTACGCCGGAACGATGTTCACCAGCTTCGGTGCCCGCACGATCACCTTGCGGATCCCCGCGCCGTCCAGTGCCGCCACGACCTTCTCGTCGGCCAGCGCGACCTTCTCCAGCTCGTCGTCGGAGATGGATGGGGAGACCTCCAGCCGCGCCTTGACCTTGCCCTTGATCTGCACGACGCAGGTCACGCTCTCGTCCACGACGTAGGCCGGGTCGGCGACCGGGAAGTCCTGGTGGACGACCGAGTCGGTGTGGCCCAGCCTGCGCCACAGCTCCTCGGCGATGTGCGGGGCCAGCGGCGCGACCAGCAGCACCAGAGGCTCGGCGACCGACCTCGGCACCGCGCCGCCCGCCTTGGTCAGGTGGTTGTTCAGCTCGGTGACCTTGGCGATGGCGGTGTTGAACCGCATGCCCTCCAGGTCCTGGCGCACCCCGTCGATCGCCTTGTGCAGGGCACGCAGTGTGCCCTCGTCGGGCTCCGTGTCGGCCACCGACAGCGCGCCGGTCGTCTCGTCCACGACGTTGCGCCACAGTCGCTGCAGCAGCCTGAACTGACCCACCACCGCGCGCGTGTCCCACGGCCGGGACACGTCCAGCGGGCCCATTGCCATCTCGTACAGGCGCAGGGTGTCGGCGCCGTACTCGTCGCAGATCTCGTCCGGAGTGACCGCGTTCTTCAGGGACTTGCCCATCTTGCCCAGCAGTCGGGAGACCTTCTCGCCCTGGTAGTAGTACGCGCCGTCGCGCTCCTCCACCTCGGCGGCCGGCACCGCGATGCCACGGCTGTCACGGTAGACGTAGGCCTGGATCATGCCCTGGTTGAACAGCTTGTGGAACGGCTCCGCCGAGGAGACGTGCCCCAGGTCGTGCAGGACCTTGGACCAGAAGCGGGCGTACAGCAGGTGCAGTACGGCGTGCTCGGCCCCGCCGACGTACAGGTCGACGCCGCCGTGCGGCTGGCCCTCGCGCGGGCCCATCCAGTACTGCTCGATCTCCGGGTCGACCAGCTTCCGGTCGTTGTGCGGGTCCAGGTAGCGCAGCTCGTACCAGCAGGAACCGGCCCAGTTGGGCATGGTGTTGGTCTCGCGGCGGTACGGGCGGGGGCCGCGTCCGTCGCCCAGGTCCAGGGTGACGTCGACCCAGTCCTCATTGCGCGACAGGGGGGTCTCGGGCACGGTGTCGGCGTCGTCCGGGTCGAAGGTGCGCGGCGAGTAGTCCTCGACCTCCGGCAGCTCCAGCGGCAGCATCGACTCGGGCAGGGCGTGGGCGATGCCGTCCTCGTCGTACACGATCGGGAAGGGCTCGCCCCAGTAGCGCTGCCGGCTGAACAGCCAGTCCCGCAGCCGGAAGTTGACCGTGCCCTCGCCGATGCCCTTGCGTGCCATCCACTCGGTGATGCGTGCCTTGGCGTCGGCGACACCCAGGCCGTCCAGCGAGATGTCGTCGCTGGAGGAGTTGATGATCTTCGCGTCGTACGACGCGAAGGCGTCCTCCCAGGTCGAGGTGTCGGTGCCGCGGCCGTCGGTCGGCTCGACGATGCAGTGGATCGGCAGCTCGAAGGCGCGCGCGAACTCGAAGTCACGCTGGTCGCCCGCCGGGACGGCCATGATCGCGCCGGTGCCGTAGCCCATCAGCACGTAGTCGGCGATGAAGACCGGGATCTGCTCGCCGTTGACCGGGTTGGTCGCGTACGCGCCGATGAAGACACCGGTCTTGTCCTTGGCCTCGGCCTGCCGCTCCACGTCGGACTTGGATGCTGCCTGCGGGCGGTACGCGGCGACGGCCTCCCCGGGGGTGGCGTGACCGCCGGTCCACACGTCGTGGGTGCCCTCGGGCCAGGCGGCCGGGGTGAACTTCTCGACCAGCGGGTGCTCGGGGGCCAGCACCATGTAGGTCGCGCCGAACAGGGTGTCCGGGCGGGTGGTGAAGACCGTGATGCGCTCGCCGTCGATCGGGAAGTCGACGCGGGCGCCCTCGGAGCGGCCGATCCAGTTGCGCTGCTGCAGCTTGATGGCCTCGGGCCAGTCCAGCGCGTCCAGGTCGTCCAGCAGCCGGTCGGCGTAGGCGGTGATGCGCATGTTCCACTGGCGCAGCTTGGCCTTGAAGACGGGGAAGTTGCCGCGCTCGGAGCGGCCGTCGGCGGTGACCTCCTCGTTTGCCAGCACGGTGCCCAGGCCGGGGCACCAGTTGACCGGCGCGTCGGAGGCGTACGCCAGACGGAACTCGCCCAGGACGTCGGCGCGCTCGGTGGCGCTCAGCTCGTGCCACGCGCGCGTGTGCCCCGGTACGGCGCGCTCACCGGTCTCGAACTGGGCGATCAGCTCGGCGATGGGGCGGGCCTTGTCGGCCTCGTCGTCGTACCAGGAGTTGAAGATCTGCAGGAAGATCCACTGGGTCCACTTGTAGTAGTCCGGGTCGATCGTTGCGAACGACCGGCGGTTGTCGTGGCCCAGGCCCAGCTGGCGCAGCTGGATCTTCATGTTCTCGATGTTGGCCTCGGTGGACACCCGCGGGTGCGTGCCGGTCTGCACGGCGTACTGCTCGGCGGGCAGGCCGAAGGCGTCGAAGCCCAGGGTGTGCAGGACGTTGTGGCCGGTCATGCGCTGGAACCGGGCATAGACGTCGGTGGCGATGTAGCCCAGGGGGTGGCCGACATGCAGGCCCGCACCGGAGGGGTACGGGAACATGTCCATGATGAACTTCTTGGGCTTGGCGCTCAGCTCCGGATCACCGGCCAGGTCACCGCTCGGGTTCGGCGCCGCGTAGGTGCCCTCGGCGTCCCAGAAGTCCTGCCAGCGTGCCTCGATGTCGGCCGCCATGGCGGCCGTGTAGCGGTGCGGCGCTGCCTCCGCCGACACGGCAGCGGCGGCAGCGGGGTTCGTCTCGCTCATGATCCTCAAAGCTCCATCGATCGTCTCTGCCAGCGGCTGTGACATCCGGGAAACGAAAAATCCCCTCGCACAGGAGGGGACGCCGCGCCGATTCCGACCATCCGATTCGCCCGGTGGTCGGGACTGATCAGCGCGGCTCGCTAAGCAGAAGGCGTACGGCACGCATGGCGTTAGGGTACCGCAGCCGTTGAGCACGATGCGACGCGCTTACGTATGCCCTCTTGGCACCGGGTGCCGCCCTCACCGACCCGTCCACCAGATTCCGTCCAGCACACTGATCACACCCGCCGACCACTGAACCAACGCCACAGGTTACTTCGCGTAACAACCCCTAAGGGACATCACAACGACGACCTTGTCGTTTGGTAACAACGCAATAACTCAAACCTCGTACCCATCGGTATGGAGCCACTTAGAGTGCGGCAGCGGGACCGCTTTCCCGAAACTGCTCGGAGTTGCCCCCATGAACCCTCGTCGTAGTAACAGCTCGCTCCCCAAAACGGGCCGGTCGGCCTATGGGATGGCGTCGGCTGCCTTCCTGCTCCTCATACCCGTATTCGTGCTGGTCGGAGGTGACAGGGTCCGGGACTTCCTCAATTTCGGCGCGGGCGTCCTGTCGCTCGTCTCGCTCAGCTGCTCGGTGATCTGGGGCCTGGTCGCCCAGGACCGGGTCTTCCTGAACACGCGCCAACGGATCATCGGACAGGCGGTGCACCGGACGACCGCGGTCGCCTCGATCGCGTTCCTGCTGTTGCACATCACCACCAAAGTCGCGCTCGATCACACAAGCCTGATCTCGGCGCTGATCCCCTTCTCGCTCGGCGTGACCGGAAGCGCCGGCCTGATCGGCCTCGGCTCCCTGGCCGGCCTGCTCATGATCTTCGTGGGCATCACGGGCGCCATGCGCAGCGCCTTCGCCTCCCCGGCCCCGATCGCGGCCCGCTGGCGCGCCATGCACATGCTGGCCTACCCGGCCTGGTGCGCCGCACTCGTCCACGGCCTGTACGCGGGCCGCACGGCGAAGCCGATCTTCGTGATCCTGTACGGCCTGTCCCTGCTCGGCGTCACCGCGGCCCTCGCCCTGCGCGCGGCCCCGCGCCCGGTCAAGCGCAAGGTCGCCGACAGGATCACCGCGTTCCTGGGAACCAGCGAGGAACGGCCGGGCCGCGAGGAGCTCGACGCCAGCCGGGCCAGGATGGCCGAGGGCGCCGCGCTGCCGGGCTACGAGAACCGGCGCGGCCCGCGCGCCGCCCAGCCCGGCACGGCACCCCCGTACGACGCCCCCCTGGGCGCCCCCGCGTCCCCGGAGCCCGCGAACGGCTTCGCGGCCGCCTACCGGGCCGTGTCGACACCACGCCAACAGCAGCCCTACGCGGCCGACCAGACCGCGCGCATGGACCTGCCGATGGACATGCAGCCCACAGAGGCGATCCCGCGCTACGACAACGGCGGCAGCACCTCGGGCAGCTGGCCGATCCCCTCTCCGCCGCCGGTCGGCGAGGCGCCCCCGTCGGCCTACGACCCGCTCCAGGACACCGGATACAACATCCCGGCCTATGACAATTCAGGCGCCTCGGGCTATGGCTCGAGTGACGTGTACGACACCGCTGAGACGAACAACCTCTACGGCGCGTACTACCCGGACGACACGTACAACAGCGGTCCCGCCACTGAAACAACGCCCGGTGCTTCCTACGACTTCGACGCACCGGGTTCGGGCGAACCTTGGAACACGCCTTCCGGAGGCTTTAAGTGAACGAGGCCCTGCCCGACGTCCCAGAAGTCCGCGTGGTCGGCCTTCCCCAGCTCACGTCGGGCTTCGACCTTGTCGAGAGACTCGACCTGCCCATGCACCTGAAGGTGCACGGGCCGCTCGAACCGATGGGCGGCGAGCAGCTCGCGAAGCTCTCGGAGGCCATCAACCTGAAGGGCCGCGGCGGCGCGGGCTTCCCCTTCCACAAGAAGCTGCGCTCCGTCGCCGAGTCGGCGATCAAGCGCGGCGTACGGCCGGTCGTCGTCGTCAACGGCAGCGAGGACGAACCGGCCTGCCGCAAGGACACGGTGCTCATCAACCGTGCCCCGCACCTCATTCTGGACGGCGCTCTGCTGGTCGCGGAGGCGCTGGGTGCCCGCACGCTCGTGGTGGGGGTCACCCGGGAGTCCACGCAACGCTCCATGGAGGCCGCGCTCGCCGAACGCGGCCTCAGCAACGGCCGCCGATCGGCTCTACGCGCGCGCGTGCAGCGCAATCCCGTCCGCATGGTCACCGGAGCGGCGGCGTCGCTGATCCGCTCCATCGACGGCGGCCCCGCGATCCCGCCGGGCCGCAAGGTCAGCGCCTCGCAGACCGGCGTGGGCGGGGCGCCCACCCTGCTGTCGAACGCCGAGACCTTCGCCCAGCTCGCGATCGCCGCCCGCATCGGCCCCGAGCGCTACGGCAACACCGGCCTGTACGACGAGCCGGGCACCGTCATGCTCACGGTCTCCGGCGCGGTCGCGCGCCCCATGGTCATCGAGGTCCCCACGGGCGTGCCATTGCGCTACGTCCTCCAGCTGGCCGGCGCCCCGCCGGTCCCGCAGGGTGTGCTGACCGGCGGGTACCACGGCAAGTGGATCGACGCGGCGACGGTCAACGAGGCGATCGTCTCGCGTAACTCCCTGGACGCGGTGGGCGGTTCGCTCGGCGCCGGCGCGATCCTGCCGATCAGTCAGGAGACGTGTCCGCTGGGCGAGTCGCTGCGCGTGGCGCAGTGGCTGGCCGAGGAGAGCGCGGGACAGTGCGGTCCCTGCTACCTCGGTCTGCCGGCCGCCGCGCGCGGCATGGAGGACATCATCAACGGCGGCGGCCCGGCCGCCCTCGAGGCGCTCAAGCAGGTCGCCAAGAACGTGAAGCGGCGCGGTGCGTGCTCGCACCCCGACGGGTCCGCGATGTTCCTGGAGTCGACGATCAAGGCGTTCACGGACGACCTGGCCGCGCACGTCCTCGGGAACGGCTGCGGAAGGCCCGTGGAGGGCGTTCTGCCGCTCTTCGAGGGCGGCAAGACGCTCACGGGCATCCCCGGCGGCAGCGAGGCCGAGGAGAACGGCCCCAGCCGTCAGAAGATCTACGTCGACTGGACGCTGTGCCGGGGCCACGGCCTGTGCGCCGACATCCTCCCGGAGGTCTTCGAACTGGGCGCCGACGGCTTTCCGACCGTCGCGCAGGCCCAGGTGCCGCGCTACGCGGAGGCGAAGGCGCTGCGCGCGGTGCGGCGCTGCCCGGCGCTGGCCCTGCGCATCGAGGAGGACACGCGCTCGCAGGGCGCGACCCGCAACAACCTCCCGGTCCTCTCCCAGGGCCGCGGCCGCCGCGCCCTGGGTCGCTGACCACACGACGAAGGCGGGTCATCCTCTTGGATGACCCGCCTTCAACTGTTGTGGAGCTAAGGAGAATTGAACTCCTGACCTCCTGCATGCCATGCAGGCGCTCTACCAACTGAGCTATAGCCCCTCGCGGTCATGCGGCGGAGCCGCATATCGACCGTGTCGCCCGGTTCCCCCGGCGGCGACGCCAACATTACCGGCCCACCGGGGGGAGCACCAAATCGTTTCCGTTCTGTCCGGTTACGCGGATCGATGCCCGATCTCGCGGTGATCACTCATGCCGTGACGAACGAATAGAACCGTTTGAGCGTGCAGTGCTCTTCGAGGAGCCGACCGTAGATCGGCTCCCCCTCCAGTTCCCGGTACGTCTCGATCGGGTCGCCTTTTATGATCAGCGCCCGCGCGCACTCCTCGCACCAGTACTGGTACTCGGGATTGACCGGTTCCATGTCACGGACGATCGGCGTACCGCTGCCGCACCAGTCGCACTTTCGCCTGTGTGCACCCATCGATCAGCTCCAGCTGTGGCCGCAGGCCGTGCACACGTAGGAGATCCCGCCGTTGTCACCGAGAACTTGGGCCACATGGACGGAACCGCAGGAAGGGCAGCTGAGACGGATGACCGTATCCCGTGTCGATGCTGCTTCGCGGAGGTGGCCGACCTCCGCGAGGATGCTCGCAGGCATCACTACTCCCTCCCGTCGGGCCGCGCCCCCTTCCGGCCGTTTGATTCTGCCACGGCCGGGCCAATACGGTCAGCGACGCCTCAGTACCAGTCCGGACACGGCACCCACCGCGGCCGTTCCGGCCAGCGCGAACATGCACGCCAACAGCGCCTCCGCAGAGGTATACGCCTGCGAGGCCCCAAGTGACTCAAGCCGGTTCAAGAACAGTGTGCCGAACACCGCGACGCCGGTCAGCTGGCCGAGCTGGGTGACCGTGGCCAGCAGACCGCTGGCGTCCGCCGCGTTCTCGGCCGGCACCGCGGCCAGCGCCCGGGTGAGCGTCGGGCTGAAGGCGAGCGCGAGCCCGACACCGACGCCGGCGTACGCGACGTACAGCGGCGCACCGCCCTCGTCGCCGCCCTTCAGGGCCAGGCCCACGCCCGCGACCGCCAGCGCGGTGATCACGAAGCCGGCCGGGGTCAGGGCCCGCTGCCAGGACGCCGGCCAGGTGCGCCAGGTCAGACCGACCAGGCCGAAGACGACCGCGGTCGGCGCGAAGGTGAGGCCGGCCCGCAGCGCGCTGTAGCCGAGGCCGCCCTGGACGTGCAGGGTGAGCGCGAACAGGAAGCCGCCGTTGACGGCCATCACCGCCAGGATCCGCAAGACGGCGAGGCCCATGCCGGGATGGCTCAGCACACTGGGCGCGATCAGCGGGGCGCCGCCGCGCCGGGCCAGGCGGGACTCGTACGCGCAGAACAGGCCGAACGCGATCGCGGCCGCGGCCAGCGACAGCCAGGACCACAGCGGCCAGTCCTCTTCCTGGCCGAGCACCAGCGGCACCGTGAACAGCGACACGGCCGCCCCGAGCAGCACCAGGCCGGGCAGGTCGAGGCCGCGCGTCGGCCGCGGGGCCGCGGGGCCGTCCCCGGGCAGCAGCAGGCGGCTGCCGAGGACCAGCAGGACGAGGCCCACCGGCACGTTGACCAGGAACACCGGCCGCCAGCCGGTGCCGAACAGGTCGGCGCTGACCAGGATTCCACCGAGGACCTGCCCGGCGGCGGCGCCGACGGCGAGGACGGCCGAGTAGGCGCCGAGCGCCTTCATCCTGGCCTCGCCGGTGAAGTTGCGCTGGATCAGGCTGAGCACCTGCGGGATCATCACCGCCGAGCCGGCGCCCTGGACCAGCCGGAACACGATCAGTTCGGTGGCGCCCTGCGCCAGACCGCAGGCCAGCGAGGCCGCCGTGAACAGGGCGAGCCCGGCCAGGTGGACCCGGCCGTGCCCGAACCGGTCGCCGAGGCGCGCGCCGGTGATCAGCAGCACGGAGTAGGTGATGGCGTATCCGGCGATCACCAGCTGCACATCCGCGCCGGACGCGTGGAGTTCGGTGGCGATGGTGGGGGCCGCCACATTCACGATGAACACGTCGAGCAGCGCCATGAACTGGGCGGCGAGGACCAGCGCGAGCAGCGCACGGGGCGGATTGTCAGTGGCGGGCGCTTTACTGATCGCAGGACTTGGAACGGGTGCGGGACCTGGCCCCGTCCGGGGAGTTGTCGTCATGCCGTCGAGCCTGGCGTCCCTCCGGTACGGGTGCCGAGTGCCCGCTGATGCTGGTACCGACAGCACCTGGCAGGGGACAGGTGCGGCAACGACGATGGGGGACGTGACGATGGGGACGACACAGCGCCGCCGGCCCGAGCTGGCCACTTTTCTGCGCACGCGGCGGGCCCGGGTGACACCGGCGGACGTGGGCATGCCGCCGGGCTTACGGCGTCGCACACCGGGCCTGCGCCGCGAGGAGGTGGCCCAACTCTCGGGTGTCGGTGTGACCTGGTACACATGGCTGGAGCAGGGCCGGCCGATCAACGCCTCCGCGCAGGTCCTGGACGCCGTGGCACGCACACTGCGCCTCGACCCACCGGAGCGGGAGCACCTGTACCACCTCGCCGAAGTGCCGTACGCACACGCCCCGGAGGCCCTCGCGCAGGCCGTGGGACCAGACGTCCTGGGCATCATCGAGGCCCTCGAACCACGCCCCGCGGTGGTCTACAACTCGCGGTACGACATCCTGGCCGCCAACTCCGTCTACCGCGACCTGTTCCTCTCCGATCCGATGCCGGCCGGGCGCCCGCACAACGCCTTGTGGACGCTGTTCACGGTGCCGGAGAAGGACTGCCCGCTGGTGTTCCGGGAGACGGAGCTGCCGGTGATGGTGGCGACCCTGCGCGCCGCGTACGGACTGCATGCCGGGGAGCCGGTCTGGGAGGACTTCATACTCAGGTTGTCGGCGGCGAGCCCGCTCTTCGCGCGGCTGTGGGAGAGCGGCGACGTGGCAGAACCCGGGCGGCGGGTGAAGACGTTCCGGCACGCGGAGGTGGGCGAGCTGCGGATGACGTCGGTGTCGCTGTCGATCAACGGGATGCCGGAGTGCCGGATCGTGGTCTACACGCCGGACGACGAGGAGACGACCCGGCGCACAGCCCTTCTGAGGAGGGCATAAAAGAAATCCCGCCCCAGCGGGACGGGATCTTCGTCAAGCGATCTTCGACAGCGCACGATCTTTGACAACTCAAGAGTGCAACTCAAGACTGTCGATCTCTCGATCTGTGGAGCTAAGGAGAATTGAACTCCTGACCTCCTGCATGCCATGCAGGCGCTCTACCAACTGAGCTATAGCCCCTTGCGTTCTTCCCGCTCGGCGGGGCGAACAAGAAGAACTTTAGCCTGCGACCTGCCGGAAAGTGAAATCCGGGTCGCGGGCCCTGGTGCCACGCTCAGTCGTCGTCGCCGAGCACCGGCTCCGGCAGGGTGCCGGCGTTGTGCTCGAGCAGGCGCCAGCCGCGCGCCCCCTCGCCGAGGACGGACCAGCAGCAGTTGGAGAGTCCGCCGAGGCTCTCCCAGTGATGGGACTCCAGGCCGAGGAGGCGTCCGATGGTCGTCCGGATCGTGCCGCCGTGGCTGACGACGACGAGCGTGCCGTCGTCGGGAAGCTTCTCGGCGTGCCGCACCACCACGGGGGCGGCGCGGTCGGCGACCTCGGTCTCCAGTTCGCCGCCGCCGCGGCGCACCGGCTCGCCGCGCTTCCACGCCGCGTACTCCTCGCCGTGCCGGGCGATGATCTCCTCGTGCGTCAGCCCCTGCCAGACGCCCGCGTAGGTCTCGCGCAGCCCCTCGTCGTGGGTCACCTCCAGGCCGGTGAGCGCGGCGAGCTCGGCGGCCGTGTTGGCGGCCCGCTGAAGGTCGGAGGCGACGATCGCGTCGGGCTCCAGGGAGGCCAGCAGCCGGGCGGCGCGCTGGGCCTGGAGCAGGCCGGTCTCGGTGAGGGAGACGTCCGTGGTGCCCTGGAAGCGGCGCTCCACGTTCCACGACGTCTGGCCGTGCCGCCAGAGGATCACACGGCGGCCGCGGCCCGGCTTCCGGCCGGCTCCCGCGGGGGCGCTCACCGGGGGTCCCCGAACTCGGCGGCGTCCTCCTCGGCCCGCAGCTTGGCGTGCTCCTCGGCCTTGCCTCGGGTCGCCTTGGCGTCGGCGGGCAGCTCAAGCTCGGGGCAGTCCTTCCACAGCCGTTCCAGGGCGTAGAAGACGCGCTCCTCGCTGTGCTGGACGTGGACGACGATGTCCACGTAGTCGAGCAGGATCCAGCGGGCCTCGCGGTCGCCCTCGCGGCGCACCGGCTTGACGCCGAGCTCCTTCGAGAGCCGCTCCTCGATCTCGTCGACGATCGACTTGACCTGACGGTCGTTGGGCGCGGAGGCCAGCAGGAAGGCGTCGGTGATCGACAGGACGTCGCTGACGTCGTAGGCGATGACGTCGTGCGCCAGTTTGTCGGCGGCCGCCTGGGCGGCGGTGGTGATGAGCTCGAGAGAGCGGTCAGTCGCGGTCACTACAAGGCTTTCGGTCGGCGGACACTTGACACCAAGGGTCTCACGGACAGCCGAGGCCACCCCACGCGATCAGTGGATCACGTGGGGCCGCCCCCGGCCGGCCCGACGGACAGGCTCTTGACGGGCCCTAGGAGGAGCTCGGCTCGTAGTCCTGGCCGAGGACCACGGCGACGTTCGCGCTCCCCGAGACCTTGCCCTTGCTGACGGAGCTGGTGGCCAGGCCCAGGGTCTTGGCGACCTCGGTGGCGTTCTCCTTGTCGGCGGCGTCGGCGTAGACGACCTTGGAGGCGGCCTGGGCCGAGGAGGCCGTGCCGCCTTCCAGGAAGCTGAAGCCGCCGTTGAGGAGGACGACGCGGGCCTTCTCGGTGTTGTCCTTGACGCCGGTGGCGTTCTGGACGGAGACGCTGACGGCCGCGTCCTTGTCGGGGCTCTTCGCGGTGCCGCCGAGCACGTCCTTGACGACGCTGTCGCTTGCCTCGGCGCTCAGCGTGCCGTCGGTCTGCACGGGCAGCAGCGCGGTCTTGTAGTCGCCGCCCTTGGCACGGTCGGCGAGCTTGGCGAGGAAGGTGCCGAGGTCCTTGTCGGTGAGCGACGGGTCGAGGATCTGCGCCAGCGTCTGCACGGTGGTGGTCGCCGCCGTGGGGTCGGAGGACAGCTTGCGCAGCACACTCTGCATGACCTGGCCGAACCGCTCCAGCTGGGCGTTCTGGGCCTCGCCGGAGGCGCGGTAGGTGGCGTAGGCGACGGCCGCCTTGCCGCTGAGCGTCTGGCCCTTCCCCTTGTTCACCAGGGGCGCCTCGCCCTTCTTGGCGTCCGGGTCGGCCACGACGGCGTTGGTGTCGACCTCGATGTTGCCGACGAGGTCGACCAGGTTCTGCAGGTAGGGGGTGTCGAGGCGCCAGGTGCCCTCGATGTCGGTTCCGAGGACACCGTCGAGGGAGTCGCGGGTACCGGAGGAGCCGTCGTCCTCGACCGACTTGGCGAGGGTGGTCGTGGTGCCGCCGTCGTCCGTCAGGACGAGGGAGTTGGGCAGCAGGACGGTGGTGCCCTGCTTGGTGGTGGTGTTGTCGACGAGCAGTGCCGTGGACGTGCCGCCCTGCGCGGTGTTGTGCAGGTGGACGACGATCACGTCACGGTTCTGGGCGCCGACGGCGGTGGCTGTTCCGGTCTTCGCGTCCGAGGACGAGGACAGTCCGGGCAGCTTCCCGGCATACCAGAGGTAGCCGGCGCCGCCGACCGCGACCAGCGCCAGCACCACCACGAGGGCGACGAGGCGGCTGCGGGCGCGGCGCTTGGCCTCCTCGCGGCGCTCGGTGCGGTTCTCGGTGAAGTTCAACCAGTCGATGACATCTTCGGAGTCGCCGTCGGGCTCCTCGACGAAGGCGAACTGCTCGGTGCGGTAGTCCCGTTCGCCCTTGGCCGGGTGGTTCCCGTCGGCGTCGGAGCGGTGGTCCCGCTCAGGGATGTCCGTCTGCTCGGGCGGGCCGGCCTGCTGCGGGATGTAGGCGGTCTGTTCGACGACGCGGGGCTGCTGACCGCTGGTGGCCTCCCGGCCGTAGGGGTCGTACGAGGGCGCCTGCCCGCCGGCCTGCTGGGCACCGGTGCCGTAGGGGTCGTAGGGCGGTGGCACGGGTGCCTGCCGACCGGTGTCGTACGGGTCGTACGGAGGGGCCGGCTGCTGCCCGCCCGTGGCGTACGGGTCGTAGCCGTAGCCCTGCTGCTGCGCGTACGGATCGTACGGCTGCTGGGGGGCCTGCTGCGGCTGTTGCTGCGGCGGGGCCGGCTGGTACATCGGCCGGCCGTACTCGTCGTAGCCGACGAGCTCGTACCGGTCGTCGTGGTTGCCGCCGTATCCCGCGTCGTATCGGTCGTTCACCGGTGCCCCTCTCGGCTCACTCGCCGCGGTACAGCTCGCGCTTGTCGATGTAGCGCACGACTCCGTCCGGCACCAGATACCAGACGGGGTCGCCCTTGGCGACTCTCGCACGGCAGTCGGTGGAGGAGATGGCGAGGGCGGGGACCTCGACGAGCGAGACACCGCCCTCGGGGAGCCCGGGGTCGGACAGGACGTGGCCCGGCCGGGTGACCCCGATGAAGTGTGCGAGGGAGAACAGCTCTTCCGCGTCCCGCCAGGTCAGGATCTGGCCGAGGGCGTCGGCGCCGGTGATGAAGAAGAGGTCGGTGTCGGGGTTGAGCGCGCGCAGGTCACGCAGGGTGTCCGCGGTGTAGGTGGCGCCGCCGCGGTCGATATCGATGCGGCTGACCGAGAACTGGGGGTTCTCGGCGGTCGCGATGACCGTCATCAAGTAGCGGTCCTCGGCCGGGGAGACCGTGCGGTGGCTCTTCTGCCACGGCTGGCCGGTCGGGACGAACACCACCTCGTCCAGGTGGAACTGCGCGGCGACCTCGCTGGCCGCCACGAGGTGCCCGTGGTGGATCGGGTCGAACGTCCCGCCCATGACGCCGAGGCGGCGCTTGCCGGGGTTCGACGGTCCGTTGCCGGCGCCGCTCGACGGACGGTTCCCGACGCCGCGACCCGGACCTCTCCCGGTGGCGCTCACCGGGCGGGCTTCCGTGCCGTTCGGCGTGTCGTTCGCCGGACCGGTAGGCATGTCCTGCTCTCCCATGCGTGCAGACCCTACCGGCCCGGCCTGAGAGCCCCGGCCGAGAGATCCCCGGGACGGCCCGTGCGGGACGCCCCTGCCGGATTCCTGCCGGGCTCGCGCCGGGCTCAGCGGTCGCGGTTGAAACGGGTCGTGATCCACAGCAGAAGCATCAGGATGACGAAGGCGGCCCCGCCGGTCACCAGCGGGTCGAGGCTCTCGTGGTTGCCGCCGTGCTCCTCGCCCTCGGCGGCAAGGGTGACCAACTGGGCAGCGGTGCTGTGGAAGCTCATCTTCGGCAGGACCTATCCGGTGTGGGCGGGATAAACACGTCGGCCCATGGTAAGCGGGCGGTCCGACGCCGATCACGCCGACTCCGCTATTGGGAACCTTCGCCCCGCCTCAGTCGTCTTTCCGCTTGTACCCCCGCAGCAGGAACCACGCGGTCAGCACACAGCCCAGCACCATCACGATCAGTACGACCCGGAGCAAATTCCCCGCCCCCTGCTGCTCGGCGGCGCGCGCGGCCTCGGCGAGCCAGGCGGCCCGGGGGTTGTGCTCCATGGCGCGGAACTCCTTCGCTGTAGTGCCCGTCCACGGTAACTCCGCCTAGGCTGGGCCCAGCTTCGGGGGAGCAAAGGGCCGCACAAAGATCCGCAAAGGGCCACACACACGCACATGGGGGAAGACATGTCCGACGGCCACCAGCAGAACGGGCACGAGAACGTGCCGAGCAGGCAACGCAGGCGCTTCCCGGGGATCTCCTCCCGTGCGTACGAGCACCCGGCCGACCGCTCCGCCCTGGTGGCGCTGCGCAAGCTGAGCGGCTTCGACACGGTCTTCAAGGCGCTGAGCGGTCTGCTGCCCGAGCGCAGCCTGAGGCTGCTGTTCCTGTCCGACTCGGTGCGCGTCTCCGACCAGCAGTTCGCGCACCTCAACGACATGCTGCGGGACGCCTGTTACATCCTGGACCTGGAGAAGGTCCCGCCGATGTACGTCAACCAGGACCCGCAGCCCAACGCCATGTGCATCGGCCTGGACGAGCCGATCATCGTCGTCACCACGGGCCTCGTCGAGCTGCTCGACGAGGAGGAGATGCGGGCGGTGATCGGGCATGAGGTGGGCCACGCCCTGTCCGGCCACTCGGTCTACCGCACCATCCTGCTGTTCCTGACCAGCCTCGCCCTCAAGGTGGCCTGGATCCCGCTCGGCAACCTCGCGATCATGGCGATCGTGACGGCGCTGCGCGAGTGGTTCCGCAAGTCGGAGCTGTCCGCGGACCGCGCGGGCCTCCTGGTCGGCCAGGACCTCACGGCCTCGATGCGCGGCCTGATGAAGCTCGCCGGTGGCAACCATCTGCACGAGATGAACGTGGACTCGTTCCTGAAGCAGGCCGAGGAGTACGAGGCCGGCGGCGACCTGCGCGACTCGGTGCTGAAGATCCTGAACGTGCTGCCGCGCTCCCACCCCTTCACCACCATCCGGGCGGCCGAGCTGAAGAAGTGGTCCGAGTCCCGGGACTACCAGCGGATCATGGACGGCCACTACCCGCGGCGCGCCGAGGACAAGGACACCTCGGTCACGGACTCGTTCCGCGAGTCGGCGTCGAGCTACGCCAGCAACGTCAAGAGCTCCAAGGACCCGCTGATGAAGCTGGTCAGCGACCTCGCCGGCGGGGCCGGGGACCTGGGCGGCCGGGTGCGGCGCGGCTTCGGCGGCTTCGCGAGCTCGGCACCGCAGGACCGGCCGCCGACGGACCCGACGGACCCGACGGACCCGACGGACGAGCCGGGCCCGGACACGCCCCCGCGGGACAACTGACCGAGACGGCTGACCGAGGGGTGTCCTCGCAGCCGACGGAACCAAAGAGTCCCGTCGGCTGCTCACACCTCCGGCTGCTCGCCGCTCCGGCCGCTCACACCTCCCGGCCGCTCACACCTTCGGCTGCGCGCTCGTCGCCAGCGATCCGCACAGCGGCGTCGCGCCGCCCGTCGCGTACGGGTCCGTGCCCGCGGGGCCGCCTGCCTTGGCGGTCTGGCCGGCGAGCAGCGGGTGCAGGCGGTTGGTGGAGTCCTCGGCGCAGGACAGCGGACCCGCCTGCACATAGGAGACGACGAGCTGGGTGGTGTGCAGCCGCAGGTCGTCGCGGTCGAAGCGGAAGTGCAGCTCGCGGCGGACGGTGAACAAGGACGCCTCGGCCTTGTCGCCGGCGCCGGGGGCCCGTAGCGCGTACACGAAGGTGTGGTCCGCGGTGACCTCGAGCGTGGACGAGTCGGTCTCGGCGGCCTGGAGCGTGCCCTGGACCCTGATCTTGCCGTCGGCCAGCTCGGCGCCGGACGGGTCGAAGCGAACCAGCCATCCCGTGGGAGCGTGCCGTCCGTCGGCGGCCGGGCGGTCGAAACTCTCGTCGAACTGGCCGAGTTGGTCCGCGTCGAGCAGTACGCGCACCGGACGGACCTGTCGGCCGGTGAGGACCTCCGGGTAGAGCGAGGACCGGACGATGTAGTCCTTGGCGGTGGTCAGGGCGGCGACCACCTGGCTGTCCGAGAAGTGCGCGGTGCGCCGGGAGGCGGGCAGCGGGATGCCTTCGGCGCCGATGCGGTACTGCGCGGCGGGGCTGTGCGCGTACAGGTACTCGGTGTCGGTGTGCCCGGGCACCTTGCCCTGCGGGGCGAGCGGGATGACGGTCATCCGCAGGGGCTCGACGGGCTGCTGCGCGGCGGGGGTCTGGTAGGGATGCCGTACGCCCATGTAGATCGCGGTGCCGAAGGCGACTGCGATCAGCAGGACCAGGATCAGCGCCTGCCGGGACAGGCCTCGGCGCAGCGGGGGCCGGCGGCGTACGGCGGGCGCGTGGTCGGCGATGCGCTCCTGCGCGGAGAACTCCTGGAGGCGGGCAGCGCGGACGAACGACTCGTCGAAGACGACGGATCGGTACTCGTCCTCTCCACCTCCGGGGCCGCCCTCGGGTGTCCCCTCAGGTGGGTTTCCAGGCCCGCCCATATCTTCAGGGTAGGTCGCCGGGCCCTCGGGTAAACGCCCCCCTGCGCGACAACTTCTGACAGGTTCTCACCAGGACCGGGCACGGGCCGGCGGCCGGCGTTCAGGGCGTGCGCGGCACGGCGGAGACGGCTGGCTGGGAGTAGTCGGCGGACGCGGAGGGCGCCGCCGAGGTGCCGTGTTCCAGGCCGGTCGAGGTGGGCGGCGGAACCGGGCCCCCGCCGTCGGAGGAGGCGCTGCGGTAGACCGCCGCGAACGCCAGTGCGACCATGCCGATGCCCATCACGAGGGCGAGCATCCAGGCGACGGGACGGTGCCAGCGGACCTGTTTGCCGTACGTCCCGGGGGCGCCGTAGCGGCCTTCGAGGATGTCGGCGTCGTCCAGGTCGTCGAGTTCCGGATCATGGCCGAATCCGGTGGGGTCGTCGGGGCCGTAGCCGTCCTCGTAGCGCTCGCCCCTGCCGAGGGCCGCCCGGCGGGCCTCGGCCTCGGAGGCCTCCGCTCTCGCCTGCGCGGCGGCAAGGAGGCGCTCGACGGCGGTCGGCTCGTGCACCACGGCCGCCCGTACGAAGTCCTCGTCGAAGACCACGGAGGCGAACTCTTCGTCCGACACCCCGCGGTCGTGGTCGTCGTCGGGCTCCCAGCCGTCAGGGAACGGCGTGCCCCCCACGTCCTCCGGCACGGATCCAGAGTAGACCTGGGGGGTCAATTTGGGCAGACGGTATGGAAATTCATCCGCTGGATGAGACATCTCTTCCTGCGGCACGCACCAGGAAAGGGCGCGCGCGGCGGGGGCATGTCCCTGCCGCGCGCCAGGTCGTGCGCCTCAGCGCCGTACGTGCCCGTCCCCGGTGACGATGTACTTCGTGCTGGTCAGCTCCGGCAGACCCATCGGTCCGCGCGCGTGCAGCTTCTGCGTGGAGATGCCGATCTCCGCGCCGAAGCCGAACTGGCCGCCGTCGGTGAACCGGGTGGAGGCGTTGACCGCGACCGTCGTGGAGTCGACCAGCTGGGTGAAGCGGCGGGCCGCCTGCTGGGAGGTGGTGACGATGGCCTCGGTGTGGCCGGAGGTCCACAGGCGGATGTGCTCGACGGCCTTGTCGAGGGAGTCGACGACCGCTGCGGCGATGTCGTAGGACAGGTACTCCGTCTCCCAGTCCTCCGGGGTGGCCTCCACGACCGTGGCCTTGGAGTCCTTGGCGTACGCCAGGACCCGCTCGTCGGCGTGCACGGTCACTCCGGCCTCCGCGAGGGCGTCCAGGGCGCGCGGCAGGAACCGGGGGGCGATGTCCTGGTGGACGAGGAGCGTCTCGGCGGCGTTGCAGACGCTGACGCGGTGCGCCTTGGAGTTGATCAGGATGTCGATGGCCATGTCGAGGTCGGCATTCGCGTCGACGTAGACGTGGCAGTTGCCGGTGCCGGTCTCGATGACCGGGACGATCGACTCGGTGACGACGGTCTGGATGAGGGAGGCGCCGCCACGCGGGATGAGCACGTCGACCAGGCCGCGTGCCCGCATCAGCTCGCGCACGCTCTCGCGGCTCTCGCCGGGCACCAGCTGCACGGCGTCGGCGGGCAGGCCGGCCCCGCCCACGGCGTCGCGGAGCACCCGCACGAGCGCGCTGTTCGATTCGTACGCGGAGCCCGAGCCGCGCAGCAGCACCGCGTTGCCGGACTTCAGGCACAGCGCCGCCGCGTCCACCGTCACGTTCGGGCGGGCCTCGTAGATGATGCCGACCACGCCGAGCGGGACGCGGACCTGGCGCAGGTCGATGCCGTTCGGCAGGGTCGAGCCGCGGACGATCTCGCCGACCGGGTCGGGCAGCGCGACGACGTCCCGCACGTCGGAGGCGATGGCCCGCACCCGCTCCGGCGTCAGCGTCAGCCGGTCGACGATGGCCTCACTGGTGCCGGCCTCGCGGGCCTTGGCGATGTCCTTGGCGTTGGCCTCGACGATCTCGCTCGTACGGACCTCCAGCGCGTCCGCGATGGCGAGCAGCGCGTCGTCCTTCTCGGCCCGCGGCAGCGGGGCGAGGTCGGCGGCGGCGGCTTTGGCGCGGTAGGCGGCCTGGGTGACCGGGGACATGGCGTCGTACGGCGAAAGCGTGGTCATAAGGGAAGCGTAGTGCGCCGGACGGGTGCGTCCACCGGGCGTTCCACACCGCGAGACTCCCCTTTGCGCCTAGACCGGCGCCGCTCTCGCGGACGTGGTTGCTCGCCGTGGGGGTTCCTCAATGGATGGTTACGGTCCGTGGTCGTGTTCAAAACGGATGGACTCCTACCGGCGTCGCCGGTGCCGGTCCGTAGCCCTCGGCGATGCGCTGCTGGTAGGTCTCCCGGTCGATGACCTCCAGGCCGACGATCTCCCAGGGCGGGAGCTGGGCGGTCTGGCGGTGCTCGCCCCACAGGCGCAGGGCCACGGCGGCCGCGTCGTGCAGGTCGCGGGCCTCTTCCCAGTAGCGGATCTCCGCGTGGTCGTTGGCGTATCTGCTGGTCAGCAGAAAGGGGTGGTCGTGGGCCAGCTGTTCGAGGCCGCGCCGCACCTCCTTCAGCGGGGCCTCCTTGCCGGAGACGCTGAGGGTGACGTGCCACAGGCGCGGCAGGTCCTCCGGCTTCTCGTACCGGTCGCCGGCCGCGACGCTCGTCAGGGCACGCTCCTCGCCGGCCGCGCGCGCGGAGGTACCACCGGTACCGCCGCGGGCCGCCGACGCCCCAGGGCGCACTCGTCTCACGACGGCCTCCTTTACCCAATGGCCGAGCAGCGCTCGTGCTCGTGGTCTGCGGAACGTGTCCCTGAGACAAAGTTGAGCAGGCCGGGGGCGTCCGTGGGGCGGTTTTGCGGAACGTCCACCTGAGGGCGACGCCATTGCCGGGTCGTTCACCCCGTTTTCGGGTGAGCCGGGGCCCGACGGCGGGATTTTCAGGGGTGCAGGATCACCAGGTCGTCCCGGTGCACGACCTCGCGCTCGTACGCCGGTCCCAGCTCACGGGCGAGTTCCCGGGTGGAGCGGCCGATCAGCCGGGGGATCTCCTTGGCGTCGAAGTTGACGAGTCCGCGGGCCACCGCGTTCCCCTCGCCGTCCCTCAGTTCGACCGGGTCGCCCGCGGTGAACTCGCCCTCGACGGAGGCGATTCCGGCCGGCAGCAGCGACTTGCGGCGGTCCACGACCGCGCGCACCGCCCCGTCGTCCAGGGTCAGCGAGCCCTGCGGGGTGGACGCGTGCTGGAGCCACAGCATCCGGTCGGCGGAGCGCTTGTCGGCGGGGTGGAAGTAGGTGCCGGTGTCGCCGCCGGTCAGCGCGTCGGCCGCATGGATGGTGCTGGTGAGCACGACGGGGATGCCGGCGGCGGCCGCGATCCGGGCGGCCTCGACCTTGGTGACCATGCCGCCGGTGCCTACGCCGGCCTTGCCGGCGCTGCCGATGTCCACCCCGGAGAGGTCGGCGGGCCCGCGCACCTCCGCTATCCGCGAGGTGCCCGGCTTGCTGGGGTCGCCGTCGTACACGCCGTCGATGTCGGAGAGCAGGACCAGCAGATCGGCGTGGACGAGGTGGGCGACGAGCGCGGCGAGCCGGTCGTTGTCGCCGAAGCGGATCTCGTCCGTGGCGACGGTGTCGTTCTCGTTGACGATCGGGAGGGCGCCCATGGCGAGGAGTTTGTCGAGGGTGCGGGAGGCGTTGCGGTGGTGGGCGCGCCGGCTCATGTCGTCGGAGGTCAGCAGCACCTGGCCGACGCGGATGCCGTAGCGCGCGAAGGAGGCGGTGTAGCGGGCGACCAGCAGCCCCTGTCCGACGCTGGCGGCGGCCTGTTGCCGGGCCAGGTCCTTGGGGCGGCGGCGCAGCCCGAGCGGGGCGAGACCGGCGGCGATGGCACCGGAGGAGACGAGGACGATCTCCTTCTCCCCACCGCTGCGGCTCTTGGCGAGGACGTCGACGAGCGCGTCGACCCGGTCGGCGTCCAGTCCGCCGGAGGCCGTGGTCAGCGACGAGGAACCCACCTTGACGACGATCCTGCGGGCCTCGCTCACGGCCTGCCTTGCCCCTGCCACCTTGCGTTCCGTCCCCTCGCACCTCGGCTGCCTCGCAATCTACGCGAACGGGGTGGTGGGACGCGCGCCGGTCCATCCCCCGGACACGCGCCACGTCACTCTTTGCTCACGCTTCGCGTACGGCAAAAAGGTTGTACGGGTTCCGTATAGAAATGAACGTCTGGCAAAACTTAGATTGAAGTTCGTGTCGCACACCGTTCGCCCCTCAAAGCGCATTCTCCTCAGGTCGGGGAAGAGCCCATATGACGTCGTCCCCGTCGAGGAAGCCCTCCACCGGGACGTCATCGCCACCAACTCCGGCAACCTGATCTTCAGTGATGCCACCCACAAGATCCTTCAGACGCCCGGGACCGAGGTCGTCTCCAACGGGGTCAGGACCGAGGTGGCGGCCGCCGGGAAGATCAACGAGGAGTACGACGCCTTCGTCGTACCGCTGGCCAACGCGTTCCGGCCGTCGTTCGAGGCGCAGCTCAAGCGGCTCACCCGGCTGATCGGCAAGCTGCGCATCCCGGTCGTGGTGGTCGGCGTCGGCGCGCAGTCCGGGCTCGACTACAACCCCGCGCGGCTCAAGCCCATGGAGCAGTCGGTACGGGAGTTCGTCTCGGCGGTGCTCGACCACAGCGCCTCGATCGGGGTGCGGGGGGAGTTCACCGAGAAGTACCTCAAGGACATGGGGTTCCGGGACGTCGAGGTGATCGGCTGCCCGTCGCTGTTCCTCTACGGCAAGGAACTCGCCGTGGAGAAGCGGGTGCCGGCGCTGACCGCGGAGTCCCGCATCGCGATCAACGGCTCGCACAACGCGGTGCAGAAGCAGGGCCTGGACCGGATCATCCGCCGAACCCACGAGCGCTACCCGTACCTGCGCTTCATAGGCCAGAACATCAGCGACGCACGGCAGTTGCACTGGCGGGACCTGTCGGACGCCAACGGCCGGGTCACGTCGATGCCCACGCATCCCGACCACCCGATGTACCGGGAGGACAAGGTCCGCGTCTACGTCGACCCGGTCACCTGGATCGACGACCTGCGCGCCTTCGACTTCTCCTTCGGCTCCCGCATCCACGGCAACATCGCCGCGCTGCTGGCGGGCACGCCCGCGACCGTCCTGTGCGGCGACTCACGGACGCTGGAGCTGTGCCGCTACTTCGAGATCCCGCACCGCCTCATCAAGGGGCTGCCCGGCGACCTCGACCCGGCAGGGCTCTACGAGGAAGCCGACTTCACCGGCCTGGTCAGCGGCCACCACGCGCGCTTCGAGCGGTTCACCGCCTTCCTCGACCGGAACGGCCTGGAGAACACCTTCACGCACGGCGACGGCGGCGCCGCCTTCGACGACCGCATGCGCACCCTGTCCTTCCCGGCCGGCGTCCGCCCCTGGAACGACACCGACCTCTCCTCGCTCACCTCCCGGTTCGGCTGGCTGAACGGCCGTATCGACGAACTGTCCAAGGACAACGCGAGGTTGGAGCGGGAGCTGGCACGAACCGGTGTCAAGGCGACGGCGACCGCGGCCCCGGCCTCGGTGTACCGGCGGGCTCGGCGGATGGTGGGGCGGCCCATTCGGAAGGTGATGCAGTCGGGGCGGGGCTAGGGGTGTTTCGAAAGTCCTGTGCGGTGCCCGCGGTGTTCGGTGCGTGCCATCGGCGTGCCGGACGAAGGCCCTCGTA
>NZ_JBWLKM010000067.1:24370-46469 GCF_059026085.1 Streptomyces sp. a15 | reverse complement strand
CACACCAGGATGTCGTCCACCCCCGGCAGCAACCGGGCCGCAGGAGCACCCCGCGGCCCGCACAACACCGTCACCGACTCCGCCCGGGCCGCCACCGCCCGAACCGCCGGCCCCGCCAGCAACACATCACCGAAACTGTCCAACCGCGCCACCAGAGCCTTCACCGCCGCCACCCACCCATGTCGTAGGCGGCCTCGATGGGCCGTTCGTCGGCCAGGACCCGGCCCGTCGGCGGCCCGTTCAGCACTGCCCGGACGGCGGTCAGGACGTCGGGGGCCACATGGTCCGCGGCTGCCGTCTCCTCCGGGCGGGTCTGCGGGGTGGGGACGAGGATGCCGTGGGCGCCGGCCCGGCGTGCGGCCTCGACGTCGCCGCCGATGTCGCCGATCACCACGCAGTCCGAGGGGGCCGTGCACAGGCGTCCGGCCGCCCACAGGATGAGGCCGGGTTCGGGTTTGCGGCAGTGGCAGCCGTCGTCGGGGCCGTGCGGGCACACGCCCCACACGTCGAAGGGGCCGAGGAGGTCGTCGACGCGATGGTTGACGCGGCGGACGTCGGCGTCGGTGAGCAGCCCGCGCGCGATGCCGGACTGGTTGGTGATGACGCCGGTGCGGATGCCGCGCGAGCGCAGCAGGCCGAGTGCCTCGCGGGCGCCCTCGACGGGGCGGACGCGGTCGGGGTCGCCGTTGTAGGGCACGTCGTGGACGAGGGTGCCGTCACGGTCGAACAGCACGGCGTTGACGCGGCTCATGGCGCCACCTCCCGCCAGGCGGGGGCGTGCCGGTGCCGCCACAGGCCGTTCAGCCAGTGCCAGGTCGCCGCGGGCGGGATCAGCGCACTGGTCACGAGCATGGTGGTCACCTCGTACCGGGTGCGTGGCCCGGCCACGATGCGCGCCCGGGCGAACTCGCCGGTGCCGACGGCCCAGCCCAGCGCGGCCGTCGCGGCGGCCCGGCGGCGTCCGGCGACGGCGAGCCCGCACGCGGCGGCACCGGCCGCGGTGACCGCGAGGTGCGTGCGCAGCCGGCCGCGCGGGGCGATGGCCTTCTGCCACCAGTCGGGCCCGTGCAGATGCCGCATCAGGGCGTCGTCGGCGTTGCCGCGCTGGGCACGCAGGGACACCCAGCGGTCGGCGGGGCGCACGGGGTGACGGGTGGTGCGGCGGCCCTGCCGGATGCGCCAGCCCGCGTCGAGGACCCGCAGGGCGAGGTCGGCGTCCTCGCGGAAGGCCCGCCGGAAGCGCTCGTCGAAGCCGCCGACCTGCTTCAGCGCGTCGGTGCGGTAGGCCATGTCGGCGGTGATCCAGCGGGCCTGCGCGAGACCGGCGGTGCCCCGTTCCCAGTCGGTGGGGCGCCGCTCACCGGGCAGCGGCACGGCGATCACGCCCTGCACGCCGGCGGTGTCGGGGCTCGTGTCGGCCAGGTCCTCGACCAGCTGATCGCACCAGTGCGGGCCGACCTGGACGTCGTCATCGAGGAAGGCCACCCAGGGCGAAGTGACGGCGCGCAGGCCGGTGTTGCGGGCGGCGGCGGGTCCGCGTCCGCCGCTCGCCACCACGATCGTGCGCTCACGCAGGTCGCCCAGCACGCTCAGCGGGTGCTCCCACCGCCCGGGATCGGGGTCGGGCCGGTCGTCGACCAGGACGATCTCGTCCGGCTTCGGGCCGGTCGCGGCGACCAGCGCGGCCAGACAGTCGGCCAGCGTGTCCCGCACCAGCGTCGGAACGACCACGGCGTAGGCGGTGTGGGTGCGGGTCGCACCGTTCGGGCCGGTCATCCGAACGCCTCCCCCCGGCGCCCCCGACGCACCACGTACGGCCCGATCGCCAGCAGGTCCACCGGCGCGGAACCGAAGCACTCCAGCGCGTCCCGCGGATCGTCGACCATCGGCCGCCCCGCGGTGTTCAGGCTGGTGTTGACCACCACGGGCAGCCCGGTCCGCCGCTCGAAGGCCCGCAGCATCCGCGCCACGAGCGGTTCCCGCCGCTCCTCCACCGTCTGGATCCGCGCCGTCCCGTCCACGTGCACCACGGCCGGAATCCGCTCACGCCACTCCCCCGCCACCTCGTGCACGAACAGCATGTACGGGCTCGGCAACGGCCCCACGAACAGCTCACCGGCCCGCTCCCCCAACACCATCGGCGCCACCGGCCGGAACTCCTCACGGCCCTTGACCCGATTCAGCCGCTCCAGGTTCTCCGCCCGCCCCGGATGCGCCAGCAACGACCGATGTCCAAGAGCCCGCGGCCCGAACTCACTCCGCCCCTGGAACCACGCCACCACCCCGTCCCGCGCCAGCTCCTCGGCCACCGCCTCGGCCACATCGTCGGGCCGCTCGAACGGCACGGCGGCCTCCTCCAGCCAGACCCGCAGCTGCTCATCGCTCCAGCCCCGCCCGAGGTCCGCGCCCGGCATGGGCAGCGGCCGCTCGTCCTGCCCGGCCACGTGCAGGGCGCCGCCCAGCGCGGTCCCGGCGTCCCCGGCGGCGGGCTGCACCCACACGTGCCGGTACGGACCCCGCGCGGCGATCTTCGAGTTGGCGACACAGTTCAGGGCCACCCCGCCCGCCATCGCCAGCGCCTCGCCCCCGGCCTCCCGGTGCAGCCAGTGCACCAGCTCCAGCAGCACCTCCTCCAGCACCGCCTGAGCACTGGCCGCCAGATCGGCATGGACCTGGGTCCAGTCCTCGCCCGGGGCGCGGGGCGGGGCCAGAGCCGCCCAGTCCACGCCGTGCGCGCGAAAACCGCCGCCGCCGGTGGCATGCACGTCCTGCCGCAGCTGCGGCAGGAAACGCGGCGTGCCATAAGAGGCGAGCGCCATCACCTTGTACTCGTCGCTGCTGCGCAGGAAGCCGAGATGCTCGGTGAGCTCCTCATACAGCAGCCCCAGCGAATCGGGCAGCGCCTGCGCCGCCAGCACATCCAGCTTGCCCTCCCGGTACCGGCCCGCCAGATGCGAGGCCGCCTCACCCCGCCCGTCCAGCACCAGCACCGCACTGTCCGGATACGGCGAGGCAGGCGCGGCGGAGGCGGCGTGCGCCACGTGATGCGGCACGAACACCACCCGCTCCGCATCCAGCCCCGGCAGCGTCTCCGCCAGAAACTCCGGAGCCCGCCGCGCGTACTCCAGCCGCAGCGGATCCCATGGATCGTCCAGCCCCATCTCCCCCGCGGGCCGGGCCAGCTTCGGATCGAAGGAGTAGGCGACCGCGTCCAGCTCCTCCGCCCGCACGCCGGCCCGCTCCAGACACCAGCGGGCCGACAGCTCCGGCAGCTCCCACGCCGAGAACGGCACCGGCCGCTTGCCGTGCTTGCGACGACTGAAACGCTCCTCCTCCGCCGCGGCGACCGTCCGGCCGTCCACCAGCAGCGCGGCAGCCGGGTCATGGAACAGGGCGTTGATACCAAGGATGCGCATGAGGGGTCGCTCCATCCCGGAGGCTTCTGGGTTCACGCTTCCGGCTTCGCGAGTGCCGCCGCCGCGGCTGTCTCAAACACTTGGAGACAACTCGGTACAAATAGCCACTTATTTTGACTGTACGAAGCCGCTCAGGCGCGCAGGGTCACACACCCTGGAACGGAAGCGCTGACTGCCAGGGTCGAAGAATGCTCGTATCAGGCGGCCACGGACCGGGTGAACCAGTCGATCGTGCGGGCCAGGCCCGCGTTCCAGTCGACCCGCTGCTGCCAGCCGAGCCGTTCCCGCGCGAGGCGGGTGTCGGGCCGGCGCCGGGCGGGATCGTCGACCGGGCGTTCGATGAACCGGATACGGGAGGCCGAACCGGCGAGATCGACGATGCGGCGGGCGAGTTCGAGCATCGTGATCTCCTCGACGCCGCCGATGTTCACGGGCCCCGGCTCGTCGGAGGCCGCCAGGGCGAGGATGCCGTCGACCGTGTCGTCGACGTAGCACAGCGAGCGCGTCTGACTGCCGTCGCCGGCGACGGTCAGCGGTGCCCCGTCCAGTGCCTGGGCGATGAACGTGGGCACGGCGCGGCCGTCGCCGCCACGCATGCGCGGGCCGTAGGTGTTGAAGATGCGGACGATGGCCGCGTCGGTGCCGTGCACCCCCCGGTGGGCGGTGACCAGGGCCTCGCCGAAGCGCTTGGACTCGTCGTAGACGCTGCGCGGGCCGACCGGGTTGACGTTGCCCCAGTACGTCTCCGTCTGCGGATGCTCCAGCGGATCGCCGTACACCTCGGAGGTGGAGGCGAGGACGAAGCGGGCGTCGTCGCGGCGGGCGCGCTCCAGCGCGTGACGGGTGCCGTCGCTGCCGACGGCGAGGGTCTCCAGCGGCAGCCGCAGATAGTCGGCGGGCGAGGCCGGGCAGGCGAAGTGCAGGACCAGGTCGAAACGGCCGGGCAGCGTGCGCCAGGCCGCGGGATCGGTGGCGTCGGCCCGCACGAAGCGGAAACCGTCGTGTTGCTGCAGGTCCGCCACGTTGGCGCGGGAGCCGGTGGCCAGGTTGTCGAGGCATACGACATCGGCACCTGTGGCGAGCAGCCGCCTGCACAGGTGCGATCCCACGAATCCGGCTCCGCCGGTCACCAGGGCCCGGCGGAAGACGCGTCCACTCATCCGGCTCTCCTCGCTCTCGCCATCCTGCGCGTGCTGACCTGAGTAACCCCGACACGAACTCGAAAAACGTGGTCGGCCCTGGGCTCCCTGTGTCTCACCTGGTGTCGGCGATACCGCCGGTCACGGCGATCACCTCGCCGACCGTGTAGCTGGAGTCGGCGTCGGAGGCGAGGTAGACGTACGTCGGTGCGATCTCCTCGGGCTGGGCCGCTCGGCCCAGTGGTGCTTCGCTGCCGATGTGGGCCAGGCCGTCCGGCGGCATGTTCTGGTCCGCCTCGTTGAGCGGCGTCCAGGTCGGCCCCGGTGCCACCACGTTGGCGCGCACGCCCCGTTGGGCCAGGTGACTGGCGAGCGACTTGTTCAGGGTGACCAACGCGGCCTTGGACGCCGCGTAGTCGATCATCGTCGTACTGCCCTTGAGGGCTTCCTCCGTCGCGGTGGCGATGACCGCGTCGCCGGGCCGGAAGTGCGGCAGTGCCGCCATGACCAGGTGGAAGTACGCGTAGACGTTGGTCTTGAACGTCCGGTCGAAGTCCTCGGCCGTCAGCTGCTCCAGCTCCAGCTTGGTGTTGAGATACGCGGCATTGCTCACCAGGACGTTCGGCCCGCCGAGTTCGGCCGCGGTCCGCTCGACGGCTTCGCGGCAGAACGCCGGGTCCGTGAGGTCGCCGGGCAGCAGCAGGCAGCGCCGGCCCTGCTCCTCCACCTCACGCCGTACCTGCTCCGCGTCCACCTGCTCGTCCGGCAGGTACACGAGGGCGACATCCGCGCCCTCCCGCGCGTACAACAGGGCGACCGCCCGTCCGATGCCGGAATCACCACCCGTGATCAGGGCGGCCTTCCCCTCCAGTTTTCCGCAGGCGCGATACCGGCCCGCCCGGTAGCGCGGCGCGGTGCGCATGTCGGCCTCCAGGCCGGGGCGCTGCTGCTTGTCGGAGTCGTAGGGCGGTGCGGGTTCGGAGACGATCTGCGGTGCGGACTCGTCGTGCTCGGGCTGCAAGGCTGCTTCCCTTTCGTCGGTGCCGTCCACGGCGGGCGGGCGTACATACGCGCTCCGCGCCGTGATTCCCCACACCGCGTGCCCGATGCGGCGGCAGCCACGCACACGACGGTGGAGCCCCGCTGCCTGCGGAGTCGCGAACTCCGCAGCCCCGCCCTCCCCGTCGCGGGATGCGACTCGAGACGGCGCCGTCACCGTGCCGCGCAGTGTGACCGGCCCCTTCGGGGTACTCGGCCGACGCCGGACGTCGCCGACGCGCCACCGAGCGCAGAGGGAGAGGTGTCATGGACGACCACCGGAGCCGAACCGACACAAACCTGCTCGGCATCTATCTCAACGATCACCTCGCCGGTTCCACCCTCGGCGTGGACCGGGCCCGGATGCTGGCCGACGCCGAGTCCGAGCGGGACCTCGAGCTCGCCGACACGGTACGGCCGGTCGCCGAAGAGATAGCCGAGGACAGGGCGAGCCTGCTGCAGATCATGCGGTCTCTCGACGTCCCCGTACGCCGCTACAAGATCGTCGCGGGCCGGCTGGCCGAGCGAGCGGGCCGACTCAAGGCCAACGGGCGGCTCGTCCGCCGTTCCCCGCTCACCCCCATGCTGGAGCTTGAGCTGCTGCGCCTGGGCGTCGAAGGGAAGGCCGCCGGCTGGCGGACGCTGCGCCGGCTGTCCGACGCCGACCCCCGCCTCGACCCCGCACAGCTCGACAACCTGCTCGAACGCGCCCATCGGCAGCTGGACACGCTGGAACAGCTGCGCGTGCGACAGATCACGGAGACCTTCCGCCAGACCGACGACCGGACCGACGACCAGACCGACGACCGGACCGCACCCCAGGAGTCACGCTCATGAGCGACCACACCCCCTCCCAGGCCGAGGGCGAGCCCGACGCCCCCGACACCCGGAACACGGCCGACGAGCCCACTCCGGACCACCCGACGCCGTCCCAGGCCGAGGGCGACCGCGACGACCTGCCTGACGACGCCGACGACGACTCCTGAATCCGGCCTCTTCCCCTCACGCGTGTACCGTCACGTCACCGACGAGAGGCGAGAGGGGAAAGACGACGTGCGACTTCGCTGTGCGGTGCTGGACGACTTCCAGGGGGCGGCGGCCCGGTCGGCCGACTGGTCGGCGGTCGAGGAGGAGGTGGAGGTCGTGGCGCTGCGCGAGCACCTCGCCGACGAGGACGCCCTCGCCGCGGCCCTCGCCGACGTCGACATCGTGGTCACCCTGCGCGAACGCGTGCCGTTCCCGGCCTCGTTGTTCACCCGTCTGCCCCGGCTGAAACTGCTCGTCGCCTCCGGCATGCGCAACTCGGTCATCGACTACGCCGCCGCCGAGGCCCACGGCGTCACCGTCTGCGGTACGGCCAGCTCCTCCACCCCGCCCGTCGAACTGACCTGGGCCCTGCTGCTCGGCCTCGCCCGCGGGATCGTCGAGGAGAACAACGCCCTGCGCTCCGGCGGCCCTTGGCAGCAGACGGTCGGCGCCGACCTGCACGGCCGCCGCCTCGGACTGCTCGGCCTCGGCAAGATCGGCAGCCGGGTGGCCCAGGTCGGCCTCGCCTTCGGCATGCGGGTCGGCGCGTGGAGCCAGAACCTCACCAAGGAGCGGGCGGACGAGGTGGGCGTCGAACTCGCCCCCTCCCTGCCCGACCTCCTCACCACCGCCGACTTCGTCTCGGTCCACCTCGCGCTCGGCGACCGCACCCGCGGCCTGCTCGGCCCCGCCGAACTCGCCCTCCTCAAGCCGACCGCCTACCTGGTCAACACCTCGCGCGCCGCGATCGTCGACCAGGACGCCCTCCTCGCCGCCCTCACCGAGGGCCGCATCGCCGGCGCCGGAGTCGACGTCTTCGACACCGAGCCCCTCCCCGCCGACCACCCGATGCGCACGGCCCCCCGCCTGCTCGCCACCCCGCATCTCGGCTACGTGTCCCAGGCCAACTACGCGACGTACTACGGCCAGGCGGTCGAGAACATCGAGGCCTACCTGGCCGGTTCGCCCGTGCGACTCCTCTCGCCCCACTGAGGCGCAGGCCTCGGAAGACCTCGGCATACGCGCAACGCTCCCCGCACGCGGCCCGTACGGGCTACGCGTACCGGTAGATCCGGCTGTGGTCCTCCGCCTCGTCCGGTGTGACGTCCCACGGCGGCATCTTCTCGTGCCGCGCGACGACCCGGCCCCGCTGGGCGTCGCCCCGGGCGAGCGGCTTCGCGGGGAGATAGCGGGCGCCCCGGTGCCGTCGTTGCCAGCGGGACCAGAGGAGGTCGACGAAGGCGTGGTGCATCCAGAAGACGGGGTCGTTGACGGACGCGCCGCCCACCATGTGGCCGCCGACCCAGCGGTGGACCCGGTTGTGGGTACGCCACGAAGTGGGGCCCCGCCCGGGCCCCCAGCCCTCCAGCTTGTTACGGAACCCTTTGGTGGACGTGGAGTTCCAGGGCACCGTGTCGTAGACGGGCTCGTCGAGGACCGCTTCCACATCGTCGGTCGTGGGCAGCGTGATCGGGTCCCGGGTGCGGCCCAGATCGCGGGTGAGGTACTCGGTGTCCGTGATCCCCACCTTGATCGTCCACTTGCCGTTGCGGTAGGCGAAGGGGCCGGTCATGACCTGCCGGTCGGAACGCCGCCCGGTGCCGCCGAGCAGGTCCTCGGTCCACGGCACGGCCGTCGGGGTGCGGTTGCTCGTCCAGTCCCAGTACGGCACGGTGACCGACTCGTCCACGCGGCGCAGCGCACGCTCCAGGTCCAGCAGGAGCATGCGGTGCCAGGGCAGGAAGGAGGGAGCCATGTGGGCAGCGCGCAGGCCGGCCTCACCGTCGGAGGTGTAGTACTCGATGTGCGTGCGCACGAACTCGTCGTACTCACCGCGCCGTTTGAGCTCAAGCAGCGCGTTGACGAACCGGCGCCGCTCGGACCGGGTGAGCGTGCTGACGTCCTTACGCGTGTACACCACTGTGATGCCCCCTCCTGGCTCCCTCGTCCCCGCTCGGCATACCGGTGCCGTTCGTACGGCCGTGCCCGTGGTCCGGCGCGCGCAGCCGTTCGGCCGGGCCGAGTTCGTCGACGGCCGCACGCGCGGCGGCCAGCGGAGTCGGATACGACCTGTAATGCTCGACCACGGTCACCCAACTGCCGTCCGCCCGGCGCATCAGGTGCAGCGGCCTGCCGTCCACTGTGACGTGCCATGCGGGGGAGCCGCCGCCCCCGAGCCGCCCGGAGCCGTGCCGGGAGCCGACGATGCGACGCCCGCGATACGTCTCGTCGAACCGCACCTTCTCCGGCCCGGCCGAACCCGACGCCACCAGAGCCGGCGAAAGCGCCGCCCCGACCGCCGACGCGAACAATCCCAGCACCACCCGCCGCCGTCCCGTGGGCTTGGCGTGGTGAACGGCGGGCGCCCCGGCCGCAGGGCTCATGGAGTCGGCCGCGGTGTCCCCTGTCGGCGGCCGGGGTGGTTTGGTGTGTGGCAATGTCTATTTCCTCTTCATCCGGAGAGGCACTGGCTCGACGCACCTGAACGCGTCACCGTGAACGCACGGAACGGTTTGCCGGTCGCCATGCGGCACACGGTCTCCGGGCCGATCCCGCACGAGGCGGAATCGGCCCGGAGACGTCGGCATGCGCCTGAGACAAAAAGCCCGACAGGAAGCCCGGGATAAGTCCGAGCGACCGCCTGAGGCGAAAGAGCGTGGAGGTACGGCTCAGCCCTACAGAGACAGGGCGTCCGTCCTCAGCTGACCGTGGGCTGCCTGGTTGAGGGTGCTGTTCGCACCCTTGGCGGTCCTGGACACGACACCGTTGCTCTCCGTGTTGAGCAGCTCCGGCTGGTACTTCTCCACCCGGTCGTCGACCCGGTTCGCGAGCTTGTCCACCGTTCCGGTGACGGCGGTGGCGCTGAGGTCCGAACCGTCGAGAGCGAAGGCGGGGGTGGCGGCACCGGCCACGATCAGGGACCCGACTACGACGGCGGCAGCCTTCAGAGACTTCATCGTGTTCCTTTCTGCGGCAACTCGAAAGTCACCAGGGGAAATTGCTTCACCGTCCCCAACGAGCCCCAAGCGCAACGGAAACCCCGAACACAGAAAATTCCGGCGGCTCACACGGAAGCTCACCCGAATGAAGGGCATGTCTTATCCGCCTTTCTCATCCTCGCATGAACAGGGGAAAGACTGATCCTGCCGCCGAAAAACGGACGTCGTACCGGCCCGCCGCAGGGCCGGTACGACGTCCGGGCCGTGTGCCTGCTTCGCCTCAGGCGCGGCCACCCACCGTCAGGAAGGCAGCGGGACGGGCAGGCTGGGGAGAGGCAGATTCAACTGGCCGAGGATGGCGAGGACGGCGCCCCCGAGAGCTCCCACCACTTCCGTGGCCGCGGGGAGCACGCTGGTCGGGTCACCGGACGTGGCGGCCTCAAGCACCTTCTGGAGGGCGTTCTGCAGGGCGGCGAGCGCGTCGCTCACGGCGTCGGCGGGCACCTTCGCGTCGGCACGCGCCGGGCCGACCGCCAGTGACGGCGGCACGGCCGCCGGGCTCGCCGACGCCGTCGGGGCATTCGGCGCCGCAGGAGTGGCGGAGGTCGTCGAGGCCATGGTGGCGGCGGCTGTGGTGATGGCGGCCTTGGCGGCGCCGCCGAGCCTGGTCGCTTCCGTGGCGGAAAGCTGGCCATTGTCGGCGTTGACCACGGCGTCCACCAGCGCGGTGACCCGGGTCGTCATGGTGCTGAGATCGTTCAGCTGCTTGACCTGCCCACGGAGGACTTCCGCATTGGCGAGGGGCGCTGCCTCGTGGGTGTGGTCGTGCGCCGTGTCGGCCGCCAGGGCGGCGGGGGCCGTGACGCCGAGCAGAAACGCGGCGCAGAGTGCGGACGAAGCGATGCGCCGTCCAGACAAAGCGGGCATGGAGGTTCCTTTCGCAGATGTGCGCAGGGTCTTGCGTCCACCGTGAAACGGATGACTCCCCTCTGCAACTGCTTGGATGCTCTAAGTAACAACAGCTTTGTCGAATGAGCTGCGTCGTCGCTGGTCAGGGGGCACATCGGGAGGCCCACCCACTCAATCCACGTTCGGCGCAAAGTCCGCGACCGCAAACCGCCGCAACCGTGGAGGACGCCCCGCGAAGAAGCACGGCCAAACGGGACGCCGGCGCCGGATCACCCGAGCGCAACATGCCTGCTCAGCTTGCGCGATACATCTCAAATGCCGGGTTAAAGTGACGCGCCGATCCCATCGGAATCCTGATATTTCCTGTGAAAGGGCAACGCCGGTCATGCGTCTCTCCCAGGGACTTTGCTTGACGACACGCACGGGGATCCCCCTGCCCGACGGCCCGTCGGGGCGGGACCGCCGCCGTCCGGGTCGTTCCGCCCGGTGATGACCGGCCGGCCTTCCGGAGCATCGCGCGGCACCGCCCAACGGGGTGCCGCGCCGCACGTCCTCCACGTCACCCAGCCGGTGGACGGTGGTGTCGCCGGCGTCGTGACCGAGCTGGTACGCGCGCAGCGGGCGGCCGGTTTCGACGTCACGGTCGCGTGCCCCGACGGCGGCCTCGGGCAGGCACTGCGGGAACTCGGCGCGGGCGTACGGCACTGGCCCGCCACACGGGCGCCGGGACCGTCGCTTCCCGGTGAGGTACGCCGACTCACGCGTGTCGTCGAGGAGATCCGGCCCGATGTGCTGCACGCGCACAGCGCCAAGGCCGGGCTCGCCGCCCGGCTGACGGTACGGGGACGCATCCCGACCGTGTTCCAGCCGCACGCCTGGTCGTTCGAGGCGGTCGGCGGGGTCACGAGGGCGGTCGCCACGATGTGGGAGCAGTGGGGGGTGCGATGGGCCGCCCGCGTGGTGTGCGTCAGCGAGGCAGAGCGCCTCAGGGGCCTGCGGGCCGGGGTGCGCGCCCACTGGCGGGTGATCCCCAACGGCATCGACCCGGCTCGCTTCCGCCCCGCCGCCGCCGACACCGTACGCGCCGCCCTCGCGCCGCTCGCCGGCCTCGATCCGGCCGCCTTGCTGGTGGTCTGCGTGGGGCGCCTGTGCCGGCAGAAGGGGCAGGACGTGCTGCTCGAGGCGTGGTCTTCGGTGCTGCGTCGAGTGCCCGGGGCCCGGCTGGCGCTCGTCGGGGACGGGCCGCAGGAGCGAGGGCTGCGGCACCAAGCGCCCGAGGGAGTGCTGTTCGCCGGGGCCGTTGCCGATCCCGTCCCCTGGTACCAGGCCGCCGACCTGGTCGTGCTGCCGTCCCGCTGGGAGGGCATGGCGCTGGCGCCGCTGGAGGCGATGGCGTGCGGGCGTGCCGTGGTGGTCACGGACGTGGCCGGAGCGCGCGAGAGCCTGCCGCCCGGTCACCGGGCGCACGGTCTGGTGCCCGCCGGCCGGCCGCGCCCGCTGGCCGACGCGCTCACCAGGACGCTGCTCGATCCGTCGCTGCGCGAGTCGCTCGGCCACCAGGGGCGCCGCCATGTACTGACCGCGCACGACGTGCGGCACTCGGCCGAGGCGGTCGCGGACCTCTACCGCGAACTCCTCGACGCCGGGGGCAGGGTGGCCCACCGCGCGGAACACACCGAGTGCAGGGAGCGCATCCGCTCATGACCGCTGAACGTACCCTCCCTCCTCCCGGCGGCCGGCCACCGGAGCACGGACACCCTCCCGTCTCGGTCATCCTCCCGCGCGCAGCCGCCGACGGCCTGCGGCTTCCCGCCGCACAGCGGACCGCGGCGCGGCGCGCCCCCGGGCTGCCCCTGCTCGCGGCGGACGCGGCCGCCGCGCTCACCGCCGCCCTCGCAGTCCCGCTTCCCCTGCTGACCGCGCCACTGCTGCTTCTCGCCGTCCTCTGCCTGAACGCCCGGGCGGCGCTGTACCGTCCCGCCGCCATGCCCGCCGTCCTCGACGAACTCCCAGCCGTCTGCGCCCGAATCGCCGTGAGCTGGTGCGCGCTCGCGGCCCTGGTCGCGGCGCTCTCCCCGGCGTACACCCTGTCCGCCCGCACGTTGCTGACCGGCTGCGTCCTGCAGGCGGTGGCGAGTGGGGCGGGCCGCGGCGCGGTGCACTGGTGCCGCCGCCGGGCGCTGGTCCGTCACCCCGCCGCGACCCTCGTGGCCGGCCCGGCCGCCACCGCCCAGCGCGTGGCCGCCGCTTTCCTGCGCCACCCCGGATGCGGCCTCAGGCCCGTGGGCGTCCTCGCCGACGACGCGGCCGGTGGTGAGGGACTGCCGGTGCTCAGCACCGCCGAGGAGGTACAGCGGGCCGTCATCCAGAACAGCGTCCGGGCCGTGCTCATCGTGGGCGCCACGGGCGAACACGGCGCGCTGCTGCGGGAGTTGTCGGATGCGGGCTGCGAGCTCTGGGAGGTCGACGCGGCCGCAGAGGCGTACGACCGGGCAGGGAGCACCGTGTACGACGAGGCCGGGCGCACGGACCGCTGCCGGGCCCCGCGCGAGCGGATCGCCGGCTTCTCCTGCCGCCGCCTGGATGCCGGCCGACGCCCCGGCAGCCCCGCCAAGCGTGCCCTCGACGTCCTGGTCTCCGGGGCGCTTCTCCTCCTGTCCGGCCCGCTGCTGCTCGTCTGCGCGATCGTGCTGCGGATCAGCGACGGGCCGCGGGTCGTCTTCCGCCAGGAGCGCGTCGGCAAGGACGGCCGCCCGTTCACACTGCTGAAGTTCCGCACCCATCGACCGGCCGACCCGCATGAGGCCGCGACCCGCTGGAGCGTGGCGGACGAACGGCGCATGAGCCGCTTCTGCCGCTTCCTTCGCCGCACCTCACTCGACGAGCTGCCCCAGCTGTGGAACGTCTTCCGGGGCGACATGACCCTGGTCGGACCGCGCCCCGAACGGCCCTACTTCGTCGCTGTGTTCAGCCAGTCCTACCCCGGTTACGCCGCCCGCCACCGCATGCGGACCGGCCTCACGGGGCTCGCCCAGATCCACGGGCTGCGCGGCGACACCTCCATCGAGGACCGCGCCCGGTTCGACAACGCGTACATCGACGACTGGTCGCTGTGGCAGGACGTCTGCATCCTGCTGCGCACGGCCGCCGCGCTCGTCCGGCCGACAGGGAGCTGAACACCGGTGAGTCGTACATGCGCTGTGCCCGCCGCGCGCGGGCTGACACCGGTCCTGCCCGCGGTCGCGGTGATCGCCCTGCTCGCGCTGCCCGTCGCGCCGGGCGGCGAGGGCGGCGCGACCCCCGCCGACGCCGCCTCCGGCGTCGTCGTGCTGTGCTGTGCGGTACGTCTCCTGCGGCACCGGCGGCGCCCCCTGTCGCGCACCGCCGCCGTGGTGCTGGGCCTGCCCGTCGTCGGGGTCACGGTCGCGGCGGTGGGAGCCGGGGTGGCGGGCGCGGCGGTCACGGGTTTCGCGCGCTGTCTGCAGATCTTCGTCCTCGTCCCGGCCGCCGTCCTGCTGCTGGTCCGCGACCGGCGCGACGTCCGGCTGCTGGCCTGGTCGATGGTGGGGCTCGCGTTGTGGCAGGGGGCCGTTGGGGTGCACCAGTACGCGACCGGGACCGGCGCCTCTTACATGGGCCGGGAGATCCGTGCCGTCGGCACCTTCGGCCCCGGCGACATCATGGCGATGGCGACCGTGGTCGCCTGCGGGCTGGTGTGCGCGGTGGGGCTGGCGCTCGGGCCCGCGCCCGTCCGGCAGCAGGTGTGGGCCGTGGTGTGCGCGGCGCTGCTGGTGGTACCGCTGGCGGTGTCCTTCAGCCGGGGCGCGTGGATCGCGACGACCCTGGCCTGTACGGCGCAGCTCGTGCTGGCAGGCCTCAGGCGTGCGGTCGGGGTGGGCGCGGTCGTGGCTGCCGTCGCCGTGATCCTCGTCGGCGGGTTCGGTGTCGGCTCCGCGCTGCTTCAGGACAGGCTCAGCAGCATCGGGCAGGTCGCCGACGCACCCGACCAGTCGGTGTCCGACCGGTACGCCCTGTGGGCGGCGGCCGCCGGCATGTGGCACGAGCGGCCGCTGACGGGAGTCGGCCTCAAGGGCTTCCCCGACCACCGCGACGGGCACGCCTCGCTGGCGCTGTCGTCGGGCAGCGACACCGAGGGCGCGGGTGCGGCGTACCGGAAGCAGCCGCTGCTGTCGCCGCACAGCATGTACCTGCTGGTGCTCGGCGAGCAGGGACTCATCGGACTGCTGACGCTGGCGGGGAGCTGGCTGGCGCTGCTGGTGCTGGTGCTGGGGAAACTGGCCCGCGCCCGGAGAGCACGGGCCCCCGGCCTCGACTGCGCGCTCGTCGCCTGCGGCCTGCTGGTCTGGCATCTGATCAACTTCGCGTACTCCGACATCGGCGGACCCTCGACCGTCCTCACCGCCGTCTGCCTCGGGCTGACGGCGTGGTGGGCGCTGGCAAGTCCCGACCCGGCCGTCTTCGAGGAGGCTGCGGCACGATGACGGTCACCCCACCACGAGCCGGGGACGCCACGGTCCGCCCGGCCTGCCCAGGCACCGAACGCCCGGACACCGGCGTCACCAGGTACGTCTCCCAGAGCTTCCTCGCCAGGGCCGCCCTCGTCACCGTTGCCCTCTCCCTGGCCGGTGCCCTGCTGGGCCTCGGCCGGGACCTGGTGCTGGCCCAGCTCTTCGGGGCCGGGAGCGAGACGGACGCCTTCCTGGTCGCCTGGACCGTGCCGGAGTTCGCGGCGACGCTGCTGATCGAGGACGGGTTGGCCTTCGCCCTCGTACCGGCGTTCAGCGCGGCCCTGGCCCGCCGCGTCCGGGAGGGCACGGGCGACCCGGTGCGCGCCCTGGTCCGCAGCACGCTGCCCCGTCTGACGCTGGCCTTCGCCGTCGTGTCGGTGCTGCTCGTGTGCGGGGCGCCGTACCTGGTCGAGGTGCTGGCGCCGGGACTGGCGAACCCGCAGTTCGCGGTGGACTGCACCCGGCTGACCGGCACCTGCGTCCTGACCTTCGGCCTCGCCGGTTACTGCAGCGCGGTCCTGCGCGCGCACCACCGTTTCGTCGCGCCCGCGGTCATCTACGTCGCCTACAACACCGCCATCATCTCGGCGATGCTCCTCCTCGGCGCGCGCTGGGGTGTACGGGCGGCGGCGGTCGGCGTCGCGGCGGGCGGAGCGCTCATGGTCGTCACCCAACTTCCGTTCCTGCTGAGGCAGTTGCGCCGAGGAGAGACGGCGCCCACAACACCGGCGGAGACGGCGGCGTCCCGGCACGCCATGGGCCTCGCCCTCATCGGCACCGCTGGGCTCTTCGCCCTGTGCCGCCAGTCCCAGGTCCTCGTCGAGCGCTTCCTGGGCTCCACCCTTCCCTCCGGAGCCATCTCTCACCTGAACTACGCCCAGAAGGTGGCCCAGATGCCGATGGTGCTGGCGCTGATGCTGTGCACGGTCACCTTTCCGGTCGTGGCGCAGGCACTCGTCGAGGGCGACACCGAGCGGGCCCGCGATCGCGTCGAACGCGACCTCGCGGTGGTGTCGTACGTCGTGCTGCTCGGCACCGCGGCCGTTGTCGCGTGTGGCCCGCAGCTCGTCCATCTCCTGTTCCAGCGAGGCGCGTTCACCGCGCAGGACACCGCGGCCGCCGCCGCCGTCATGCGCGTGTACGCGCTCGGGCTGCTCGGCCACGCGCTGGTCGGTGCGCTCGTCCGGTCGTACTTCTCCGCGGGGCGGCCCACGTGGTACCCGGTGGCCGCCATGACCGCCGGGGTCGTCGTCACGTCGTGGATCGGCGCGGCAACGGTCGGCTCGTGGGGCGTGCTGGGGATCGCCGCGGCCAACGCCGCCGGCATCACCCTCACCGCCCTGCTCCTGCTGCACGGCATGGAGAGGTGCAGCGTGCCGATCCGCACCCGGCAGGTGCTGGCCCGGATGGGCAGGCCGCTGCGCGCGGCGGTCGTCGCCGGTGGCGTGGGCGCGTTCTGCGCGAGCCGCATCGACTCCCCCGCCCTCGGTCTCGCGGCCGGCGGCGCGACGGTGACCGTCGCCTTCCTCCTGCTCGCCCGCACTCCGGGCGAGCAGGGCCTCATCCCCGTACTCCGTAACGCCCCCCGGAGGATTCCCCATGCCCGTGTCCGCTGACCCCGCACCTTCCACAGGCCCCGCACCCGACACTCGCCCGCGAAGACCCGGCCCACCTCCGTGGGTGGCGATGTACCACTCCGTCGGCTACTGCTCCCACGACCCGTACCGCGTCACCGTCTCGCCCCACCGCCTGGACCGGCAGCTCGGCTGGCTGCGCCGCCGGGGTCTGCGCGGCGTCGGTGTGCGCGAGTTGCTCGCCGCGCGCGCCCGGGGCGCGGGCCAGGACCTGGTGGGGCTGACCTTCGACGACGGGTACGCCGACTTCGTCGCGCATGCCCTGCCGCTGCTGCGTCGCCACGGCTGTAGCGCGACCCTGTTCGTGCTGCCGGGCAGGCTGGGCGGCGACAACGCCTGGGACCCGCTCGGCCCGCGCAGGCCTCTGCTGTCGGCGGCAGGCATCCGGCGCGCCGCCGCCGAGGGCGTCGAGATCGGCTCGCACGGCCTCACGCACGTGGACCTGACCCGGGCCGACGACGCGCTGTTGCACGCCGAGGTGAGCGACAGCAGAGCCCTGCTCTCCGAAGTGGCCGGTACTCCCGTCCACGGCTTCTGCTACCCGTACGGGAAGATCGACCAACGCGCCGTCGACGCCGTACGGGCGGCCGGCTACACCTACGCCTGCGCCGTCGATCCCGGCGACCTGACCGGCCTCCTCGCCCTGCCCCGCGTCCACGTCGGCGAGCGCGACACGGCCTGGCGGCTGCACCTCAAACACCTGCTGCATCGGCTGCCCCCACTGCGCCGTCCCGTCGAGGGGGTGTGAGCCTTGGCGGTACCCGAGTTGAAGGCCCTGCACGTCATCACCGGTCTGGGCGTCGGCGGCGCGGAACAGCAACTCCGGCTGCTGCTGCGCCACCTGCCCGTCGACTGCGACGTCGTGACGCTCACCAACCCCGGTGCGGTCGCCGACGGCCTGAGGGCGGACGGCGTCCGCGTCGTCCACCTGGGCATGACCGGCAACCGCGATCTGTCCGCCCTGCCCCGCCTGGTCCGTCTGATCAGGACCGGCGGCTACGACCTCGTGCACACCCACCTCTACCGGGCCTGCGTGTACGGCAGGATCGCCGCGCGCCTGGCAGGCGTGACGGCCGTGGTGGCCACCGAACACTCCCTCGGCGGCACACAGATGGAAGGCCGGGACCTGAGCACCGGCGTGCGCGCGCTGTACCTGGCCGGCGAGCGGCTGGGCCGCGTCACGGTCGCGGTCTCCGCCGCGGTGGCCGACCGGCTCCGGCGGTGGGGCGTCCCCGAGCCGCGCATCAGGATCGTGCCCAACGGCATCGACGTGGCCCGCTTCCGCTTCGACCCGATCGTCCGCGAACGCACCCGCCGCCGGCTGGGGCTGCCGGAGGACGCGTACGTCATCGGCGGCATCGGCCGGCTGACTTCGGGCAAGCGGTTCGACGTCCTGGTCGACGCGCTCGCCCGGCTCCCCGGCGGCTTCCGGCTGTTGCTGGTCGGCGGCGGCCCTCAGGAGAGCATGCTGCGGCGCACCGCCCAACGGGCCGGGGTGGCCGACCGGGTGCTGTTCACGGGCGAGCGGCCTTACGCGCCCGACGGCACCCCCGGCCCCGATCTGCCGTCACTGACCTCCGCGATGGACGTGCTCGCCTCACCGAGCCCGGAGGAGGCGTTCGGGCTTGCCGTCGTGGAGGGCCTGGCGGCGGGGCTGCCGGTGCTGTACGCCTCCTGTCCGGCCGTCGAGGACCTGCCGCCACGCCTCGCCGCCGGGGCCCGCCGGGTACGGGGCGGCGCGGACGCCTTCGCCCGCGCCCTGACCGAAACGCGCGCCCTGACCGAGGCCGGGCGGTCGCACCCGCCGAGCCGCCCGGCCTCCGCGGCAGCCCGCCACTACTGCATCACGCGCAGCAGCGCACAGCTGATGGCCGTGTACGCGGCCGCCGTCTCCCGCTCGTCTCCCTCACCCCTGGAAGCGACCATCCGATGACCTCCACGATGTCCACGGCAGGATCCTCGTCGTCCCCGGCCTCCGCGACCCGTCGGAGCCCGGTGTTCCGGCGTCTGAGGACGCTGCCGGCATGGTCCCTGATCGCGGCCGGCTCTCTCGCCGGAGCCCTTGCCGGGGGCGCGTACGGCGCGCTCACGCCGCCCGCCTACTCGGCCACGGCGTACGTCGTCGCCGTACCGACCGAGAAATCGGACCCGCAGGCGGCGCTCGGCTTCGCCCAGGCCTACGGCCGGGTCGCCACGCAGCTCGCGGTGCTCGGGGACGCCCAGGTGAAGGCGGACGTGCCGGTGAAGACACTGCGCGACAACGTGCGGGCGGCGACCTCACCGGACGCTCCGATGGTCGCCGTGACGGCCACCGCAGCGCGCGCCGATCTCGCCGTCGACATGGCCAACGCGGTCACCGGCGCGCTGACCCGGCACGCCAACCACGCCAAGGACGCCACACATGTCGGACTCCAGCAGTTCTCCCGCGCCGTCAAGCCCACCGAGCCGTCCTCGGCGTCTGCGGCGCTGACCTCTCTGGTGGGCGCGAGCGCGGGCGGCCTGCTGGGCGGCCTCGCGCTGCTGGTCCGCCCGCGGCGCACCACCGCCGACGGCACACGCCCGGCCGTCGTACCTGCTCCGGCCACCGCAGCCGACGCCCACGGACAGCCGTGAGCGGGGTACTGCCGGCCTGCGCGGGCACCCTACGGACCGAACTGTGCACGGACGAGCGGGAGTTCGCCGCACTGGCCCCGGCCTGGGAACGGCTGTACCGCAGGTGCGCTGCGGCAACCCCGTTCCAGAGCCACGCCTGGCTGCACTCGTGGTGGACGTCGTACGGCAGACCCGGCCGACTGCGACTGGTGCTGGTGCGCGACAGCGATGAACGCGGAGAAGGTGGCGAACTCCGCGCAGTCGCGCCGCTGATGCGGATCGTGCGCCCGCTGCCCCGGCTCGTCCCGCTGGGCGTGCCGATCTCCGACTTCGGGGACGTGCTGCTCGACGACGAGTACGCCGACCGGGCGGCGGCCGCGCTGGCCGAGGCCCTGTCGGCGTCCGCCCGTACCGCGCTGATCGACTTCCGCGAGGTACGGCCGAGCGCCGCGGTCGAGCGCGTCTGCGCGCAGTGGCGGGGACCACGCCGCCGGGTACGCGACTCGCTCTGCCTGGACCTGCCCGCCGTGCCGATGGAGGAGCTGACGACCCGGCTGCCGACGGCGAAGGCCCGGCAGGTGCGGGCCAAGCTGCGCAAACTCGCCGCGCTGGGCGTGGCGCACCGGACCACGTCCCCCGACGAAGCGGGCGCGGCGCTACGGCGACTCCTCGCGCTGCACCGGTTGCAGTGGCAGGGCCGCGGGGTGACGCCGGAACACCTTCGGGAGAGGTTCGCCGCACACCTCGTGCGCGCGGTCGTCCCGCTGGTGCGCTCTGGCGACGCCGTGGTCACCGAGTTCCTGCTGGACGGCGAGGTGGTGGCCGTCGACCTGACGCTGCTGTCCCCGCGCCTGGCGGGCTGCTATCTGTACGGCGCCCATCCGCTGCTGCGTGAGCGGAGGGCGGACATCGCCGTGATGCTGCTGGACGTCTGCGCCCGGTACGCCGCCACCGGGGAGCACGGCACGCTCAGCCTGCTGCGCGGCGACGAGCCGTACAAGCTCCGCTGGCGCCCCGAGCCCGTGGTCAACCAGCGGTTGCTGCTGGCCCGACGGCGCACCGCCCCGCTGCTGTCGGCGGTCGCCTGCCACGTCGCCGTACGCAGCCGGGCCAGGGAGGTCGTACGCGGGTGGAAGGAGCGGAACGGCACCAGGACGTGAGCCCCCGGCCGCCGTCAGGGCAGCGGGTCACCGGGTGCGCGACCACCAGTCGAAACGGACGCACAGCTTTCCGCGGAGCCAGTGCTCGACCCAGTCGCCCAGGCTCAGCGGAGAACAGCCCGGGCGCGGCGGCGGCACCGGCGTGGGCCGGGGCGTTGGCACGGGACTGAGCACGGGCGTCGGCACGGGAGTGAGCACGGGCATCGGCACGGTCCCGGTACGGCCGTAGAGCGCGGACCGGTACACCTCGGCCGCCCTCGAGTTCTGCCGGCACTGCCACACACCGTGCGGGCAGTAGTCGGTGAGCGTGTTGTAGAGCGGCTTGTGCTGGTCGATCCAGGCGAGCATGCGCCGCATGTACTCCGCGTTGTCGCCGTTGCGGAACAGGCCCCACTCCGGATACGAGATGGGCTTGCCGTGCTCCTTCGCGAAGTCCACGTGTTTCTGCAGACCGTACGGCTCCGTCACCTGCCCGTCGAAGGACATCCCCTGCGGCTGGTCGTAGGTGTCCATGCCGATGATGTCGACCGTGTCGTCCCCCGGATAACACTCCGTCCAGGGCACGGCATCGAGCCCTCGGCTCGGCGTGAAGTCGAACCGGAACCTCTGCCCCGGCACCGAGCGCATGGTGGTGACGATCCTGTTCCAGTACGTCTTCCAGGCCTGAGGATCCGGTCCGCACCGGTGGGTGTACGTCGCGCCGTTCATCTCCCAGCCGAGCACGAGGACGGTGTCCGGCACCCCCAACGCGACCAGCCCCGCGGCCAGCTGGCGGTAGTGCGCGTCGAACTCCCCGGCCGCGCCCCGGCGCAGCAGGACGCGCACCTCGGCATCGGAGACACCCTCCTCGTTTCGCTCCAGCATGGGCACGTTGAGGACAAGGATCCGGTCGGCCTTCTCCCGGCGCCAGGCCGCCCAGTCGTCGAGGAAGCGGGGTGCGCCCTCGATGTTGCTCCAGACGTCACCCGGCAGATACGTGTGTCCCACGCGCAGTTGGGTGCCCCCCAGCCATCGGCTGAGTCCGGCCGTCAGGGCCACGCCGCGGACGTCGTAGTTGAGGTAGGCGCCGAACGGGGGAAGCGGGGCGAGCGGTGCGGGCGGTTCGCTGGTGGCCGTCGCCATCGGCGTCGCGGGGGCCTCTCCCGGCTCGGCGCCCAGGGCGTGTCCCGGCCCCGGCACCAGTGCGGCCGACGCGACAATGCCGGCCACCACGTACGCGGGCCATCTTCTGCGCCACCGTTGTGCGGCCATGGCTGCTCCTTCGTCCGCTCCACTGATCAGTCATATGTATGCCAATCAGTCAGTTGAGCCCTATCCCTACGCACACCCCGACCACCCTCACGGGTGAGTCATGGGCCGCTCACGGGCCGTACGGGCGGATCGCACCGGTCGAACTTCGGCAGGGTCGGCCAGAACGAACTCGGGTGCCGGACGCGATGCGCCCGGCACCCGGAACGGAGCACTACCGACGAGACGCGGCGCGGCCCCGTCGGTACAGGATGGCGCCGCTCGCCAACAGCAATGCGGCGATACCCGAGGCCGCGAGCGCCTCCTCCCCACCGCCGGTTTCGGCGAGGGAGGGCGGCTTCGGGTGCTCGGTGTGCGGGCGGGTCGGTGGCGACGTGGGCGGCTCGGTCTCCGTCGGCGGCTCGATGGGCGGCTCGGTCTTGGTCGGCGGCTCGATGGGCGGCTCGGTCTTGGTCGGCGGCTCGATGGG
>NZ_JBWLKM010000067.1:22393-24270 GCF_059026085.1 Streptomyces sp. a15 | reverse complement strand
CGCTGTCGCTGTCGCCGTCGTCGCCGTAACCAACGTCGTTGCTGGTCGTGGACGGCGACGCCGGGGACTCCGCCTCCGTCGACGGCGCGGTCCGAGGCTGCGTGGTCGATGTATCACCGGCGTGTCCCGACGTGTCCGAATCGTCGCCGTAGCCGCTGTCATGGGAAGCACCGTCCGGTCCGAGCGCGCTCGGGCCGCTGGTGTTCACGGGAACCTCGGCGTGCGAGTCCGCCAGCGCCGGGACGCCGTACAGGGGCAGGATGCCCGTCGCGGCGGCGGCTACGACCAATCCCCTGCTCAGTTTCTTTCGCAATCTCGTCGTCTTTCTGTTCGAAGAAGGGAAGGAAAGGCCGACCCCGGAGCCGAAGGAACGGGGCCAGGACCGAACCGCGCGCACAGCCAGTCGGCCGGGGCACTGACAACGGCTGACCGTTACCGGACCGGCAGGCGCTGTGCGGAAGAATCTCTACCGTGTTGCACACCGGAGGGACCGAGTGCGAGTGCTTGTCGCAGGAGCTGAGCCTCGGGTCGTGCATCACGTGCCCGCGCCGGCTGCTGAGGCTCCCGTCAGCTCTTCCCTCTCTTCTTACGACTGCGCCCCGAGACGGGCTCCCTCCTCCCGTAGTTTCGCCTCCGCTTGATCTTTTCGCTGGTCCAGTGATGAGAACCGGTGAAGTGCCAGTACCGACAGCGCGAGCAACGGTAGATACGGTCCGGGATTTTCTCCAACAATGGCTGCTTGACCAGCCAGACCCTTGCCGCGGATTCAGTACGGAATGACGCTTTACCCGTCACTGGACACCGCGGCAAGATGATCGTATCAGTCATATTCCCTCCGAGGCGCGATTCAACTCACGTTTCTCTTCGACAGAAGGGGGAATTGATCGTGCATCAGCTGGAAATCCGCATCAAGCGAGTGACACCCTTATGGACGAGTAATCATCGAATTTCATTCGTATGGCCCCGTGACGCGACTGATATTAATTGCACTGATCGGATGAAAAGAGTCAGCGGCCACCCGGAAGGATGGCCGCTGTTGATATCGGACCGACCCCGCGTGCCCGCCGGGAGGTCCGACCTCTGTTCAGCTCTTCTTATCGCCCTACGACTGTATCCCTACCGTCGGACGATCACCCGATCGTTACTCCGCGGCCGACTGCGTGCAGAAGTTGCCGATATTGGTAACACTCTCGCCGAGGACACTGACCGGCGCACTGACCGTGATCAGGGAGGAGGTGAATTCCTGTTCGCACTGCTGAAACTGTGCGTTGTCGATCGTGACGTCAGGCGTGTCCCCACCATCAGTGCCGTAGGCTTGGGCAGTCCCGGCCCCCGTCAGGCCGATACTGCCGGCAATAGTGGTTGCCAGCATGACCTTCTTCAACCCGCGCATGCGTGTCTCCATGTGTTGAACCAGCACAACAAAGGGGATGCCGGGCTTTGCCGCCTCGACATCCCCTGATCCGCGCGTTATTGACCCTCTCCCTGTGGCCCCGAGCCAACAGATCAATCAGGGCGCCCGACGCGGAAGGAGTGGGGCCAGGCCTGCACTGGACGCGCGAGACCCGACCGCCACGGCGTCCTGAGAATCAGTCCTCGACGGCCACCTGCCGGCAGAAGTTGCCGACCTCGATCTCCTGGTCACCGGGGGAGGTAGCGCCACCGCTGACGGCGCCGAGAGCGCCGTCGAAGTCCTGCTCGCACTCCTGGACCTGCAGGTTGTCGATGACGACGCCGTACGGGAACGGGTCGTCGGAACCGTTGGCGCTGGCAACCCCGCCACCGGCCAGGCCGATGCCACCGACCATGACCGCCACGGCCGCGACCTTCTTGAGCTTGTGCATGCTGTCTCCGTTTTCCTCACGCACACGACCCTC
>NZ_JBWLKM010000067.1:0-22293 GCF_059026085.1 Streptomyces sp. a15 | reverse complement strand
TTGAGCTTGTGCATGCTGTCTCCGTTTTCCTCACGCACACGACCCTCCTTACGGATCGTGTCCGACTCGTCACAGACGATAACATGCACCTCACTTACCGCCGCATTCCCGACACACCCGATTGGGTGCCATTGGTTTGCTTCCATACGTTTTGACGTCGGAGCGACCGGGCCGCACCGCGCGGCACTTGGCGACCGTTCCGGCAGGCCGCGGTCAATCACCGCCAGGAGTGCAGAGCTGGCCGACCTCACCGTCGGTCTGCAGCGTGGCGCAGACCTTCGGAACCCTGGGGACTACGACGGTGAGGCTCTGCTGGATATTGGCCTGGACGGTCAGCTGCTGGCTCGCGAGCTCGGTGTCGCCCGCGGTGATTCTCACGCCGAGAGTCCGCACCTGATCGCAATAGACCGAGAGAGTGACCACACTGGTCAGGGCGTTGCTGATCTTCTGAAGGCCGACGGCGCAGGGCAAGGCCTGCTGCGGCGCGGCCTGCGCCGGCGCGGCCGCAAAGAGTGGCGCCGAAGCCAGCAGCACGGTGGCCGCCGAACGGAGCATGCGGTGAGGCATTGGTCCTCCCAGGTGTCACTTGGGTACACCGCCGGCGGCGGTCGACCCCCGATCACAGCGCTTAGATGTCCCTTTTGCGCTTTTCGGGGAGATGTGATCATGGGTACACCAAGCCCGCAACACGGGGGCGGCATGGCCGGCCCCTGTCGCAGAGAAACCGAACGGCGCACGGCCTGCCGGGACCGCCATGGACGTCAGCGTCGGTACAGCGCCTCGATCTCGTCGTCGTACACCGCCGCCAGCGCAGCGTGCCGTTTGACCTTCAGGGGGATGCCCCTGTGGGTTCGTCAACCCGTGGGGGCGGGTTGGGGATCGTAGAGAGTGCCGTCGTGGAGCCTTGTTCAAGTGCGCCTCGCCGAAGCGGACGCCGATGCGGTCGGCGCGGTAAAAGGAGGCGCCGCGGCCGATCTTCTCGGCGGTCGCGCGGCCGGTGTCGTGGATCTTCTCGAAGAGGTACGGGACCCCGACCAGGAAGGTATGACGGAACGCTTTGAGGGCAGGGCGGAGTTCGTCGGGCTTGATGCTCGGGCAGTGGCCGATCTCGATACGTGCCATCAGGCAGGCGATCTGGACGGTGCGGCCCAGGATGTGGGCGAGTGGGAGGAAAAGGAGCGTCGAGGCGACCTGGCCGGTGACCTCTTTGAAGATGGGGTGGAGCAGTTCGACCATGTTGGCGGTCTCGGCGTGCAGGTTGGCGTGGGTGACGACGCAGCCCTTGGGCCTGCCGGTGGTGCCGGAGGTGTAGCAGATCGTCGCGATCGTGTCCGGGGTGAGGGACGTACGGGGCTTGGTGACCTCCTCGTCGGGGACGTACCGGCCGAGGGCGGTCAGGTCGTCGGGTGCCTGTGCGTCCAACGCCCCGATGCACGGGGCCTCTTCGTGGCCTGCCGTGCCTGTCGTCACGGTTGCGGTGTTCTCAGCAGTCTCCGTCACGACGAAGCGTGCGCCCGAGTCGCGGACGATCCACTCCACCTGATCGGCCGACGAGGTCGCGTAGAACGGCACGACCTGGCCGCCGACCGCCCAGCTCGCGAAGTCCAGGACCGTCCACTCGTAGCGGGTGCGGGACATCACCGCGACCCGGCCGCCCGGTTCGAGGCCGACGGCGATCAACCCCTTGGCCACGGCGGTGACTTCGCGGGTGAAGGCGGCCGCGGTGACCGGCTGCCAGGTGCCGTGCCTGACGCGGCGCGGCGCGGCGCAGAACAACAGCGTCGGGGGCCTCGGCCGCGTTGGTGAAGGGCATGTCGGCGGTGCTGCCGGTCGTCGCGCGGGGCGCGAGGGCCGCGGAGCAGGGCCTCGCGGACCACGCCGTTGTCGTCCTTGACGATCTCGACCCGGTGCGGGCCGCGAGGTCGGTGCGCTGCTTTGCCCGTTTCAGATCCTTCCGTACGCCCATGACGGCTCCCGGTCGCGGCTGGTGCAGCTGACGTGTTGTCCTGTGCGGTACTCCTCCTTACTCCGGAGTCAACTTACTGATGCGTAGAAAAAATTCGACGAGTCCGGCGCGATCCGGTGGTGCGGCCTCCTGGCTGTGTCAAGGTCGGGGGTCCGGGCGCTGAGGGCCGCGGTGTGGCTGCTGCCCGCGGTGGCCGTGGCGTGCGCCGGGTTCCGGCGGCGGTGGATGTCCGACGACGCCTTCATCTACGTACGGACCGTGCGGCAGGTGCTGGCGGGCAACGGGCCCGTCTTCAACGTGGGCGAGCGGGTGGAGTCCTCGACGGGGACGCTGTGGCAGTGGCTGCTGGTGGCGGCCGGGGCGGTGGGGGCCGATCCGGCGTCGGCCGCGGTGTATGGGGGGGCTGGTGCTGACCGGCGCCGGGTTCGCGCTCGCGGGGCTCGGGGTGCTGCGGCTGTACGGCGGGCGGGCGGCCGTACCGCTGGGCTCGCTCCTGCTGCTGGGGCTGCCGCCGGTGTGGGACTTCGCCACCTCGGGCCTGGAGACCGGACTGCTGACCTGCTGGATCGCGGGGGCGTGGCTGGCGTTGGTCGCCCGGCCCCGGTTCCTGGCGACCTCGGTCCTCATCGGTCTCGGTCCGCTGGTGCGGCCCGACTTGGGGATGGTCTCCGTCGTCTTCCTGGGCGCGCAGTGGCTGGTCGTGCGGCCCTCGTGGCGAGGAGCGCTCGCGGGGGGGCGGGAGCGGCCGGTGCGCTCCCGGGCGCGTACGAGGTGTTCCGGGCCGGCTACTACGGGCATCTGGTGCCGCTGCCCGCCGTGACGAAGGAGGCCTCGCGAAGCCTGTGGGGGCGGGGCCTGGGCTATGTCGCGGATCTGGCGCTCCCCTATCTGCTGTGGGTGCCCGTGGTGTGCGTGATCGCGGCGGTGATCCTCGGTGGCCGTGGGCTCCGCAGGGCGGTGGTCGGCTCGCTCGTGCCGGGGCTCGCGCCCGTCGCCGCCGGGACGCTGTGCTGGCTGTACGTCGTGAAGGTCGGCGGCGACTTCATGCACGGGCGGATGCTGCTGCCGGGGTTGCTGCTGCTGGCGCTGCCCGTGTTCGTGGTGCCGGTGTCACGGGTGGGCGTGTGGGCGGCCGTCGGTGTCGGGGTGTGGGCGGTGGTGTGGGCGGTGGTGTGCGCGGGGTGGCTGCGGGTGCCGTACGAGGGGCGTATCGGGCCGACCGGGATCGCCGACGAGCGCGGGGTGTACGTACGGCACAACGCGGACCCGCATCCGGTGCACCACGACTTCTCCGGCGCGCCGCACCACCGGCGGTACTTGAGCCACGTACAGGAGGCCGTACGGTCCGGGGAGCCGACGCTGCTGTTGGGCGCGCGCGCTCGGACGGCCGCCGACTCACCCGGTGTGACTGCCAGTTATGTGGTGCTCGGGATGAACGGGGCAACCGTGCCCCTGGACGGGGCCGCGGTCGACCCGATCGGGCTCGCCTATCCGCTGGCCGCGCACTCGGAGCGGATCGAGGGTGGACGGGTGGCGCACGACAAGTGGCTGCCGACCGCCTGGCTGGCCGCGGAACGCGGGCTTCCGTCCGATCCGCCGCCCGGCGTGGATCCGGCGCGGATCGACACCGCCCGGCGCGCCCTGCGCTGCGGGACGCTCGCCGAACTGCGTGCCGCGACACGGGATCCGCTCACTCCGGGGCGGTTCCTGCGGAATGCCGCCGGGGCTTGGGAGCGCACGGCGTTCCGTTTCCCGAACGATCCGGTGGTGGCCGAACGGGAGTTGTGCGGCAGGTGAGTCCAAGCCTTCGCGGCGGGGCCCGGGGTCGGTTCCCTGGAGCGGCGTCGGTGCGCTGCTGTACGCCTCCCCCACGGAAGAAGATCCAGTGCGCGCCCAACGCCTTCGCTCCGTCCTCGTCGCCGTGTGTGCCACGGCGGCCGTCACCTTCGCCGGCGCCGCCCCGGCGGTCGCCACCACTCCCGTTCGAGCGGCGGCCGTCGCCCCTGGGCTCGCCCCCGCTCACCGAGCTGCTCGCCGACAAGGTGGCCGCCGCCAGGTACGGCACCGACAAGCGGATCGACGACCCGTGCGTGCGCCGCGGGCCCGTGCGCCCGTGGGTCCGTGGGTCCCGTAGGCCGCCTATCCGGCGAGCTGGTTCGCCTGGCCGATCGTCTCCGCGAGTTGCCGTACCGCCCGGTCCTCGGTCGTGTCCGCCAACTCCTCGGCCCGTTCGGCCAGTTCGCCGAGCTCCGGGGCCCCGGGCAGCAGGTTCCACTGGTCGTGGCCCCGGCGTAGGGCGTCGGCGAAGTAGGCGGCCACGGCGGTGACTTGGAGGCGCGGGTTCGTGTTCCACAGGTTGTCGTCCAGGGCGCCGGCCTCCAACTGGCCGGACTCCTCGTGCGGGCCCCGCGTCTCCGGGTCCTGCCAGCGCACCGTGGCCGTGGCGAGGTGGCCCTCGGCGCCGGGCTTGGTGCGGACGGCGTAGAGGGCGGTCACGGTGTGGCCGGGGCCGACCTCGCCACCGTCCACGCGGTCGTCACGGAAGTCGTCGTCGGCGACGCGGCGGTTGTCGTAGCCGATGAGGCGGAACTCGGTGACCGTCTCCGGGTCGAAGGCGACCTGGGCCTTGGCGTCGCGGGCGGTGAGGTCGATGTGGAGCGGGAGTTGCTCGCAGAAGACCTCGCGGGCGTCCTCGGGGTCGGAGACGTACGTCGTGTGGCCGTCGCCCTTGTCGGCGAGGCGTTCCATCAGGGCGTCGCCGTAGTCACTGCCGACGCCGACGCCGAAGAGGGTGATGCCGTGCTCGCGGCGGGCGCCGTCGATGCGTTCCAGGATGGTGTCGGGGTCGGTGTCGCCGTCGTTGGCGAGGGCGTCGGAGACGAGGACGACCCGGTTGGTGGCGCCCTCGCGCAGGCCCTCGACGGCGGTGGCGTAGCCGGTCTCGACGCCGGCGCCGAGGTTGGTGGAGAAGGTCGGCTTCAGGCTGTCGACGGCGTTGTGGATCTCGTCGCGGTTGCCGCCGAGCCGGGTCATCGGCAGGACCGTCTCGGCCTCGTCGCTGAAGGTCACAAGGGCGACCGAGTCGTCGTCGCGGAGGCGGTCCGTCATCACACCCAGGGATTCCTGGGCGAGGTCCAGGCGGCCCGGTTCGGACATGGAGCCGGAGATGTCGAGGACGAAGGTGAGGGCAGCCGGGGGACGTTCGCCGTGCTGCTCGGCCGCCGGGCGGGTGGCGAGACCCACACGGACCAGGGACCAGTCCTCCACGTCGGTGCGGGCGCCGTCGACGGTCACCGTGAAGCCGTTGCCGTCGGGGCGCTCGTAGTCCTGGCGGAAGCTGTTGACGAACTCCTCGGGGCGAATGGTCGAGGGGTCCGGGCGTTGTCCGTCGGCGAGGGTGCGGCGGGCGTAGCCGTAGGAGGCGGTGTCGACGTCGAGGGCGAACGTGGAGAGGTGGTCCGGGGACGGAGCGACGTCGCGGGACTCGTCGTCCGGCTGATAGGGGCCGCCGGTGCCCCGGTCGGGGTCCGGGGCGGCGAAGCCGGTCGCCCCGTCCGCCCGGTCCGCACTGCTCTGGTCCCCGGTGTCGCTCGCGCCGCACCCGGTGAGCAGCAGGCCGCCCGCCGCGGTGAGGGCGAGCAGTGCCGCGCGCAGCCGTCGTACTCGGTGTAGCTCCATCGTCCGTGCCCCCTTGGCCTGTTGACTCGACGGCCTGTTGCCGTCGACGTCTGTGACTGTGACGGGCCAGGGGGCCGGAACGTGCGCCATGGAGCGTTGCGGATGGGTCTCGAAGAGGGCACGGAAGGCGGCCGTCGAGACCGGTGGGTGATCCTCCGTTGACCTACGACACCACGTCCTTGCGGGAGAAACCCCGGAAGGCCAGCGCGAACAGCACCAGGGCGTACGTTATCGACAGGGACGTGCCCTGGATCATGTCCGACCACTCCAGTTGCGGCCGGACGGCGTCGAGCCAGGCGTACTGCCAGTGCGCGGGCAGGAAGTCGCGCCAGTCGCCGAGGGCCGTCACCTGGTCGAGCACGTTGCCGACGATGGTCAGGCCGACCGCGCCGCCGACCGCGCCCAGCGGGGCGTCCGTCTTGGTGGACAGCCAGAACGCCAGGGCGGCGGTGACCAGTTGGGACACGAAGATGTACGCCACCGTGATCACCAGGCGCTGGGCGGCCGTGCCGGCGGCCAGCGAGCCGCCGGTGGGGAGTTCCAGCGGGCCCCAGCCGTACGCGACCGAGCCGACGGCGAGCGCGACGAGCGGCAGGATCACCATCGCGGCCAGGCTGAGACCAAGTCCGACGACGAGCTTGGACCACAGCAGCCGGGCCCGCGGCACGGGGGCGGCCAGCAGGTAGCGCAGGGAGGACCAGCTGGCTTCCGAGGCGACCGTGTCCCCGCAGAACAGGGCCACGGGGACGACGAGGAGGAAGCCGGCGGACGCGAAAAGGTTCACCGCGGCGAAGTTCGCGCCGGACAGGGTGGCCGTGTCCATCAGGTTCACCCGGTCGTTGCCGCCGCCCGGTCCGCCGCCCGGTCCGCCGCCCACCTGGAAGGCGATGAGCAGGACGAACGGCAGGGCGCACAGGATGCCGCCCATGACGAGCGTGCGGCGCCGCTTCAACTGCCGGACCAGCTCGACCCTCACGGGCAGCGTGTGGCCCGCGCGGTAGCCGTCGGCGACCTCGGCGTCGATCAGAGTGCCGCTCATGCGGAGTCTCCGATCAGGGTGAGGAAGGCATCTTCAAGGCGGCGGTGCGGGCCCACCGACTCCACGGGTACGTCCAGCCGGACGAGTTCTGCGACCATGCGGGCGGCGCTCCCCTCGGCGTCGAGCCGGACCAGCATCCCGCCGTCGGTACGGACCGCCGAGGCCACGCCCGCGAGGGCAGCGACCTTCTCGACGACCGGCTCATCCACCGGCGCGGACGTGCCCACCAGCAGCGTGTCGCCCGAGCCGACGATCTCGCTGACCGGGCCCGCCTGGACGAGCTGCCCGTGGTCCATGACCACCAGGTGGGTGCAGGACTGTTCCACCTCGGACAGCAGATGACTGGAGACGATCACCGTGCGGCCGGCCGCTGCGTAGCGGATCATGACCTTGCGCATCTCGCGGATCTGCGGCGGGTCGAGGCCGTTCGTCGGCTCGTCGAGAATCAACAGGTCCGGCATGCCGAGCATGGCCTGCGCGATGGCGAGCCGCTGGCGCATGCCCTGGGAATAGGTGCGCACCGCGCGCTCCAGCGCGCCGCCGAGGCCGGCGATCTCCAAGGCCTCGTCCAGGTGGGCGTCCTCCGGCGGGCGGCCGGTGGCCCGCCAGTACAACTCCAGGTTCTCCCGGCCGGACAGGTGTGGGAGGAAGCCCGCGCCCTCGACGAAGGCTCCGACGCGGGAGAGCACCGGGGAGCCCGGCGCGATCGCGTGGCCGAAGACGCGGATCTCACCGCCGTCCGGCTTGATCAGGCCCATCAGCACGCGCAGGGTCGTCGTCTTGCCCGCGCCGTTCGGCCCGAGGAGGCCGAGGACCTGGCCCTTCTCCACGCGGAAGGACAGGTCCCGGACCGCGTACCGGTCGGCGGACTTCGCGTACCGCTTACTCAGGTCCGTTATTTGCAGGGGGACTTCGGCCAGACCGGGTTCGGGCGCGGGGGTCGCCGTGCGGCGCCGGGCCGTCAGGAGCAGGGCCAGGGCGGTCACCGCGCCGAGGAGCGGCAGCCACCACACCCAGGCGGGCAGCGGCGCCGCCGCGTTGGTGTCACTGAGGGGCGCGGGCACTTTCAGGTCGCCCTTCAGGGAGACCGTGTACGTCGCTGGGGTCGTCGGGGAGGCGTAGCCGAGGTCGGTGGAGGCGAGGACCAGGCGCAGCCGGTGGCCGTCCGCCACGTCGTAGTCGATCGCAGGGAGGGTGATCGTGACGTCCTTGCCGGCCTTCGCGTCCTCGACCCGGATCGGCTCGACCAGCTGGGAGGGCAGCACCTGCTGACCGCCGCCGGGCCCGACGTCGTACACCTTGGCGAAGAGGACGGCGTTGTCGCTCGTCGACTTGACGTGGACGGTGGCCGTCGGCGAGCCGGTGATCTGGAGGTCGTCCTTGAGGGGCGCCGACTCGAAGGCGGCGTACTGGCCCGGGAAGTCGAGGGAGACGCCGATGCCGAGCGAGGACAGCTGGGCGAGGCCGCCGGAGCCGCCGATGCCGGGCAGGGCCGAGACGGCGGGCGGGTTGGAGCCGGCCGGGTTGTCGAAGGACTGCTCGCGCCCGGCGAGGGCGATCGAGCGCTCGTCGCTCTCCAGGCCGGGGTACGTGTCCCTGTTCACCCCGCTCAGCCGGGTCTCGCCGTCGCCCGTGCCGGTGCCGAGGGTGCGGGTGACGCGGAACGCGGGGCCGGTTTCGGCGCCCTTGTCGTCCGTCAGATACCGGTCGAACCAGGAGGCGACCCGGGCCCGGACACGGCCGGTTTCCATGTCGCCGCCGTCGTGACCGCCCGCGATCCAGTCGACGTCGACGGGGGCGCCGTTGGCGTGGATCGCCTTCGCCGCCGCGTCGGCCTGGCCGAGCGGGAACAGCGAGTCGGTCTGACCCTGCATCAGCAGGGTGGGCACCTTGATGCGGTCGGCGACGGCGGACGGCGAGCGCTCCTCGAGCAGCTTCTCCGCCTGCGCGTCGGGGGTGCCGGACTCGGCGACCCGCTGGTACATCGCGCACAGCTGCGGCTCGAACTTCCCGCAGCCGCCGCCCGAGTTGACGAAGATGCCCGCCCACAGCTTCTTGAACACGCCGTTCGGGAAGAGGGCGTCGGCGAGGTTCCAGTACGTGATCGCCGGGGCGATGGCGTCTATCCGGTCGTCGTGACCGGCGGCCAGCAGGGAGATCGCGCCGCCGTACGAGGCGCCGGCCGCGCCCACGCGCGGGTCGCCGGCCTTGTCGAGCTGCACCTCGGGCTGTTTCGCCAGCCAGTCGATCAGCTTCGACACGTCGGCGACCTCACCGTTGGGGTCGTTCAGCCCGATCTTCCCCGTGGACTTCCCGAATCCCCGCGCCGACCAGGTCAGCACCGCGTATCCGTCTCTGGCCAGGTCCTCGGCCTGCTGCTGGACGTCGGCCTTGCTGCCGCCGAAGCCGTGCCCTAGCAGGACGGCGGGGCGGCGGCCGCCCTCGCCGGCCGTGATGTACGAGGTGTCGAGGCGTACCCCGTCAGCCACGGCCATGACCCGGTCGGTGCGGTGCACCGGGGGCGCGTCGTCGGAGGCGACGGCCCTCCATGTGCCGGCACCGGCGAGCACGACCACGGCGGCCGCGGCGGCGGCCAACCGACGTGGCCTCCGCGGACCGGGAAGTCGAAGATCCATGCGTCAACGATACGTGCCGCCGCCGACAGCCGATGCAGCCTCCGGGCTGAACCGCCCCCCCTCCCAGGGGCGTACGGGACCGCTGTCTCGTACCGCAGTGGTGGTACGACGACGCACGGCTCGTATCCGCCCTATTTTCCTGTGAAATCCCAACTCATCACCGCATGGTCATACCGCAACCGCCGGTGATCGCACGATGAAAACAGAATTCCAGCAACGACGGTACGAATTGATCCGAGCGCGCCGCATTTCACCCGGATGCCTCGCACCTGGGTCACAAATGAATTCGTTGTGGGGTGTATGACAAAAGCGCAACTCCACACGGCACTCGCGGACGGGTATTCACGCGGTGGCAAGACCCCCGCGTCACGGCTCGGGGAGTGGGCATTCACACCGGCCCCGGTGCCCTCCGTTCCAGAGGCGTGCGCGGTTCTCCAGCGCGGCAGTGAGCGTGTGGAGCTCAGGTACACCTCGGCGCTGCTGAACGACTTCCTGGCGGCGATGAGCCGGATCCAGGGCGACTTCACCCATCTGTCGAACACCGCCGAGTGCTCTGCCGCATCCGAGACGCGGCCCCGGCGGAACAGCCATGCATGAAGGACAGTCTCCGTGCGCCTCCCGCAACGGCCACGTCGGCGAGAACCTGTACGACGCGTGGGTGAACTCGACCCGTCACACCGCCCATACGGTGGCCGCCAGCGAGGCGTGGACCCAGGACAGCCGGCACGTTACGGGGAACTGGGACCCCGCCGAGGAACTGGCCTATCTCCTGCAGGCCCAGGCCGCCGAGGAGCAGTTTGCCGAGGCTCCCCTGTACGACGACGGCTTCCTGCCGGAGCGGGAGACGGTGCTCACTCCCAACGGGGCGGCCATGCGCCCGCGTCCCCCGGCGCACCGGCGAGTCCGCACGCCCAGGATGCTGCTGTCGAAGGTGCAGACCGTCAGTTTCCTGGTCGCCTCGGTGACCAGCGCCATCGTGGCCATGGTCAGTGTGTTCAGCGGCATCGTCGCCTATGACCCGTTGCGTGCGGTGGCGAGCGAGATCCCCGCCCACTCCTTCGCGGACCGCTGGTGGCCGCTGCTGGTCTACGGGCCGTGGATGGTCTCCTCCCTCTCGATCCTGCGGGCCGCTCTGCACCGGCGCCGCGCCGCACACTCGTGGTGCATCGTGATGTTCTTCTCGGCCGTGGCCATGGCGCTGTGCATCATCCAGGCACCGAAGACCCTTCCCGACATCGCCGCCGCGGCACTCCCGGCGATCGCTGCACTGACCTGCTTCCAGCAACTGGTGCGCCAGGTCACGCTGACCCGGCCGCCCCGCAAGGCCGCCCGGCGGCATCGCGATGCCTCGCCATCGTCCAAGTAAACCTGTGCGGGACTGTGGAGACTCACCGTCAGTCCGTCTTATCAACAGACTCGTCAGTGCATACGCGCGAGGCGTTCTGCGAACTCCGTGGTGCTCGACGCGCTGCACGAGCGGGAGATGCCGGAGGTTGCGGGCCTTGATCGGATCGAGTGTGCCGGCGGGGATCAGGGCCGCGGGCAGGAAGTTCGGATTCAGGGCCCGGAAACGCCGACCCCGATGGTTCTTGCCTGCCGAGTTGGGCACCTTCGTGTCGCCGCCCACTAATCGCGGAAGCAAAGGGAGGAACTCTTAGCGGGGGTAACGCGTCAGCTGGTTGGGTGGGGAGGTGAATCGCGCACCACGCCATTGACCCGGGCTCTTCCGGGTCGCCCGCCGGGCGGTCCGGGGTGCGGTCACGGTCTCGAGGAGTTCTCCGGCATCAGGGGAACACCCTTTCTGGAAGCGAACACTCTGGAGGCATTCGCTATGGTTCGCCACCCCTTCCGCGAAAGGAAAACACCCACGAGCATGAGTGGGTCGGGGCCGACCACCCTGGCGGCGAGGGGGAAGTACGTCGCCCGAGCGGGCCGACCGGATCTCGGAGGAACACGATGCAGAGAGCCCCGAAGCGCGCCATGGAATGGCTGGCCGCTGCCGCGACCAACCCGCGAGCCTGCAAGCGGCAGTGGGGAGGAGAGACCGGTATCGCCGTGCTGGCATGCGGACGGTTCTGGGATGTGCTGAGCGTGCCGGAGGAGTTGGGCGTGCTGACCCTCGACACCCTGCTGTGCATTCCCCAGGCGCCCGGTCCCGTACTCGCGGACGCCGCCGCCCGCCGGGTCGGCTTCTTCCTGCCTCCGGATCCCAAGGGCCGCTGGATCGGCTCGGACATTCGCTATCTGGGCAAGGACGCGTGGATCGCCGTGCCCGCACCGCATCTGGCCGCCGGGCGCCTGCGCTGGCTGATCCCGCCCGACGGCGCCGGCACGCTGTTCGTCCCCGCCGCCGTGGAACTGGCACTTCAGCAGGCCCTCGGCACGCTCTCCGTACAGGCGGGCGCGCGGCGGCCGTGTCCGACGTGCGGGGCGGCCACCGCGCGGCCCCGCAGCCAGAGTACTGACAGTCCCGCCCAGTAGGTGGGCCTTCGCCTGGCGAGGGCTTGCGTCGCTCTCAGTGGTTGCGCGGGAAGCCCAGGTCGACGCCTGCCGGGGCGTCCGCCGGGTCCGGCCAGCGCGTCGTGACGACCTTGCCGCGGGTGTAGAAGTGCGTGGCGTCGTTGCCGTAGATGTGGTGGTCGCCGAAGAGCGAGTCCTTCCAGCCACCGAAGCTGTGGTAGCCGACGGGGACCGGGATCGGGACGTTCACGCCGACCATGCCGGCCTCGATCTCCATCTGGAAGCGGCGGGCGGCGCCGCCGTCCCGGGTGAAGATCGCGGTGCCGTTGCCGAACGGCGAGCTGTTGATGAGGGCCACGCCGTCGTCGTAGGTCTCGACGCGCAGCACGCACAGCACCGGGCCGAAGATCTCGTCCTGGTAGGCCTTCGCGGTGGTCGGGACCTTGTCGAGGAGGGAGATGCCGATCCAGTGGCCATCCTCGAAGCCCTCAACGGTGTGGCCGGTGCCGTCCAGCACCACTTCCGCGCCCTCGGCCGCCGCGCCCTCCACGTAGGAGGCCACCTTGTCGCGGTGGACGGCGGTGATCAGCGGGCCCATCTCGGACGTCGGGTCGTTACCGGGGCCGATCTTGATCTTCTCGGCGCGCTCGCGGATCTTGTCGACCAGCTCGTCGCCGATCGCGCCGACCGCGACCACGGCCGAGATGGCCATGCAGCGCTCGCCGGCCGAGCCGTAGGCCGCGCTCACCGCCGCGTCCGCCGCCGCGTCCAGGTCGGCGTCCGGGAGGACCAGCATGTGGTTCTTGGCGCCGCCCAGGGCCTGGACGCGCTTGTGGTTCGCCGAGGCGGTGGTGTGGATGTGGCGGGCGATCGGGGTCGAGCCGACGAAGGAGATCGCCTTGACGTCCGGGTGCTCCAGGAGGCGGTCCACGGCCACCTTGTCGCCGTGCACGACGTTGAAGACGCCGTCCGGGAGACCGGCTTCAGCCAGCAGCTCGGCGATCTTCAGGGACGCCGACGGGTCCTTCTCGGACGGCTTCAGCACGAACGTGTTGCCGCACGCGATGGCCATCGGGAACATCCACATCGGCACCATCGCCGGGAAGTTGAACGGCGTGATGCCGGCCACGACGCCCAGCGGCTGCCGGATCGACGACACGTCCACCCGGCTCGCGACCTGCGTCGACAGCTCACCCTTCAGCTGCACGTTGATGCCGCAGGCGAGGTCGACGATCTCCAGGCCGCGCGCGACCTCGCCGAGCGCGTCGCTGTGCACCTTGCCGTGCTCGGCGGTGATCAGCTCGGCGATGGCGTCGCGGTTGGCGTCCAGCAGGGCGCGGAAGCGGAAGAGGATCTCCGTCCGCTTGGCGAGCGAGGACTGGCCCCAGGTCGCGTAGGCGTCCTTGGCGGCGGCGACCGCCGCGTCCACCTCCTCGACGGAGGCGAACGCGACCTTCGTGGTGACCGCGCCGGTAGCGGGGTCGGTGACCGGCCCGTACGTACCCGACGCGCCTTCGACGGGCTTGCCGCCGATCCAGTGGTTGACGATCTTCGTCATGGCTGAGTCACTCCAGTAATCCTTCACAGATGGCGGCGTCGGGTGGAGACGTGCCGTTCGTACAGCTCACGTGCCTTCACCGCGGACGGTCGGGTCGCGGTTTCGGCCACAGGTACATCCCACCAGGCCTGCGCCGGCGGCGGGCCCGACACTGTGTCTGCCGTTTCCGTCTCGACGTAGACACATGTGGGAGTGTCGGCCGCCCGGGCCTCCGCGAGCGCCGCCCGCAGGTCCCGTACGGTCTTCGCGCGCAGCACGCGCATGCCCAGGCTCGCCGCGTTGGCGGCGAGGTCGACGGGGAGCGGCGCCCCCGTGTACGTACCGTCCTCGGACTGGTAGCGGTAGGCGGTGCCGAACCGTTCGCCGCCCACCGACTCGGACAGGCCGCCGATGGACGCGTAGCCGTGGTTCTGGACGAGGAGCATCTTGATGGCGATCCCCTCCTGTACGGCCGTCACGATCTCCGTCGGCATCATCAGATAGGTGCCGTCGCCGACCAGTGCCCACACGGGCCGGTCGGGTGCCGCCATCTTGACGCCGATCGCGGCCGGGATCTCGTAGCCCATGCAGGAGTAGCCGTACTCCAGGTGGTACTGGTCCCGGGAGCGCGCCCGCCACATCTTGTGCAGGTCGCCGGGGAGCGAACCGGCCGCGTTGATGATCACGTCCGTGTCGTCGACCAGGGCGTCAAGCGCGCCGAGCACCTGGGACTGCGTCGGGCGTATGTCCGGCTCCTCCGCCTCGTAGCAGGCGTCGACGCGCTGCTCCCAGCGCTCCTTGTCCTCGGTGTACTCGCGGACGTACGTGTCCGGGACCCGGTGCCCGTGCATGCCCAGGGACTGGGTGAGCTCCTGGAGGCCGCTGCGGGCGTCCGCGACGAGCGGCATCCCGGCGAGCTTGTGGCCGTCGTACGGGGCGATGTTGAGGTTGAGGAAGCGCACGCCCGGGTGTTCGAAGAGGGTGCCGGAGGCGGTGGTGAAGTCGGTGTAGCGGGTGCCGACGCCGATCACCAGGTCGGCCAGGCGGGCGAGTTCGTCGGCGGTCGCGGTGCCGGTGTGGCCGACGCCGCCGACGTCCTGGGGGTGGTCGTAGCGCAGGGAGCCCTTGCCGGCCTGGGTGGAGGCGACCGGGATGCCGGTGGCCGCGGCGAACTCGGCGAGGGCCTCCTCGGCGCGGCTGTGGTGCACGCCGCCGCCCGCGATCAGCAGGGGGCGCTCGGCCGTCCTGATCGCGTCGACCGCCTCGGCGAGTTCGGTCGGGTCGGCGCCCGGACGTCGTACGACCCAGGTGCGCTCGGCGAAGAACTCGTCGGGCCAGTCGTAGGCCTCGGCCTGGACGTCCTGCGGGAGGGCGAGCGTGACCGCGCCCGTCTCCACGGGGTCGGTGAGCACCCGCATGGCCTGCAGGGCGGCCGGGATCAGGGCCTCCGGACGCGTGACGCGGTCGAAGTACCTCGACACCGGGCGCAGGCAGTCGTTGACCGACACATCACCCGCGTACGGCAGTTCCAGCTGCTGGAGGACCGGGTCGGCGACCCGGGTGGCGAAGGTGTCGCCGGGGAGCAGCAGGACCGGGATGTGGTTGATCGTGGCGAGGGCGGCACCGGTGACCAGGTTGGTCGCGCCGGGGCCGATGGAGGTCGTGACCGCGTGGGTGGACAGCCGGCCCGACTGCCTCGCGTAACCGACCGCCGCGTGCACCATGGACTGCTCGTTGCGGCCCTGGTGGTACGGCATGTCACCCGCGTACTCCACGAGCGCCTGGCCGAGCCCGGCGACGTTCCCGTGGCCGAAGATGCCCCAGGTCGCGCCGATCAGCCGCTGCCGTGCGCCGTCGCGTTCGGTGTACTGGGCGGCGAGGAAGCGCACCAGCGCCTGTGCGACCGTCAGCCTCGTTGTCGAGGTCATCGGTAACCCTCCGTGTGGTCCGGGTGGAAGCAGATCCGCCACTCCCGGGTCTGACCCGGGCCCGCCATGACGTTCAGGTAGTACATGTCGTGGCCGGGCTGGGCGATCGACGGGCCGTGCCATCCGTCGGGGACGAGCACGGCGTCGCCGGAGCGGACCTCCGCGAGGATGTCCGAACCGCCCTCCCGGGAAGGGGACACGCGCTGATAGCCGAATCCGTTCGGGCCGTCGATCTCGAAGTAGTAGATCTCCTCCAGCTCCGCCTCCTCGCCCGGCCGGTGCTCGTCGTGCTTGTGCGGCGGGTACGAGGACCAGTTGCCGCCGGGCGTGATCACCTCGACGGCGATCAGCTTGTCGCAGTCGAAGGCGTCCGCCGAGGCGAAGTTGCGGACGTGGCGCAGGCAGTTGCCGCTGCCGCGCTGTTCCTGCGGGACCTCCGGCGCGGGGCCGTAGCGGGCGGGGAGTCGTCGCTCGCACTTCGCTCCTGCCAAAGCAAAGCGGCCGCCCGCGCCGGAGGCGATCTGTGCCCGGGCGTCACGGGGCACGTACGCGAAGTCGCTGACTCCGCTGAACACGCTTTCCCGGCCCAGGAGTTGAAACTCGCTACCCTCTGTTTGTACGGTACATCCGCCTTCCAGCGGGAGGACGATCCACTCGCTGTCCCCGGCGTCGAAGGCGTGCGTACCGCCCGCCTCCAGTTCGACGATCCGCAGGCTGCTGTGGGTCCAGCCGGCCCGCTTGGGGTCGATGTCGACGGCGTACTCGGCGCCGGTCGTGGCGCCCTTCGCGAGGTAGAGGTCGTTGCTCGTCATGCGGCCCTCACAACAGTCCTACGGCGGTGTCCACGGCGGCGGCCACGTCGCCGTCCGCCGGGTACAGCAGCGAACGGCCGACCACCAGGCCGCGCACGGTGGGCAGTTTCAGGGCGCCCCGCCACTTCTCGTACGCCCCGGCCTGTTCCTCGACGGTGCCCCCGACCTCGCCGCCGAGCAGCACGGCGGGCAGCGTGGAGGTCGCCATGACCTCGGCCATGTCGTCGGGGTTCGCGGTGACCGGCACCTTCAGCCAGGTGTAGGCGGAACTGCCGCCGAGGCCGGAGGCGATGGCGATCGACTTGGTGACGGCCTCGGCGGAGAGGTCGTTGCTGAGCCTGCCCTGCTCGGTGCGGCTGCTGATGAACGGCTCGACGAAGACCGGGAGCCGGCGCGCTGCCATGTCGTCGATGGCGCGGGCCGTGGACTCCAGGGTGGTGAGGGAGCCCGGGTCGTCGTAGTCGATGCGCAGGAGCAGCTTGCCCGCGTCGAAGCCGAGCCGCTCGATGTCCTCGGGGCGGTGGCCGGTGAAGCGGTCGTCGAGCTCGAAGCTGGCGCCCTGGAGGCCGCCGCGGTTCATCGAGCCCATGACGACCTTGCCGTCGAGGGCGCCGAGGAGCAGCAGGTCGTCCAGGATGTCGGCGGTGGCGAGTACGCCGTCCACGCCGGGGCGGCTCAGCGCCAGGCAGAGGCGTTCGAGCAGGTCGACGCGGTTGGCCATGGCGAACTTGCGGTCGCCGACCCCGAGGGCGCCGCGGGCCGGGTGGTCGGCGGCGACGATCATCAGCCGGCCCTGGTCGTTGAGGAGCGACCGGCGGGGGCGGCGGGCGGCGGCCTCGGCCACGGCCTCGGGGTGGAGGGTGCGGAGGCGGACGAGCTCCGCGATGTCGACGCTCACGTGACGGCTCCCGCCGCGAGGGCCGCTGTCACTTCGTCCGGTGTGGGCATCGCGGACGAGCACTCCAGGCGGGAGGCGACGATGGCACCGGCCGCGTTGGCGTGCCGCATGATCTTCTCCAGGTCCCAGCCCTCCAGCAGGCCGTGGCAGAGGGAGCCGCCGAAGGCGTCGCCGGCGCCGAGGCCGTTGAGGACGGTCACCGGGAGCGGCGGGACCTCGGCGGACTCGCCCTTGCTGTTGACGGCGAGGACGCCCTTCGGGCCCTGCTTGACGACGGCGAGTTCGACACCGGCGTCAAGGAGCGCGCGGGCGGCGGCGTGCGGCTCGCGCACTCCGGTCGCCACCTCCACCTCGTCGAGGTTGCCGACGGCGACGGTGGTGTGGCGCAGGGCCTCTTCGTAGAAGGGGCGGGCCGCGTCCGGATCGGTCCAGAACATGGGACGCCAGTCCAGGTCGAAGACCGTCGTGCCGGCCTTGGCCCGGTGGGCGAGGGCCGCCAGGGTCGCCGTACGGCTGGGCTCCTCGCTCAGCCCTGTGCCGGTGACCCAGAAGATGCGGGCCTCGCGGATGGCGTCCAGGTCCAGCTCGTGGGCGTCGATCTCGAGGTCGGGCGCCTTGGGGCGGCGGTAGAAGTACAGCGGGAAGTCGTCCGGCGGGAAGACCTCGCAGAAGGTGATCGGGGTCTGCAGACCGGGGACCGGGGTGACCCAGCGGTCGTCGACGCCGAAGCCCCGCAGCTCCGCGTGCAGGTAGGTGCCGAACGGGTCGTCGCCGGTACGCGTGATCACCGCCGTGTCCCGTCCCAGGCGGGCGGCGGCGACCGCGACGTTCGCGGCGGACCCGCCGAGGAACTTGCCGAAGGACGTCACCTGCGGCAGCGGGACGCCCGTCTGCAGCGGATAGAGGTCCACTCCTATCCGCCCCATGGTGATCAGGTCGTACGCCATCGAGTTCCCTTCGTATCGCGGCTCTCCACGGCTTTCTAGCCCCGCACAGTGAGTCCTGTCAATGCTTTGTCCAGACATTCGGACCAGGGCTTGACACCGCGGCTCGCGATCCGCACGCTGGCGGCCATGACGTCGTTGTCACCTCAGACCTCACTGTCCCGCATCCGGATCGGATCGGCCCCCGACTCCTGGGGCGTCTGGTTCCCGGACGATCCCCAGCAGGTGCCCTGGCAGCGCTTCCTCGACGAGGTCGCGCAGTCCGGCTACGAGTGGATCGAGCTGGGCCCGTACGGCTATCTGCCGACCGACCCCGCCGTCCTCACCGAGGAGACCTCGCGGCGTGGCCTGAAGGTGTCGGCCGGCACGGTCTTCACCGGCCTGCACCACGGCGAGGCCGTGTGGGAGAAGACCTGGGCGCATGTCGCGGACAACGCGGTCCTGGCGCAGGCGATGGGGGCGTCCCACCTGGTGGTCATCCCGTCCTTCTGGCGGGACGACAAGACCGGCGAGGTGCTGGAGCCGGACACGCTCACGCCCGAGCAGTGGCGCAATCTCAGCTCGCTGACCGAGCGGCTGGGGCGTCGGGTGCGCGAGGAGTACGGGCTGCGGATCGTCGTCCACCCGCACGCCGACACCCACATCGACAGCGAGGAGAACGTCGTCCGCTTCCTGGACGGCACCGACTCCTCGCTGGTGTCCCTGTGCCTGGACACCGGGCACTACGCGTACTGCGGCGGCGACAGCGTCAAGCTCATCGAGACCTACGGCGAGCGGATCGGGTACCTGCACCTCAAGCAGGTCGACCCGGAGATCCTGGCGGACGTGCGGGCCAACGAGGTGCCGTTCGGGCCGGCGGTCGCACGCGGTGTGATGTGCGAGCCGCCCGCCGGGGTGCCCGCGCTGGGGCCTGTCCTGGAGGCCGCGCAGAAGCTGGACGTCGATCTGTTCGCGATCGTCGAGCAGGACATGTACCCGTGCGAGCCGGACCGGCCGCTGCCGATCGCGCAGCGGACGCGGGCGTTTTTGAGGTCGTGCGGGGCGTAGCCGTACGTCGGGTTCGCTGAGGTCGGCTTGTCGAGGCCGGTTTCGTTGAGGCCGGTTTCGTTGAGGCCGGCGCCTTCCGCCCCTTCCTGGGTCGTAGCACCATGGATGCCCTTGATGGGTGCCCTCGGTGTGCTGGGAGGGGCGGTTGCGCATGGCGGATGCTGTGCTGGTCCGGTCCGGACAGGGGCCAGGTGGGTCCTGGGAGTTCGCCCTCGCCCCGCCCCATCCTCGGCTGCGGCCCGGCGTGATGAGCTACCGCGGGGTGCGGCTGGCGATGGACCGGCCCCGGCGCCGGCTGGAGGCGCCCATCGGCGCGGCGACGCTGCTGCTGGGCTTCGACCAGCCCGTACGTATCTCACGCGCCGGCCGACCCACGGCCACCCTCGTGTCGGTCTACTGCGGGCCCACGACCACACCGGCCGTCGGCGAGCACGCCGGACGGCTGTCCGGCATCGAGGTGCTGCTCACGCCCTGGGCCGCGTTCACCCTCTTCGGCACCCCGCAGTGCGAGCTCGCCGACCGCACCGTCGACCCCGACGACCTCCCGCACGCCCTGGACCGACGCGTCGGCGAACTCTCCGCCGCCCTGGCCGCGTTGCCGAAATGGGAGGACCGTTTCGGGCTGCTCGACGACGTGTTCGCGCGCTGGTGGGCGGCCGGTACGCCGTGTTCGGCCCGGGTGGTGCGGGCCTGGTCGGAGCTGGTGCGGACGGGTGGCTCGATGCCGGTACGACGGCTCGCCGAGGAGGTCGGCTGGAGCGTACGGCACCTGGAGAACCGTTTCCGGGAGCAGATCGGGCTGGGTCCGAAGGCGGCGGCACGGGTCCTGCGATTGCAGCGGGCGCGGCGGCTGCTGGCGGCGGGACGGGGCCAGGCGGAGACGGCCGCGGTCTGCGGGTTCTACGACCAGGCGCATCTGAGCGGCGAGTTCAAGGCGATGACGGGGTGCACGCCGAGGGAGTTCACGGCGGCCCGGCAGGTACCGGTCCAGGTGCCTGCCGGGTCCGGGGCGCCGGCGATCGACCGGATGACGGGCGAGGCGACGAGTCTTGTCCTCGCATCCGGACGAAATGCGGATTTTTCCAAGACCGCCGGACCTCACTGACGGCACGCTGTGCGTCCCGGACGATCGACCGGGAGCCGCGCCGGGGGGGGATGCGGGGAAACGGCGGGCCGGACCCGACGCAGCGGGTCCGGCCCGCCTCTTGCTGCGCGGCTGCGCGGCTGTGCGGCTGTGCGGCTGTGCGGCTGCTCTGAGCTTCGGGGCCCCTTCCCGCCGTATGTCAACGCGCCCCGCCCATGAGCCCGCGTACGCCTTTGCGTCACCTCTGTCACAAACACCCCCTTCCTGTCACACATGTCGCGTGTACGCCGGTCTTGCGTCACACCCGGTCCACAGGCCCTGCCCAGCCCTGACTCGCCGTCGTTCACCGGGCACAGGCTTTGTGATCGCCAGCGAAGTGCCCGGCTCCCCCGGACGGCCGCCCCCGGTCGTCGCCGCGGTACTCGCAGGGAGGTGCAACCCCATGACCGACCGAAGGCTCTGGTCCTACAAGGACATCGCGGCGCACATCCGGGTGCAGCCCGACACCGTGCGCTCGTACCGCAAACACGGGCTGCTGCCGCCCCCCGACCACGTCGAGGGCGGCAAGCCCTACTGGTACGCGGACACGGTCCGGGCCTGGGTGGCGTCCCGCCCGGGAAACCGGGGCCGACGAGAGGTCTGAGCACGAAGGGCTTCGCCTACCTGGGTCAATCCTGTCCTGACCGGCGAGAAGACCGTGCTGCGGCCGTTCACCGAGAACGACGCGGACACGATCTGGGAGATCATCCAGGACCCCGAGGTCATCCGCTTCACCTTCGGACCCGCCACCGAGTTCACCGTGGACAGGCTGCGTTCCATCTACGCCTCCCGCGCCCATCACCCCGAGCGGCTCGACCTCGCCGTCACCGACCGGGCCACCGGCGAACTCGTCAACCCCTCGCGGCCGCGACCGCGAGTTCGGCACCGAGGCGACCCGGCTCATCGTCGGGTACGGCTTCGAGCGGCTCGGTCTGCACCGGATCGGGTTGGCTGTGGGACGGGGAGTGGGTCGACGAGGTGCTCATGGGGATCCTCGACCATGAGTGGGCCGCTCTCAGCTCCACGGCTCGATGACCGTCACCCCCGCCCCCGGCGCCGTCCCCATCGCGGCCAGCGCCGCCGGCACCTCGGCCAGCGTGATCGTGGACGTGACCAGCAGGTCGGGCCGCAGCACTCCGGCCCGGACCAGTTCCAGCATCGGCGGGTAGGTGTGCGCGGCCATGCCGTGGCTGCCGAGGAGTTCCAGTTCCAGGCCGATCGCGCGGGCCATCGGCACCGGTGTCGTGCCGGTCGGTGACGGCAGCAGGCCGACCTGGACGTGACGGCCGCGGCGGCGCAGGCCGTTCACGGAGGCCGCGCAGGTGGCGGGCGAGCCGAGGGCGTCGAGGGAGAGATGCGCGCCGCCGCCGGTCAGCTCGCGGACGGCCGCCGCCGTGTCCTCGGTGCGGGACGCGTCCACACACTCCGTGGCGCCGAACTTCCGCGCCAGGTCCAGGGCCCGGGGCGACACGTCGACCGCCAGGACCCGCGCCCCCGACGCCGCCGCGATCATCACCGCGGACAGGCCGACGCCCCCACAGCCGTACACCGCGACCCACTCCCCCGCCGCCACCCGGCCCTGCTGCACCACCGCCCGGAACGCCGTGGCGAACCGGCAGCCGAGGGAGGCGGCCGTCGCGAAGGACATCTCCTCCGGTACGGCGACGAGGTTCACGTCGGCGTGGTCCAGCGCCACGTACTGGGCGAAGGAGCCCCAGTGGGTGAAGCCCGGCTGGGTCTGCCGCTCGCACACCTGCTGGTCACCCGCCGCACAGGACGGGCAGCTCCCGCAGGCGCACACGAAGGGCACGGTCACGCGATCGCCGGGGCGCCAGCCGGTCACCCGGGTGCCCACCGCCTCGACGACACCGGCGAGTTCGTGCCCCGGCACATGCGGCAGCGTGATGTCCGGGTCGTGCCCCTGCCAGCCGTGCCAGTCGCTGCGGCACAGTCCCGTCGCCTCGACCCGCACCACGACCCCGTGCTCCGCGGGCTCCGGGTCCGCCACCTCCCGCACCTCGGCCGGCTCCCCGTACCGCTCGAACACCACAGCCCGCATACGCCCGCCTCGCTCTTGCGCCGATCACCCTTGCTGGCGGAACGCCAGGGTCTGTCCGGCGGATCATGCCGCAGACGCGGGGCTTGGCACGCCGATCTGCGGCGTTGTCGTCGGTTGCCGATTCCCCCACTCTCGACTTCGCTCGAGCGGGGGGACCCCCATCGCA
>NZ_JBWLKM010000066.1:0-47804 GCF_059026085.1 Streptomyces sp. a15 | reverse complement strand
GGTTTCGGCCGGTGCGGCGAGAGTGCGTGCCGGGCGCCGTGGGTGCTGTGCGGGACTTTCGAAACACCCCCTAGTCGGTGCGCAGCCGCGATCCCCACCCGAGCGGCGGCGGAAAACCGCTCGCGCAAGGACCGGCCGGTCGGCACCCTGGTCCCCTACGTGGAGGGGGCGCCGGGTGGCGGCAGCACAGGGATTCGCATACGAGGAGCGGGGCGACGGCTCCGTGGTGATCCTGCACCGCGGCCGTGTGGCGACGGTGCTGCGCGGGAGCCGGGCGGCACAGTTCGTTCGGGAGGCGGCGGATGGGGATCCGCAGCTGGCGATGGCCCGCTGGACGGGTAACTACCGACGCGGCAACGAGCGGACGGCGCGCCGGCATCCGCGCAATGAGCACCGATAGCGCACGTGGAGTCAGAGCCGGATGACGATCAGCGCCGTGTCGTCGGTGGTGCCGGTGGGGGGCAGGAGGTCCGCGAGGAGGGCGTCGGCCAGCGCCTCGGGTGCGGATCGCCGGTGGCGGGTGAGGGAATCGGCGAGGCGCGCCAGGCCGGTGTCGATGTCCTCGGTACGGCGTTCGATCAGGCCGTCCGTGTACAGGACGAGGGTGGTGCCCTCGGTGAAGAGGATGCGCGCCTGGGGACGGGGGACATGGTCGGGCCGGGCGGCGAGCGGGGGGTCCGTGGCCTGGTCGAGGAAGGTGACAGTGCCGTCGGGACGGAGCAGGGCGGGTGGAGGGTGGCCGGCGCAGCTGTAGGTGATGGCGTGGCTGTCCCAGTCGATGAAGGTCGTCACGACGGTGGTCGACTCGGCGCCGTCGACGGAACGGGCGTACAGCCCGAGAGCCTCCAGGGCCTGGGCCGGTCCGGCGGCGACCCGGCAGGCCGCGCTCAGGGCACTGCGCAGCTGTCCCATGGCGCAGGCGGCGGCGAGACCGTGGCCGACGACGTCCCCGACGGCGACCGCCAGGCCCTGGCCGGGCAGTTCGACCAGGTCGTACCAGTCGCCGCACACGTTCAGGGCGCCGATGGCGGGTTGGTAGCGCACGGCGGCCCCGTGCGTGCCGGTGGGGCGGGGCGCGGGCAGCATCGCGGCCTGCAGGGCCAGGGCGACCTCGCGTTCGTGGGCGTGTGCCTTGCGCAGGCGTTCGTTGACCTCCTGCAGTTCACGGGACCGGGTGTAGAGCTCGGCCTCCAGCACACGGGCCTGTCTGTCGCCGTCCGGGCCGCCGCGGGCGCGGATGAGTTCGGTGACCTCCTCCACCCGGTGCACGACGAGCACCACCCGCCCGTCGGAGTCGCGCACGGGTGCGTTGACGGGGCTCCAATAGTGTTCCTGCCAGTGGCCGGGCCGCTCGGGATCCTGGATGTCGTAGCGCAGCAGAGCCATGGTGTCGCGCTCGCCGGTGGCCACCACCCGCAGCATCGACTCCCGGGTCTCCCGCATGCCGGCCGCGGCCGGGTCGTTGGGGTTCTCCGGGAAGACGTCGAAGATGTAGCGGCCCAGCAGCTGCTCGCGGGTGCGCCCGGCCAGCCGCAGGAAGTCGTCGTTGGCGTCGGCGTACACCAGGTCGGGGGTGAGCAGGGCCACCATGCCGGGCAGGGCCCGGAAGACCGCCGCATAGTCGATCTGCGGATCCGTCATGTGTAGCCTGCCTCGGCGCCGAGCGTCACTGTGACGTTCCACGATAGGAGCCAACACGCCCCAGGGCCCGGACACTGCTCCCTCCGGGGCACGGCGACCGCACAAGGAGACCGACGCGGGCGGCACCGTGGGCCGGGAACACCAGTGCGACCCGTGGGACGCAGAGGCATCCGGGTGACCCGGTAGGCTTCCCGGCGTGCGCCTGTCCGCAGGCGCGCGCCGGGAATGCAGGGACGCGAATCGGAGGAACCGGCGTTGCACGTCCAGGACTGGCTCGACACGGTGCCCGCGGCCGCCGTCTACGCCCTCGTGGGAATCGTCATCGGTCTGGAAAGCCTGGGCATCCCGCTGCCCGGCGAGATCATCCTGGTGTCGGCCGCACTGCTGTCCTCGCAGCACGCGGGCATCGACCCGGTGATTCTCGGGGTGTGTGCCACCGTCGGCGCGATCGTCGGCGACTCCATCGGTTACGCCATCGGCCGCAAGGGCGGGCGGCCGATGCTGGCCTGGCTCGGCAAGAAGTTCCCCAGGCACTTCAGCGAGGGGCACATCGCCACGGCCGAGCGGTCCTTCCAGAAGTGGGGCATGTGGGCCGTCTTCTTCGGCCGCTTCGTCGCCCTGCTGCGGATCTTCGCCGGTCCGCTCGCGGGTGTGCTGCGGATGCCGTACTGGAAGTTCCTGATCGCCAACGTGCTCGGCGGGATCCTGTGGGCGGGCGGCACGACGGCCGTCATCTACTACGTCGGGATCGTCGCCGAGTCGTGGCTGAAGCGGTTCTCGTGGCTGGGTCTGGTGGCGGCCGTGCTCGTCGGGCTCACGTCGATGCTGGTCATCAAGCGCAAGGCCAAGAACGCGACGGCGGACAACGCGACGGCTCAGAAGCAGGCGGCCGAACGCGAGCCGGAACCCGTCCCGGCCGCCGACTGAGATCGGTCCCTCAGCGCAATCGGTGCCTCGGTCCCTCGGTCTCTCAGGCCTGGTGCACCTCGCTGTGCGCCTTCGCCAACTCCGCGTACATGGTGCCGTTCAGGGTCACCCCCTGACGCTCCTCCTCCGTCAGCTCCCGCCTGACCTTCGCGGGGACACCGGCGACGAGTGAGCCGGGCGGCACCTGCATACCCTGCGGCACCAAGGCCTGCGCGGCGACCAGCGACCCTGCGCCGATCACCGCGCCGTTGAGCACGGTCGCACCCATGCCGACCAGGCAGTCGTCCCCGACCGTGGCCCCGTGCACGACGGCGTTGTGGCCGACGGAGACCCGCTCGCCGATCGTGACGGGGAAGCCGGGGTCGGCGTGCAGCGTGCAGTTGTCCTGGATGTTGGACTGGGCCCCGACGGAGATCCGCTCGACGTCGCCCCGGACCACCGCGCCGTACCAGATGCTCGCGCCCGCCTCCAGCGTCACGTCGCCGATCACCGAGGACGTGGGTGCCACGAACGCCTCCTCGTGGATGTTCGGTTCCTTGCCGCCGATTCCCGTGATCAACGCTCTCTGCACCATCGCCGTCTCCTCGCCCTCTCCTCGTCGTCGACAACACCGGCACCGTATGCCACCGGGTGGGGCGAAGATCACAGGCCCTCGAACTCATGGGTTCACGTCACGCTGAGTACGGTGAGCGGGTGCCGAAGCGCAAGAACACGTTCTCATCATGGTCGCGCGGCCTGGCGCAGCGGGCCGTGCACGCGGGCTGGGCCTGGGTGCAGCGCACCGGCTCCGTCACCGCCGCCCACCCGGGACGGTTCCGCTTCGGCGCGCTCGGCACCGGCACCCGGCTGGCCTTCCCGCTCGGCACGGTCTTCGGTGAAGCCTGGATCCACCTCGGGGCGCACTGCATCGTCGGCGAACAGGTCACCCTGACCGCCGGGTTGATGCCCGACCTCGACCTCGGCCCGGACCCGATCCTGCGCATCGGCGACGGAGTCGTCCTCGGCCGCGGCAGCCATGTCATCGCCGACACGACGGTCACCATCGGCAGCGACTGCTACTTCGGGCCGTACGTCTACGTCACGTCCACCAACCACTCGTACGACGACCCGCACGAGCCCATCGGCAAGCAGTGGCCCCGGATGGAGCCGGTGACGATCGGCCCGGGGTGCTGGATCGGGACGGGGGCGGTGATCCTGCCCGGCGCGCGGATCGGGCGGAACGTGGTGGTCGCCGCCGGGGCCGTGGTCCGGGGTGCGGTGCCCGACCACGCGGTGGTGGCGGGGGCGCCCGCCCGGGTCGTACGGCGCTGGACTCCCGACGACGGCTGGCAGCCGCCGCTCAGGACGCCGGCGCCGGTGCCGATTCCCGAGGGGGTCACCCCGGAGCAGCTGCGCCGGTTGGCGGGCCTGGACGAGGAGACGGCGGCGAAGCTCGCCGAGCTGGACTGACGAGGGCTCAGCCGGCCGCGAGCAGCAGGGTGCCCACCAGGGCCAGGCCCGCGCCCGCCGCCTGGACCGCCCGCAGGCGTTCGCTGAGGAAGCCGCGCGCGGCCAGGGCGGTCACCACCGGGTACAGCGAGGCGAGGACGGCGGCCACGGTGACCGGGCCGTGCTGGGCGGCGACCGAGTAGGTGCCGTTCGCCGCGACGTCCGCCAGGCCTACGAAGCCGAGCGCCGGCAGCGAGGCCCAGGGGAAGCCGCCCGCCGGGAGGGCCTCGCCGCCCCGCCGCACGGAGACGTACAGCGCGGCGCCGCCGACGGCCACGTTGGTCACGCGCTGCACGAACAGGGCGAGGAACAGGCCGGTGACCGTCGTCGACGCCTCCGCGATCAGCGCGAACACCGTGCCGAAGCCGAGGGCGGCGACCAGGGTCAGGAGGATGGTCCGACGCTGCACCGGCGCGCCCCGCAGCTGCGGCCCGCCCGCGAGGACGACCCCGGCCACGGCGACCGCGATACCCGCGACCTGCACGACACCCGGACGCTCGCCCAGGAAGAGGCCCACGCCGACGGGGACGGCCACGCTCAGGGTGGCGAGCGGGGAGACGACGCCCATCGGGCCCTGCGCGAGCGCCTTGTAGAAGCAGAGCAGGGCGACGGGCCCCACCACACCGGCCGCCACCGCGAACCACAGGCGCGGATCGGTCTCGGTCCAGCCGCCGGTGGCCACCACGACCACGCCGAGCACGACCGCGGCGATCGTCTGCGACACGACCACGACCGTCAGTGCCGGGGTGCGTCGGGTCAGCAGTCCGCCGCCGAAGTCGGCCAGTCCCCACAGCAGGCTGGTGGCCAGGGCGAAGAGTGCTGTCACGGCGGCCTCGCAGTACAGTTCGGTGAACGATCGGGTGCACCACAACGTAGTGCAGTGAAGTGAACTCTGTCATCCAGAATATTGGACGCGAGTCTTGAGAATCTTGGACGGAATGTGTCGGACCTCGACCTGCTGACCCAGTCCCTGGCGCGCAACGTCAAGCACTGGCGCGCGGTGCGCGGCTTCACCCTGGACGTGCTCGCCGCCCGGGCCGGAGTCAGCCGCGGCATGCTCATCCAGATCGAGCAGGCCCGCACCAATCCCAGCCTCGGCACGGTCGTCAAGATCGGCGACGCGCTCGGGATCAGCATCACCACCCTGCTCGACTACGAGCAGGGGCCCAAGGTCCGGATCGTCCCCGCCGACCAGGCCGTGCGGCTGTGGCACACCGACGCCGGCAGCTACAACCTCCTCCTCGCCGGAACGGAGGCACCCGGCCCCCTGGAGCTGTGGGAGTGGCGGCTGATGCCGGGCGAGAACAGCTCCTCCGACCCGCATCCCACCGGCACCGCCGAGCTGGTCCACGTCACCGAGGGCGAACTGACGCTCACCGTGGACGGCGTGGAGTACCGCGTCCCGGCGGGCGCGACCGCCTCCTTCGAGGCCAACGCCCCGCACACGTACGGCAACCAGGGCGACGTTCCGATGGGGATGCTGATGGCCGTCTCCGTCCCGCCCGTGCACTGAGGCGGACCGGGCGGCTTTGTTAGCGTGCGGTCATGGACGCACCCATCGGACACTTCGACCACGCCACGCCCGCTCCGGACTGCCTCGACGAGCTGACCCGCCCGGTCGCCGACGCCGTACGCCACTGGAGCGGCAGCGTCCCCGCCGAGCAGATCGTCTACGTCGACACCGACCCGCAGTGGGCCGACACCGCCGTCTTCGTGGAGCACTACGGCCGCGAGCTGCTCGAGCAGTCCGCGAACTGTGTGGTCGTCGCGGGCAGGCGCGGCGGCGAGAGCACCCTGGCCGCGTGCGTCGTGCTCTCCACCACCCGGGTCGACGTCAACGGCGTCGTCCGCCGCCAACTCGGCGCCCGCAAGGCCTCGTTCGCCTCGATGGACATGGCGACGGGGGAGACCGGCATGGAGTACGGCGGCATCACGCCGATCGGACTGCCCGAGGACTGGCCCGTGCTGGTGGACTCGGCCGTCGTCGACCTGCCGTACGTCCTGGTCGGCAGCGGACGACGTCGCGGCAAGCTGCTGGTGCCGGGGAAGGCGTTCGCGGAGCTGCCGGGTGCGGTGGTGCTGGAGGGGCTGGGGGTCTCCTGACGCTCAGGCCGCCGCATGGTGGGCGAGGGCGTGGTGCGGATCCGCCTCGCCCGGCACCGGTGCCGGGTCGGCGTGCACCAGGGCCGCGGTGAGGCGCGGGACGGCGTGCAGCAGGGCGTGTTCGGCATCCACGGCGATGCCGTGCGCCTGGCGTACCGTCGCCTCGCCGTCCACCACGACCGCCACCTCGGCGCGCAGCCGGTGCCCGATCCAGCGCAGCCGCAACTCGCCCACCGCACGCACTCCTTCGACCTCCCGCAGCGCTTGCTCGGCCCGGTCCACGAGGGCCGGGTCGACGGCGTCCATCACCCGCCGGAACACCTCGCGCGCCGCGTCCCGCAGCACCAGCGTGATGGCGGCGGTGATGGCCAATCCCACGATCGGGTCGGCCAGTTGCCAGCCGAGAGCCGAGCCGCCCGCGCCCAACAGCACGGCCAGTGACGTGAATCCGTCCGTACGGGCGTGCAGTCCGTCGGCGACCAGCGCGGCCGAGCCGATGTCACGGCCCACCCGGATCCGGTAACGGGCCACCCACTCGTTCCCCGCGAAACCGACCAGCGCGGCCACCGCGACCGCCGGCACGTGGTGCACAGGGCGCGGATCGAGCAGCCGGTCGATCGCCGCCCACCCCGCGAAGGCCGCGGACGCGGCGATCGTCAGCACGATCACGATGCCCGCGAGGTCCTCCGCCCGGCCGTAGCCGTACGTGAACCGCCGGGTGGCCGCGCGCCGCCCGAGTATGAACGCGATCCCCAGCGGTACGGCGGTCAGCGCGTCCGCGGTGTTGTGCACCGTGTCGCCGAGCAGCGCGACCGACCCGGAGACGGCCACCACGAACGCCTGCGCCAGAGCGGTCGCGCCCAGTACCGCCAGCGAGATCCACAGGGCCCGCATGCCGCGGGCCGAGGACTCCAGGGCGGAGTCGAGCTTGTCGGCGGTCTCGTGGGAGTGGGGGGTGAGGAGGTGGGCGAGGCGGTGGGGCAGACGGTGGCGGAGACCGGAGCGGGTGGGCCGGTGGTCGTGCGCATGTCCGTGCTCATGCCCGTGGTCGTGGTGATGTCCGTGCTCGTGCTCGTGCCGGTCGCTCACGTGGGTCCCCTTCCGTGCGCCGGGAGTGGACGCGCGACGCCCACCAGGCCATTATGTGCGTATGAGCGCACGCATGCACCTATCACCTGCGACCGATGCGCACTCGCGCACCCCGGGCGAGGAACAGTTCGCGCTCGCGGCCGAGCTGCTCGCCCTGCTCGGCGACCGCACCCGGCTCACCCTGCTGTACGCGCTGACCGCGGGGGAGGCCGATGTCACCACGCTCACGGAGGCGTGCGGGGCGGCGCGGCCGGCCGTCAGCCAGCATCTGGCGCGGCTGCGGCTGGCCGGGCTGGTGAACACGCGCAAGGAGGGCCGCCGGGTGATCTACTCGCTGCGCGACGGCCATCTGCGCCGGCTGGTGGACGAGGCGCTGAACGTGGCGGACCACCGGCTCAGTGACCGGCCGCTGCACGACTGACGGACGCGGCGGGTCCGGTTCAGTAGGCGGTGGCGGTACCCAGGTACTGCTCGGCGAAGGCCGCCGCGGCGGCGGGCGAGGTGAACAGGCGGCGGAGCCGGGCGAAGGTGGTGCCCGCGCGATACGCGTCGCCCGACGAGGTGCCGTGGTACACCTCGGAGAGCCACTGCGAGAACTCCTGGTAGTCCCACACCCGTCGCAGACACGCCTCCGAATAGCCGTCCAGGCCGGTCTCGTCGCCCTTGGCCAGGTAGCCGACGAGGGCGTCACCGAGGAGGAAGGCGTCGTGCAGGGCCAGGTTCATGCCCTTCGCGGCGATGGGCGCGGTGAGGTGGGCGGCGTCCCCGGCGAGGAAGAGACGGCCGAACACCATGGGTTCGACGACCGAGCTGTGCATGTCCAGGACGCGCTTCTCGATCAGCCGCCCCTCGATGAGCGGGCCGGCGTCCGTCGCCGCGAGGCGCTCCCGGAGCTGTGACCAGACGCGTTCGTGCGACCAGTTCTCCGGGTCGTCGCCGGGCGGACACTCCAGGTAGTAGCGGGTCACCTCGGGACTGCGGGCCATGTGGCCGGCGAAGCCGTCGGGGTGGATGCCGAACACGACACAGTCGTTGGACGGCGGCGCCTCGGCGAGCAGGGCCAGCCAGCCGATGCCGTAGTCGTGCCGGGAGATGTGCGCGTGCTCGGGCAGGACGGTACGGGTCACCCCGCGGGCCCCGTCGCAGCCCGCGACGAAGTCGCACGCGACGACCTCGCGCTCGCCCGTCTCGGCCGAGAGGTACGACACCGAGGGGTTGGCCGTGTCGAGGTCGTGCAACTGGACGTCCCGGACGCCGAACCGGGCCGCCCCGCCCCGCATGTCCGCGTACTCGCGCACCAGGTCCGTCACCAGCAACGGCTGGGGATAGACGAAGTGGTGAGTACCCGTCAGTTCGATGTAGGAGAAGCGGAAGCGCTCCTGGCCGAAGCGGAACTCGCACTCGGTGTGCAGCTGCGCCCGCTCCAGCAGGGTGTCCGCGAGACCGCGCTGCTGGAGGCCGCGCACGGCCCACTCCTCGATGACGCCCGCCCGGGGCCGCTGCTCGATGAACTCGCGTGTCTCCGACTCGATGACGAGGCAGTCGACGCCGGCGGCCCGCAGGATGTTGCCGATGGTGAGGCCGGCGGGCCCGGCGCCCACGATGACGACCGGAAAGCGTTGCGGGGCACCGGAGTTGGGGTGGGGAGTGGAGGTCACCCGAACATTATGTGGGTGCTTGGCGCGGGCGGGGAGCGGTCGTGCGGCTCAGTGTGCGGGTGCGTCCGTGACGACCACCTCGTCGATGCTGCGCTCGATCTCCTCGGGCCGGGAGGCGGAGGCCCGCGCCCAGTAGTAGACGACCAGGGAGAAGACCGCGATGACCAGGATGTCCCACCACAGACCGATGTTGCCCTGTCCGCCGAAGCCGCCCTCCGCGGAGATGACGCCCATGCCCAGCAGGTAGACCGGCAGCCACTGGGCGGCCCTGAAGTCCATCCGGGGCGCGTCGGGGCGGCCGGTGGCGGTGGCGAACCAGGCGTAGCCGCCCAGGAGTACGTAGCCGAGGACGATCGCGATGCCCAGCCGCCACAGGGTGTCCCAGCCGGCCCAGTAGATGATGAGGTTGGCCACCACGAACGACAGCGGCGAGAGCACCTTGCCGGCGGGCAGCCGGTACGGGCGCTCGTGGTGCGGCAGCCGGTCGGCGAAGACGCCGTACGCCAGCGGGGCGCCCGCGTACATCAGGACGCTCGCCGAGGTGATGAAGCCGACCAGCTCCTGCCAGCTCGGGAAGGGCAGGAAGCAGACCACGCCGGTCACGAAGGAGACGATCAGGCCGAACCAGGGCACGCCCCGCCTGTCGGTGCGGGCGAAGACCTTCGGCGCGTACCCGTTCTTGGCCAGGCCGTAGGAGACGCGGGAGGTCGCGGTGGTGTAGATCAGGCCGGTGCCGCCGGGTGAGATCACCGCGTCGACGTACAGCACCACACTCAGCCAGCCCAGGCCCACCAGGGTCGCGAGTCCCGCCCACGGGCCTCTGATGCCGGGGAAGTCGAGCTCGGCCCAGCCGTGTGCGAAGGAGCTGTGCGGCAGCGCGCCGATGAACACGATCTGCAGCAGGACGTAGATGACGGCACCGATCGCGACCGAGCCGAGAGTGGCCCGCGGCAGGTCCCGCTTCGGATTGCGGCTCTCGCCCGCCAGTTGGATCGCCTGCTCGAAACCCAGCAGGGCGAAGATGATGCCGCTGCCGCTGATCGCGCTCAGCACGCCCTTGGCGCCCAGCGGGGCGAAGCCCTCCGAGGTGAAGTTGCCCGGGTGGAAGTTGCCCGCGGCGATGACGAAGATGGCGCCCAACGGAACGGCGATCTTCCACCAGGTGGCCGCGCTGTTGGTGTGTGCCAGGGCGCGGACGCCGAAGAAGTTGACCGTGACGAAGACGGCCATCAGGAAGACGGCGGTGACGAGGCCCGAGGCCGTCAGCGTCTGGTCACTGTGTTCGAGACCCCGGGCCCAGGACCAGTGCCCCGCATAGCCGATCATGGCCTCGACCTCGATCGGTGCCACGGTCGCCGCCTGCAGCCAGGAGAACCAGCCGAAGGACATGCCGGCCAGGCCGCCGAACGCGTAGTGCGGATATCGTGCGGTGCCGCCCGCGACCGGGAACATGCCGCCGAGTTCCGCGTGCACGAGAGCCAGCAGGACGATGGCCACCGCGCCGATCACCCAGGAAATGACCGCCGCGGGACCGGCCGCGGTAACCGCTTTTTCCGCTCCGTAGAGCCAGCCGGATCCGATGATGGAACCGACCGACGCCCACATGAGCCCGATCAGTCCGACGTCCCGCCGCAGGCCGCCGCCCGGGCCCCTGCTGTCCTCCGGGGCGGCTTGGTCAACGCTTACCATTTCTTAGGGGGCCTCTCATAAAGGAGATGCATTCACCATGCAAGAGGCCTCAGATTAGGAATCAAGCGCTGTTCCGCTGAAGGTGGTTGTCGAATTTTGACTGGCGTACGGGGATTTCCTGGACAGCGTTTCAGGAATTACGGACGCAACGGAAACCTGTATGACAACTGGATCCGTCAGCCCAGGCGGGGAATCTCGATCGCCGGGCAGCGGTCCATCACCATCTCCAGGCCCGCGGCCCGAGTGCGGTCGTACGCCGCCTCGTCGACGACCCCGAGCTGGAACCAGACCGCCTGCGCGCCCTTCGCCACCGCCTCGTCGGCGACGGCCCCGGCGAGGTCGCTGTTCACGAACACGTCCACGACGTCCACGTCGAAGGGGATGTCCGCGAGCGAGGCGTACCCCCGCTCCCCGTGCACCGTCTCCGCCTTGGGATGCACGGGCACGACCCGCTTGCCGTAACGCTGGAGCACCTCGGCCACGCCGTACGCGGCGCGCTGCCGGTTCGACGACAGGCCGACCACGGCCCAGGTGTCGCCGAGCCCGGTGAGGATCTTGCGGACTGTTGCCTCGTCGCCGTACACCGTGGGTCTCCTTGGGGTCGCGTATGCCCTGACCTCTCGCACAACAGCGCACCGCGATCGGCGATTCCCCACCGTGATAGCTTGCCGAGGCCAGTCGAACCCATGAGACGTGGGTCAGGGAATCCGGTGCGAATCCGGAGCTGACGCGCAGCGGTGAGGGTGACGGGCGGGGCCTCGGCCACTGGACGACTCGAATGTCGTCTGGGAAGGCGCCCCGACCGGATGATCCCGAGTCCGAAGACCTGCTGGCGGCCCCCGCGGTGACGTACGGCGGGGGAGCACCGTACGACCGGGCTCCGCGTTCGAGCCCTCGACGATCGAGGACCAACTTCCGTGCAGACAGCACGTCTTGCCCGTCCCTCCGCCCTGTTCGTAGCCGGCTCCCTGTTCCTGGCCGGCTGCGGCGACGTCGGCACCTCCGCCACGACGGCTGCCGTCAGCCTCGACAACTGCGGCCGTACGGTACGCGTCGAGGCCCCGCCCGAACGGGCCGTCTCCCTCAACCAGGGCACCACCGAGATCATGCTCTCCCTCGGGCTCGCCGACCGTATGGCGGGCACGGCGACCTGGACCGACCCCGTGATGAAGGGGCTGGAGAAGGAGAACGCGAAGGTGGCGCGGATCGCCGACAACAACCCCTCCTTCGAACGGGTCCTGGACGCCGAACCGGACTTCGTCGCCGCCTCCTTCGTCTCCACGCTGGGCAAGGGCGGCGTCGCCACCCGGGACCAGTTCGAGAAGCTCGGCGTGCCCACCTACGTCTCCCCGTCCGACTGCGCCGGCAAGGACAACTCCGGCGACGGGGACGGCGCACGGACCGATCCCCTGACCGCCGAGACCGTCTACGGCGAAGTCCGGGACCTGGCCGCCGTGTTCGGGGTGAAGGAACGGGGAGAGGAACTCGTCGCAGAGCTCAAGGCGCGGATGGCGAAGGCCACTTCGGGCATCGACGCCTCCGACGTGACCCTCCTGTACTGGTTCGCCAACTCCGAGTCGCCCTACATGGCGGGCTGCTGCGGCGCTCCCGGCGTCGTCACCCGCGCGCTCGGCGCGAAGAACGTCTTCGACGACACGCACGACGAATGGCCGCAGATCAACTGGGAGACGGTCGCCGACCGCGACCCCGACGTCCTCGTCATCGGCGACCTCACCCGCAGGTCGCAGACCGCCGAGTCGGCCGAGAAGAAGATCGCCTTCCTGGAGTCCGATCCGGTCACCAGGAACATGACCGCCGTCCGGCACAAGCGGTACGTCCTGCTCAGCGGGCAGGCCATGAACCCGACCATCCGCACGATCGAGGGCGTGGAGCGGGTCGCGGCGGGGCTGCGCGAGTTCGGACTCGTGAAGTGACCGCCCGGGCGGTCCTGCTCGGGGTGGTCGGGACGGTCCTGCTGTGCGGCTCCCTGGCCGTCGCCATCACCATCGGCCCGGCCGACCTGCGGGTCGCCGACGTGTGGTCGGTCGTCGCGGCCCATCTCGGCCTCGGCTCCTCGGAGTTGACGCCCATCCGGGACGGCATCGTGTGGCAGCTCCGGCTGCCGCGCACGCTCCTCGCGGCCGTGTGCGGCGCCGGACTCGCCGTGTGCGGCGCGGTGATGCAGTCGCTGCTGCGCAACCCGCTCGCCGACCCGTTCGTCCTCGGAGTGTCCTCGGGTGCGTCGACCGGGGCCGTGCTGGTGGTCGTGCTGGGCGTCGGCGGGGGCGCGCTGTCCGTCCCGGTGGGCGCGTTCCTCGGTGCCCTGGTGTCGTTCGCGCTTGTGCTGTTCCTCAGCCACACGCTCGGCGGGAGCACCGACCTGGTGGTCCTCGCGGGCGTCGCCGTCATGCAGCTCTTCTCCGCGCTGACCTCGTTCGTCGTGATGACGGCCGCCGACGCGGAGACCACCCGGGGCGTCCTCTTCTGGCTCCTCGGCTCGCTCGGCGGGGCGGGCTGGACCGACGTATGGATATGCCTCGCCGTCCTGGCCGTGGCGCTGGTGGTGTGCCTGTCGTACGCCCGCACCCTCGACGCCTTCGCCTTCGGGCAGGACGCGGCGGCCGCCCTCGGGGTGTCGGTGGCCCGTACCCGTCTGGTGCTGCTGTGCGTCACGGCCCTGCTCACGGCCGCGCTGGTCAGCTCGGCCGGGGCCATCGGCTTCGTCGGCCTGGTGCTGCCGCACGCCGCCCGCGCCCTGGTCGGCCCGGGCCACGCCCGGCTGCTGCCGGTCACCGCGCTGGCCGGGGCGGTCTTCCTGGTGTGGGTCGACACGCTGGCCCGCACGGTCCTCGACCCGCAGGAGGTGCCGGTGGGCGTCGTGACGTCCCTGATCGGAGTACCGGCCTTCGTGGCGGTGCTGTACCGGACGCGGAGGGTGCGGTGAAGGAGACCTCGCCCACCGAGTCCGAGGCGCCCGCCGCCACAACCACGGGCCTCCACGCCACAGCCACCGGCCGCCACGCCGAAGCCACCGGCCTCCACGCCGACCGTGTGAGCCGCCGCGCCGACGGCCGGCTCATCCTCGACGGCGTCACCCTCGCCCCCGAGCAGGGCTCGACCGTCGGCCTCCTCGGCCCCAACGGCTCCGGAAAGTCCACGCTGCTGCGGCTGCTGGCGGGCCTGCTCGCCCCGAGCACCGGTGTCGTCACGCTCGACGGCACCGCACTGCCCGCGCTGCCCCGTCGCGAGGTCGCCCGGCGCCTCGCCGTGGTCGAGCAACAGGCGGACACTCAGGTCGAGTTGACGGTCCTGGACGTCGTACGGCTCGGGCGCGTCCCGCACCGCCGCGCCTGGACGCCCGCCTCCGCGCACGACGAGCGGGCCGTGCGCGCCGCCCTGGAACGCGCCGGACTCACCGACCGCGCCGACCAGCCCTGGCACACCCTGTCCGGCGGTGAACGCCAGCGGGTGCAGATCGCCCGCGCGCTCGCCCAGGAACCCCGCGAACTCCTCCTCGACGAACCCACCAACCACCTCGACATCCACCACCAGCTCGACCTCCTGGCCCTGGTCACCGCCCTCCCGGTCACCACCGTCGTCGCCCTGCACGACCTCAACCTCGCGGCGATGTACTGCGACCAGGTGCTCGTCCTGCACACGGGCCGGGTCGTGGCGGGCGGCACGCCGGGTGACGTTCTGACCGAGCGGCTCATCGCCGAGGTGTACGGGGTGCGGGCCGCGGTGACCCGGGAGGGGCCGGGGGAGCGGCCCTATGTGCGCTTTCTGGGCACGCTGGTCTGAACGCGTGTTCGGGCCGACGGTGGCGCGGTCCTCGCCGCACGCCTACGCTCACCCCGTGCTCCGCATCATCGACGCCCGTACCGGCGAGCCCGCCGAAGCCGCTCCCGCCCGCCGGGGGCTGACCCGTGTCCATGTCCATACGGAGGGCAACGACACGACCGCCCTGCGTGTGCTGCTCGTCGCCGACGTCCTGTTCCGGGCCCTCGAACTCGGCGGCACGCCCGTCTGGGCACTGCTGACCGGGGAGCAGCGGCAGCAGGCGGAACTGCGGGCGGCCGCGGCGGCCCTCGGCATCCGGCCGTTCGAGGACAGCCGGGACGTCTCGGCGGGGCTGGGGGAGGCCCAGGTCATCCACGTGGTGGCGGACAGCGGGCCCGCCCCCGACGGCGTCCGTATCACCGTCGCCCCCGTGGAGCAGGCGCCGGCCGCACTCCCGGAGGGCGCCGACCCCGCCGTCGTACGCCTGGCGCTGCTCTCCAAACGCCGCAACGAGCCCGTGCGGCTCGACGCGGATGCTCTGGGGGAGGCCGGCGAGACCCTCGCACGGTGGCGCCGCGCGGTCGCCGACTGGGCGCGCAGGCCCTCGCGGGCGATCCCCGAGGAGGTGCGCGCGCAGCTCCGTACCGCCTGGGAGGACGACCTGGACGTGTGCGCGGTGCTGCGGGTCCTCAAGTCGGTCGAGACCTCGGACCTGCCGGAGGGCGCCCGCTTCGAGACGTACGCCTACGCCGACCGGCTGCTCGGTGTCGAACTCACCCGTGACGTGGGATCGACGCCGTGATCGCGCGGGCGGGAGCCGGTCCGCTGCGGCATCTGGTCGTCCTGCGGCACGCCAAGTCCGCCTGGCCGGACGGCGTCCCCGACCACGAACGCCCCCTCGCCCCGCGCGGCCGCCGGGACGCCCCGGCCGCGGGCCGGGCCCTCGCCGACGCCGACCTGCTGCCGGACCTCGCCGTGTGCTCCACCGCCGTACGCGCCCGGCAGACCTGGGAGCTGGCCTCCGCGCAGTGGGGCACCCCGCCGCCGGTGCGGCACGACGCGCGGGTGTACGCGGCGGACGTGCCCGAGCTGCTGGCCGTCGTGCACGAGGTGCCCGCCGAGGTCGACACACTGCTGCTCGTCGGGCACAACCCCGGCCTGGAGGAACTGGTCCTCGCCCTCGCCGGGGACAGCCTCGACCACGCGCTGGACGAGGTCCGGCTGAAGTTCCCGACCTCGGCGATCGCCGTCCTCGCCTGGCGAGGCACCGACTGGCAGGACCTCGCCCCGGGCACGGCCCTGCTCACGGATGTGATCGTGGCGCGCGGCAAGAAGAAGTGACCGGGACAGGGACGTGGCGCGCGCGAGAAGTGACCGCAAGACCGCCGAAGACCGGGAGGCGGATCGCTGCGCATAGGGTGGCCGGATGCCGGACGAGTACCGCACCGTCGCCCGCGCGGGCGTGCACGAGACCGAGGTCAACCGCTCCCGCTTCCTGTGCGCCCTCGCCCCGGCGGCCATCGAGCAGGAGGCCCAGGCCTTCGTCGCGGGCATCCGCAAGGAGCACGCGGACGCCACGCACAACTGCTTCGCGTACGTCATCGGCGCCGACGCCGCGATCCAGAAGGCCGGCGACGACGGCGAACCCGGCGGCACCGCCGGCGTCCCCATGCTCCAGATGCTGCTGCGCCGCGACATGCGGTACGTCGTCGCCGTCGTCACCCGCTACTACGGCGGCGTCAAGCTCGGCGCGGGCGGCCTGATCCGGGCGTACGGCGGAGCGGTCGGCGAGGCCCTGGACGCCGTCGGCACGATCACCCGCCGCCGCTTCCGGCTGGCCACGGTGACACTCGACCACCAGCGCGCCGGCAAGATCCAGAACGACCTGCGCGCGACCGGCCGCGAGGTCCGCGACGTGCGCTACGGCGAGGCGGTCACGATCGAGATCGGCCTGCCGGACACGGACGTCGAGGCCTTCCGGGCCTGGCTCGCGGACGCCACCGCGGGGACGGCCGGGTTCGACCTGGGCGGGGAGGCGTACGGGGACGCGTGAGCCCAGGAGGGGACTCGTGAGCCTCAGGGGGCGCGTGACTTTCAGGAGTCGACCGCGGACCGCGCCGACGTGTGCGCCTCCATCGCCTCCACCAGCCGCCCCAGCGCCTTGAGCACCCACTCCCGGTCCTCCCCGAGCCCGGCCAGCAGCTCCACCTCGGCGGCGAGCTGGCGGGGGAAGAGGTCATCGACGGCCTGGGCGCCCGCGGGCGTGATGGTGACCAGCGCGGCCCGGCGGTCGGCGGGGTTCGGGGCCCGGGAGATGAACCCGCGCTTCTCCAGCTTGGCGAGGGTCTTGCTGACGCCCGCGCGGGACAGACCCAGGTTCGTGGCCAGCCGGCGGGCGATGACCGGGTCGGTGGCGTGGCGCAGCGGGATGAGCATGTCGACCTCGGGCGCGGTGAGGGGGGCGCCCTCGTAGAGGGGCTCGACGGCGCGGTCGAGGAGGCCGGTGGCGCGTTTGAGGAGGGCCACCAGATCCATCGGGGACGTGTCGAGGCCGGGGTTGTGCCGGGACCACTGGGCGCGGATGTTGGCGGGGAAGGGCATGCGGCTCGCCTTCTCGGCAGTTTGTTTGTTAACCAGTGAACTATTGGTTATCGTTGCGCTCATGGTATCCCCGTCCCCCTCCCGTACCACCCCGAAGTCCGCCGCCACAGCCGCCACAGCCCCCGCCCCCGCCCCCGCCCCCGCCGGGCGTACGGCCGCCCTCGTCACCGTCCTCGGCGCTCTCACCGCGGTCGCCCCGCTCGCGACCGACATGTACGTCCCCGGCTTCCCGGCCATGGGCGACGCCCTCGGTGCGAGCAGCTCGGCCGTGCAGCTCACGATGGCCGCGTTCCTCGCCGGCCTCGTCGTCGGGCAGCTGGTCATCGGTCCGCTCAGCGACGGGCTCGGCCGCCGCAGACTGCTCATATCCGGGTCGGCCGGCTTCGTGCTCTTCTCCGTCCTCTGTGCCCTCGCCCCGAACGTCACCCTGCTGACCGGTGCCCGCTTCCTGCAGGGCGTGGCCGGCGCGGCGGGCATGGTCCTCGCCCGGGCCGTGCTCACCGACCGCTTCCACGGCGCCGAACTGCCCCGCTACTTCGCGGTCCTCTCCCAGGTCATGGGGGTGGCCCCGATCGCCGCGCCGGTGCTCGGCGGAGCGGTCCTGGCCGTGTCCACCTGGCGCGCGGTGTTCGCCGTACTGACCGTGCTGGGCGTCCTGCTGCTGCTCGCCGTCGTACGGGCCGTGCCGGAGTCCCTGCCGCCGGAGCGGCGTCACACCGGTGGGTTCGCGAGCACGTTCCACGCCATGGGGGCGCTGCTCGGCCGCCGGGAGTTCATGGGGTACGTCCTCGTCATCGCCCTTGTCGCGGCGGCGCTGTTCGCCTACATCAGCGGCTCCAGCTTCGTCTTCGAGAACCTGCACGGCGTGTCGTCGACGACGTACTCCCTCATCTTCGCCACCAACGCGGTCGGCATGCTGGCCGCCGGAGCCGTCTTCGCCCGGCTGGCCGGGCGGGGCGTACGGCTGAACACCCTGCTCGCGGCCGGCGTCGGCGTCTCCGGGCTGGGTGCACTGGGGCAGGTCCTGCTGGTCGTGTCCGTGGGCGAGACGCTGGCGGGCACCTGGGTCACCCTCTTCGTGACGGTCGCCGGGATCGGCCTGGTCTTCCCGGCCGGTATGAGCATCGGTCAGGCCGTCGGCCGGACCGCCCCGGGCGCCGCCTCCGCACTCCTCGGCGGACTCCAGTTCTTCTTCGGCGCCCTCGCCGCGCCGCTGGTCGGCCTCTTCGGAGAGGACACCTCGCTCCCGATGGCCCTGATCATGCTGACCTCCGTGGCCGCGGCGGGAGTCGCCCTCGTCGGCCTCGCACGGTTCTGGCAGGGGCACGGGGAACCGGAGCGCCGGACGGCCTGACCGGCCGGCCGGCGACAGCGCGGGCGAACCCTCGGGCGGGGAGCGGCTGTTCCTCGTCCGTAGGCAGACCGGCATGGGTGCGCCGCCTGTCCGATGTCACGGTTCGTTCGCCTTGAGGCCCGGTCGTCGGCATCTCACCGATCCCCTCGGCCACTTCGCCAATCTGCACATCAAGGACATTCCCTGCCATCTGTGTCGGATGCGGGTGGCAGGCCGAGGTTCGTGGTGGATCAGGTGCCGACAGGCGTTAGCGTGGTTGCTGCTGACGGCGAGCTTGTGTTGGTTCGTGCTGGTTCCAGGGGCGGAGCAGGGGGAGATATGCGGTTCGGAGTGGGTTTGTGAGACTGCTGCACACTTCCGACTGGCATCTCGGCCGGGCCTTCCACCGGGTGAACATGCTCGGTGCCCAGGCCGAGTTCTTCGGCCACGTCGTCGCTACCGTGCGGGAGCGCGGTGTGGACGCGGTGGTCGTGTCGGGAGACGTGTACGACCGCGCGGTGCCGCCGCTCTCCGCGGTCGAGCTGTTCGACGACGCCCTGCACCGACTCGCCGAGCTCGGCGTGCCCACGGTGATGATCTCCGGGAACCACGACTCGGCCCGCCGACTGGGCGTGGGCGCCGGCCTCATCGACCGCGCGGGCATCCATCTGCGGACCGAGCCGTCGGCGTGCGGGACGCCGGTGATGCTCTGCGACGCCCATGGTGACGTGGCCTTCTACGGGCTGCCGTATCTCGAACCCGCCCTGGTGAAGGACGAGTTCGGGGTGGACAGGGCCGGACACGAGGCGGTGCTGGCCGCCGCCATGGACCGCGTCCGCGCGGACCTCGCCACGCGCGCGCGTGGCACCCGCTCCGTCGTCCTCGCGCACGCCTTCGTCACCGGCGGCGAGGCCAGCGACAGCGAACGGGACATCACCGTGGGCGGAGTGGCCGCCGTGCCCGCCGGTGTCTTCGACGACGTCGACTACGTGGCCCTCGGCCACCTGCACGGCTGTCAGACCATCACCGAGCGCGTGCGCTACTCCGGCTCCCCGCTGCCGTACTCCTTCTCGGAGGCCGAGCACCGCAAGAGCATGTGGCTCGTCGACCTGGACGCCGACGGCGCGGTCACCGCCGAGCGCGTCGACTGCCCGGTGCCACGCGCGCTGGCCCGCATCCGGGGAACCCTGGAGGATCTGCTCGCCGATCCGGACCTCGCCCGGCACGAGGAGGCCTGGGTCGAGGCGACCCTCACCGACGCGGTGCGGCCCGCCGACCCCATGGCCCGGATCAGCGAGCGGTTCCCGCACACGCTCAGCCTCGCCTTCGACCCCGAGCGGACGCCGGACGACCCGGCCGTGTCGTACGCCAAGCGGCTCGCCGGGCGCACCGACCAGCAGATCGCGGAGGACTTCGTGGCCCATGTGCGCGGCGCCGGACCCGACGAGCGCGAGCAGCGGGTGCTGCGGGACGCGTTCGACGCGGCGCGTGCGGACGAGGCCGTGCGGGAGGTGGCGAGGTGAGGCTGCATCAGCTGGAGATCACCGCGTTCGGGCCCTTCGGCGGGTCCCAGACCGTCGACTTCGACGAGTTGTCCACCGCCGGGCTCTTCCTGCTGCACGGGCCGACCGGCGCCGGCAAGACCTCCGTCCTGGACGCCGTGTGCTACGCGCTGTACGGCACCGTGCCGGGCGCCCGGCAGTCCGGCCAGGGCATGACGCTGCGCAGCGACCACGCCGCGGCCGGTACCCGCACCGAGGTACGCCTCGAACTCACCGTCGCCGAACGCCGGTTGGAGGTCACCCGGCAGCCGCCGTGGGAGCGGCCCAAGAAGCGCGGCTCGGGCACGACCCTCGACAAGGCCCAGAGCTGGCTGCGCGAGTACGACGCGGCGGCCGGCGCCTGGAAGGACCTCAGCCGCTCCCACCAGGAGATCGGCGAGGAGATCACCCAGCTGCTCGGCATGAGCCGCGAGCAGTTCTGCCAGGTCGTGCTGCTGCCCCAGGGCGACTTCGCGCGCTTCCTGCGCGCCGACGCCGAAGCCCGCGGCAGGCTGCTCGGACGCCTCTTCGACACCCACCGCTTCGCCGAGGTCGAGAAGCGGCTCGCCGAACGCCGGCGCGCGACCGAGGCCCAAGTGCGCGAGGGTGACTCCGAGTTGCTGGCCGACGCGCACCGCATGCAGCAGGCGGCCGGTGCCGCCATGGAGCTGCCGGACCTGGCACCGGGCGAACCGGGCCTCGCCGACGCCGTCCTGTGCGCGGCCGCCGTCGCCCGGAGCATCGCCCGCGAGCACCTGACGATCGCCCACTGCCGTCTCACGGCCGCCGAGTCCGCCCACGCGTCGGCCGACCGCGCCCTGGCCGACGTACGCGAACTGGCCCGGTTGCAGCGGCGGTTCACCGAGGCGCGGGAGCGGGCCGCGCTGCTGGAGGAGCGGTCCGACGCGTACCGGCAGGCACAGGCGCGCATGGAGCGGGCCCGCAAGGCGGAGGCGGTGGCCCCGGCGTTGGACCTGCGGGAGGCCGCCGACGCCGAACACCGGCGGGCGGCTGCCGCCGAGGCACGCGCGCGTGGGCTTCTTCCCGAGACCTTCAGGGACGCCGGTGCCGCCGGACTCGCCGCCGCCGCGCGCCGGGCAGCCGAGGAGCTGGGCGGCCTGGAGTCGGCGCGGCGTGGGGAACGCCGGCTCGCCGAACTCCGCGAAGAGCGAGCCGAGTTGGAGCGTCAGGAGCGGGACGACGAGGACGTCCGACGGGAGGCCGAAAGCTGGCTGGCCGGTTGGGACGAGCGGCGCGCGGGGCTTCAGGCGCGTGTGGACGCGGCTCAGGAAGCGGCGACGCGAGCCGAGCAGCTGTCCGGGCGGCGCGATCCGGCCGGACGACGGCTGAGGGCCGCCCGCCAGCGCGACGAGCTCGCTCACGACGTGGAAGCCGCTCAGCGACAGGTGCTCGCCCTGACGGAACGCGCGCAGCAGGCCCGCGCCCACTGGCTGGACGTCAAGGAACAGCGCCTCGACTCAATCGCCGCCGAACTCGCCGCGGAGCTGAAGGACGGCGAGCCGTGCGCCGTCTGCGGTTCCGGTGTCCACCCCGCGCCCGCGCGCAAGGACGCCGGACACGTCGACCGCGCGGCGGAGGAACGGGCGCTGGCGGACTTTCAGCGGGTGGAGGAGCAGCGTGCCCAGGAGGCGGAGCGCCTGGGCCTCGTGCACCGGGCGCTGGCCGCGGCCGAGGCGGAGGCCGGCGACATCCCGACCGACCGACTCGCGGAGGAATTCGAGGAGTTGGAGCGCCAGTACGCCGAGGCCCGCGACCTCGCCTCCGGACTGCACGCCGCGAGCGAGGCACTGCGGCAGGCCGAGCGGGAGCGCGAACGCCGCTCCACCGTGCGCCAGGAGGCGGAGGTGCGCGCGGCGTCCCGTACGACGCGCCGGGAGGCGCTCGACCGGGAACAGACCGCCCTGGACACCGAGCTGAACCAGGCACGCGGCACCGCCGAGAGCGTCGCCGCGCGGGCCGCGCAGCTGGAGCGGCGGGTCGCGCTGCTCACCGACGCCGCCGACACCGCGCGCGCCGCCGAGGACACCGCACAGCGCCTCAAGGACGCCGACGCCCGCCTCGCCGACGCCGCCTTCCGGGCCGGCTTCGACACCCCGCAGGCCGCGGCCGCCGCCCTCCTCGACGAGGCGGACCACCGCGAGCTGCAACGCAGGCTGGACGCCTGGCAGTCCGAGGAGGCCGCCGTACGCGCCGTCCTCGCCGAGACCGACACCGCGGCCGCCGCCCAGCAGCCGCCCGCCGACCTCACCGCGGCGGAGCGGACCGCGGCCGCCGCGGCCCAGCGCCTCCGCGACGCGGCCTCCGCGCGCGACGCGGCGGCCCGCCGCTGCACCGAACTCGACCGGCTGTCCACGCGAGCGACCACGTCGGTACGACGCCTCGCGCCGCTGCGTGACGAGTACGACCGGGTGGCCCGCCTGGCCGGTCTCGCCGCGGGCACCTCGTCGGACAACGAACGCAAGATGCGCCTGGAGGCGTACGTGCTGGCGGCCCGGCTGGAACAGGTGGCCGCCGCCGCGACCGTACGGCTGCAGCGCATGTCGTCCGGCCGCTACACCCTCGTCCACTCCGACGACCGCAGCGGCCGCGGACGCAGCGGCCTCGGGCTGCACGTCGTCGACGCCTGGACCGGCCGCGAGCGCGACACGGCGACGCTGTCCGGCGGCGAGACCTTCTTCGCCTCGCTCGCCCTGGCCCTCGGCCTCGCGGACGTCGTCACCGACGAGGCGGGCGGGGTCCGCCTGGACACGCTCTTCATCGACGAGGGCTTCGGCAGTCTCGACGACCAGACCCTCGACGAGGTCCTCGACGTCCTCGACTCCCTGCGCGAACGCGACCGCAGCGTCGGCATCGTCAGCCACGTCGCCGACCTGCGACGGCGCATCCACGCCCAGCTGGAGATCGTGAAGGGGCGCTCGGGGTCGGTGCTGCGGCAGCGCGGGGTCGGCTGACCTCACCGTCCCAGCGGGCGCCTCGGCAGCGGCGAGGAGTACACGACGCTCGTGGTCACCGAGCCCAGGGTGCCGATCTTGCCCGACACCTCTTCCAGATGGCGCATCGAACTGGCCGTGACCTTGATGACGAAGCAGTCGTCGCCCGTCACATGGTGCGCCTCCAGGATCTCCGGCGTCGCCGCGACCAGGTCGTGGAAGGGGTTGTAGTTGCCGTTCGGGTAGCGCAGGCGGACGAACGCCAGGATCGGCAGGCCGAGCCGCTCGGGATCCACGACGGCCGCATACCCCTTGATGACGCCCGCCTCCTCCAGCCGGCGGACCCGCTCGGTCACCGCGCTCGGCGACATGGACACGGCTCGGGCCAGCTCGGCGAAACTGGCCCGGCCCTCCCGCTGGAGGACATCGAGAATGCGCCAGTCGGTGGCGTCCGGGGAATACACGGTCATGCCCGAGGAATAGCAGGGGAATCCCCGGCAGAGCAAGGCCGGTGCCGTGGAATGCCCCTTCCGGTCATGGATCACCGGCCGTAGATTTCTGGTCATCCGGCACGACCATGGAAGGGCCTCGACATGACCACCACGACCGCCATCGACAACCCCGTCCTGCGGGTCGCCCCCGCCGCCCCGGCCGAGGCCGCCGCCTACTTCCGCGCGAGCCTCGTCTTCCACGCCGACGTGTCCGACGTGGCAGCCGTGCTCGCGGCCGGCGGCGACCCCGGCTTCGTCGTCCTCGACTCCCGCTCCACCGAGTCCTGGGACCAGGGCCACGTCCCGGGCGCGGTCCACCTCCCGACCGCGCTCATCCCCGAGCAGGCCGAGCAGCTCCTCGACAAGTCCGTACCGGTCGTGACGTACTGCTGGGGACCCGGCTGCAACGGCGCCACCCGGGCCGCGCTCGTCCTCGCCGAACTCGGTTACCAGGTCAAGGAGATGCTCGGCGGCTTCGAGTACTGGGTGCGCGAGGGCTTCGAGTTCGAGACCTGGGAGAGCCGCGGGCGGCGCGACGCCGACCCGCTGACGGCGCCGGTGGGCGCCGCGAACTGCGGCTGCTGAGGCCGGAGTTCGGCGGGCCGCGCGGGCGTGTAGGTTCTGGCGCATGGTGCGATACGCGGAGCCGGGCACGGTGGAGTGGGTCGAGTCGGGCGGCGGTCCGCTCATAGCGGTGCCGGAGACGGTCCTGCCCTTCTGGGCCGGGGCCGACGGGGACGAGACGGCGTCCGACTACGACCGGGCGTGCGAGGTGGACGGATTCATCGGCCTGCTGCCCGTCGGGGACAGCGCCGCGCTGGTCTTCGGCGACGAGCCCGCCTCCACCACCTTTCTCCCGGAACACCACACCTTCGTGCGGTGGTCCGCGGCCGACTCCGAGGCCGCGCTCCTCGCGGAGGTCCCGAAGGCGCTCGACGCGGCCGCGTGGGAGACGGAGGTCCGCTGGAACGTGCCCGGCGCGGTGCTCCTGTTCGACGCGGCCTGGCCCGGCACCGACTCCGCACGCACCGAGCACGTGAGGGTCGTCCTCGATCCCGGCCGGTACGCCGTGCGCGCGGCCCATGTGCAGCCCGGCCCCGAGACATGGCTGGGGCTCGTACAGCTGCGGCGGCTGCCGGACTGACCCGCCTCGGAAATCGAGGTGCGGCACCGCCGGGCCGCCGCCCATCCTGATCGGTATGCCTCGACTCCCACACCCCACCACCGAAGAACTGCGCCGCGACCCGCTGCCCCTGCGCGGCCGTACCGCCCTGGTCACCGGTGCCAGCCGACGGGCCGGCATCGGGCACGCGGTGGCACGGCGGCTCGCCGCGTACGGGGCGAGCGTCTATCTGCACCATCACGTCCCGCACGACGAGGAGATGCCCTGGGGCGCCGACCGGCCCGAGGAGGTCGCCGCCTCCGTGCGCGAGGTGCTGGGCGACCCGGACGCCCGGGTCGTCTCGGGCCCCGGTGACCTCGCCGACCCGGCCGCTCCCGCCGAGCTGATCGCCACCGCCGCCTCGGCACTCGGCGGACGACTCGACATCCTCGTCGCCAACCACGCCCTCAGCGGCTCCGACGGCACCCTCGACACGATCGACGCCGCGATGCTCGACGCCCACTGGGCGATCGACACCCGCTCGGTGCTGCTGCTCGTGCAGGCCTATGCCCGGCTGCGGGCCGAGCTGCCGTCGCGCACCCCGGGCGGCCGGGTGGTCATGATGACCTCCGGCCAGGACCACGGCTCCGGCATGCCCGGTGAGATGGCGTACGCCCTCCAGAAGGGCGCCCTCGCCTCGATCACCCGCTCCCTGTCGACCACGCTCGCCGAGCACGCGGTCACGGTGAACACCGTCAACCCCGGCCCCGTGGACACGGATTACCTGACCGGAGAGGCGTACGACACCGTCGCCGCGATGTTCCCGGGCGGCCGCTGGGGCATGCCCGACGACCCCGCCCGCCTCATCGCGTGGCTCGCGACGGACGAGGCGGGCTGGGTCACCGGCAACGTGATCGACTCGGAGGGCGGCTTCCGGCGCTGATCTGCGGTCTTTGAAAGATCAGAGCTGTGACAACTCGTCCACCAGGTCGTCCAGACCCAGCGAGCCCTGTGAAAGAGCCGCCATGTGCCAGGACTTGAGGTCGAAGGCGTCGCCATGCCGCCGGCGGGCGTTCTCGCGGCCCAGCAGCCAGGCCCGCTCGCCGAGCTTGTAGCCGATCGCCTGCCCCGGGATCGTCAGATAGCGGGTCAGCTCGCTCTCCACGAAGTCCGCCGGGCGGCTGCTGTGCGCGCCGAAGAACTCCTGCGCCAGCTCCGGAGTCCAGCGCTCGCCCGGGTGGAAGGGGGAGTCCGCCGGGATCTCCAGCTCCAGGTGCATGCCGATGTCGACGATGACGCGGGCGGCCCGCATCATCTGCGCGTCGAGATAGCCGAGCCGCTGCTCCGCGTCCGTGAGGAAGCCGAGTTCGTCCATCAGCCGCTCCGCGTACAGCGCCCAGCCCTCCGCGTTGGCGCTCACCATGCCGATGGAGGCCTGGTAACGGGAGAGGCTCCCGGCGACGTGCACCCACTGCGCGAGCTGGAGGTGATGCCCGGGGACGCCCTCGTGGTACCAGGTCGAGACGAGGTCGTAGACCGGGAAGCGGGTCTGGCCCATCGTCGGCAGCCAGGTGCGGCCCGGGCGCGAGAAGTCCTCCGACGGCGGCGTGTAGTACGGGGCCGCGGCGCCGCCGGGCGGGGCGATCCGGGACTCCACCTTCCGTACCCGCTCGGCGAGTTCGAAGTGCGTGCCGTCGAGCGTCTCGATGGCCTGGTCCATCAGGCCCTGCAACCAGTCGCGGACTTCGTCGACGCCCTCGATGTGCTTGCCGTGCTCGTCGAGGTGGGCGAGCGCCACCCACGGCGTCCCGGCGCCGGGCAGGATCTTCTCGGCCTCCTTCTTCATCTCGGCGAGCAGCCGGTGGTACTCGGCCCAGCCGTACGCGTACGCCTCGTCCAGGTCGAGATCGGTGCCGTTGAAGTAGCGCGACCAGCGGGCGTAGCGCTCCCGGCCCACCGTGTTCGGGGCGCCCTCGATGGTCGGTACGTACACCTCGCGCATCCAGTCCCGCAGCCCGGCCACGGCCGCGGTCGCCGCGCGGGCGGCCTCGTCGAGCTCGGTGCGCAGCGAGTCGGGGCCCGCCGACGCGAAGTCCTCGAACCAGCCGCGTCCCTCGCCGTTGGTGTCCGTCCACTCGGTGAGCTGCTCGACGAAGGTGGCCGTCGGCCGCGGGGCCGCGTACAGCTTGCGCTCCAGGCCCAGTGTGAGGGACTCGCGGTAGCCCGCCAGCGCGGTCGGCACCGCGCGCAGTCGCTCTGCGACGGCCGCCCAGTCCTCGTCGGTCTCCGTCGGCGTGACCGTGAAGATGTCCCGCACCGAGTGCGCGGGCGTGGCCAGGTTGCCCACGGTGCGCAGCCCCTCGTCCGCCTCGTGCACGGCGAGCTCCGCGCCGAGCCGCTCCCGCAGCAGCCGCGCACACCGGCGTTCGATGTCACTGTCCGCACCGGGCTGCCGCTCGGCCTCGTCGAGCCTGGCCAGTGTCGTCCGTTGGAGTTCCGCGAGCGCCTCCTGGCCCGCGGGCGAGAGGTCGGGCAGCCGGCTCGAACTCTCCTTCACGCCGAGATACGTACCGGTCACCGGGTCGAGGGCGATGAGCTCGTCGACATAGGCGTCGGCGACCTCACGGGGCAGCGGGCTCTTGGTGTCAGACATGGGGACCATCCTCGTACGAGGTGTCGCCGCACGTCACCCGGATTGAGCCGAGGGCGTATCGGGCGGCAGGAGGGGCCCGCAGTCCCACTGCTGGAAGATCAACCGGGTCTCCACGCGGGCCACTTCGCGCCGGGACGTGAACTCGTCGAGGACCAGGCGCTGCAGGTCGGTCATGTCCGCGACGGCCACATGGACGAGGTAGTCGTCCGGGCCGGTGAGATGGAAGACGGTCCGGGACTCCGGCAGCGCCCGGATCCGCTCCACGAACGGCCCCACCAACTCCCGCCGGTGCGGCCGGACCTGCACGGACAGCAGCGCCTGAAGGCCCCGGCCCAGCTTGGCCGGGTCGAGCCGGAGCTGATGGCCGAGGATGACGCCCGCGCGGCGCAGCCGGGTGACCCGGTCCAGACAGGTCGACGGCGCGACCCCGACCTGCGCGGCGAGGTCCCGGTAGGTGGTCCGGGCGTCGTTCTGCAGCAGGCGCAGCAGATGCAGGTCCACCGGATCCAGTACGACAGATTCGGCCATGGGCCGAACGTAACACGGGGCATGATCCCTCCGGCCCGTTCCGTGTTCACCCTTCCGTCCATGGACTCACCGCGAGCACTGGCAACCGAGGCCGTCCACGCAGGCCGTGACGACCTCGCCCGGCAGGGCCTGCACGCCCCGCCGATCGACCTGTCCACGACCTACCCCTCGTACGACAGCCGCGGCGAGGCCGCCCGCATCGACGCCTTCGCGACCACGGGCGCCGAGCCGGACGGCCCGCCCGTGTACGGGCGGCTCGGCAACCCGACCGTCGCCCGCTTCGAGACCGCCCTCGCCCGGCTGGAGGGCACCGAGGCCGCGGTCGCCTTCGCCAGCGGGATGGCCGCCCTGAGCGCCGTCCTGCTCGTACGGTCGTCCCTGGGCCTGCGGCACGTGGTGGCCGTACGCCCCCTGTACGGCTGCAGCGACCACCTGCTGACCGCGGGGCTGCTCGGCTCCGAGGTGACCTGGACCGACCCGGCCGGGATCGCGGACGCGCTGCGGCCCGAAACCGGCCTGGTGATGGTGGAGTCCCCGGCCAATCCCACGCTCGCCGAGCTGGACCTGAGGGCCGTCGCCCACGCCTGCGGCTCGGTGCCGCTGCTCGCCGACAACACGTTCGCCACGCCCGTCCTGCAACGCCCGGCCGAGCACGGCGCGCGGCTGGTGCTGCACAGCGCCACCAAGTACCTCGGCGGGCACGGGGACGTCATGGCGGGGGTGGTGGCCTGCGACGAGGAGTTCGCCGGGCGGCTGCGGCAGGTCCGGTTCGCCACGGGCGGCGTGCTCCATCCCCTGGCCGGCTACCTGCTGCTGCGCGGGCTCGCGACCCTGCCGGTACGGGTACGGGCCGCGTCCGCGAACGCCGCCGAACTCGCCCGGCGTCTGACCGCCGACCCGCGCGTCGGCCGCGTCCACTATCCGCGCATCGGCGGCGCGATGATCGCCTTCGAGGTGTACGGCGACCCGCACGAGGTCATCGGCGGCGTCCGCCTGATCACCCCGGCCGTGAGCCTCGGCAGCGTCGACACCCTCATCCAGCACCCGGCGTCCATCAGCCACCGCATCGTGGACGCCGAGGACCGCCGGGGCGCGGGGGTGAGCGACCGGCTGCTGCGGCTGTCGGTGGGCTTGGAGGACGTGGAGGACCTGTGGGCTGATCTGGACGCCGCGCTGGCGCGCCCCGACAGGGGCGCGGGGCCGGAACATGTGCGGCTCCGCCGCGCGGGCGCGACCAGCCACAGAGAACCCGCAGCCGCCAGCGCCCCCGTAGCCCCTACGGCGCCTCGGCCCTCGTAACCCCCACGGTGCCCTCCGACGCTCCCAGCGGAGTCTCCAGACGGGCCGTGATGACCAGGGTCCCCTCCTCGATCTGGTAGTCGAGGGGGAGCCCCAACCCGCGCATCGCGGCGACCATCCCGGTGTTGGACGACTGCGTCACGGCGTACACACTCTCGCAGCCCGCCTCGACAGCCATCCCCACCAACCTGCGGAGCAACTCGCTGCCGATGCCGCGCCGCTGCCAGGCGTCCTCGATGAGGAGGGCGACCTCCGTCTCGTCCCCGTCCCACAGCAGATGGCCGAGGCCGACGACGCGTCCGGAGGCGGTCTGCACGGCGAGCGTCCGCCCGAAGCGCGGGCTGAGCAGGTGGTTGAGGTAGTGGTCGGCGTCACCGATCGGACCGTGGTACCGCATGCCGAGGGTGCGCGGCGAGCACCGCTCGTGCATCGCCTTCGCGGCCTCCAGGTCGTCCGCGTCGGCCCGGCGCACGGTGATGTCGCTGCCCTCGGGCAGCGTCAGCACGTCATGGCTGCGCGGCACCCGCGGACCGAGCCGAGCGTCCAGCTCCACCAGCGCCCGCACCCGCGCGAACTCCGTCGGGGTGAACGGCAGGTACGGCCGCTCCACGGTGATCACTCCGCCTTCCGGCGCCCGAAGCCGCATCACGGTGTCCTCCAGCACCCCTTCGGCCGGCACGGCCTCCGGCCCGTTGCCGCTGCCGGCCACCGGCTTGGCGGGCAGCGAGCGGATGGTGCACCGGCCCAGCAACTGGCGCAGGGCCAGCGGCAGTTCCGCCGCGTCCAGGGCCGTACGGGCGGCCAGGCCCAGCATCCGGGTCGGCGCGTCCACCAGGTCGTGGGCGTCCGCCCGCTCGATCCAGGTGTCACTGCCGCCGGCCAGCGCGACCGCCCGGGTGATGTCGCTGCCCGCGAGGTCGCCGGGAGCACGCAGCAGGAACTCGTCCACCGTGCCGTCGGCCAGCGGGTGCGTCTGCAGGCTGAGGATGTCGACCCGCTGCCCGGCGAGGGCCGCGCACAGGGCGGCCAGCGAGCCCGGCTCGTCCTTCACGGTGGTCCGCATCCGCCACAGCGTGCTCTCCCCGGCCACCGGGTCCGGCGTCGCCGACACCCGGTCGGACGGCCCGGCCGGCTGCTCCAAGGGCAGCGGCCGGGCACCTGTATCGCCCGTCGGAGGGGCGTGACCGTGGCGGCGTGACCACCATGTGTGGAACCCCGCCGTGGCGACCAGGACCATCGCCGAGACCAGCAGCAGCTCCGGGCCGTCGGGCCCGTGCCCGACCAGGTTCGCCACGGCGTCCGCCACCGCCACGGCCGTGAACAGAGCAGCGAGTTCGACCACGTCGCGCCGCCAGTGGTGGACGGGGCGACCGTTCTTGGTGCGCGTCACATCGGACACTTTTCGAGTCATGCACCCACTGTGAAGGACCGGTGTTGCGTGATCACGAACGCTTTGTGACTGATCGGTAAAAGGTGGTTCCGTACCTTTTATTTTTCTTTGTACGATTCTTTGGTGGCCATTACTGACCCACCTGGCCCGGCTGAAGCACCTGTGTGAACAACACGGTGCCGTCCTGTTCCCGCAGCCGTACCGTCAGCTCGCCGCTGTCACCGTCGATGTCCACCTCGCCGAAGAACTGGTACCCGCCGGCCGGAGAGACATTGGCAGTGGTGGGTGCCTTGAGGAAGACCCGGTCCGGGCCGAAGGTGCCGTCCAGCGTGTTCGCGGGGAAGGCGCCCGCGTTGAGCGGCCCGGAGACGAACTCCCAGAACGGCGCGAAGTCCTTGAACGCGGCCCGCGAGGGGTCGTAGTGCTGGGCCGAGGTGTAGTGGACGTCGGCCGTCAGCCAGACCGTGCCGGTGATCCGCCGGTGCTTGATGTACCGCAGCAGCTCGGCGATCTGCAGCTCCCGGCCGAGCGGCGCGCCGGGGTCGCCCTGCGCGACCGCCTCGATGTTCGGCCTGCCGTCGCCGGTGTCCGGCACGACCAGGCCGAGCGGCATGTCGGAGGCGATCACCTTCCACACCGCACGGGAGCGGGCCAGCTCGCGCTTGAGCCACTCCAGCTGCTCCCGGCCGAGGATGCCCTGCGGGTCGGTGGCCTGGTCGTCCGTCGAGTTGGCGTTGCGGTAGGTGCGCATGTCCAGGACGAAGACGTCGAGGAGCGGGCCGTACTTCTGCACCCGGCAGACCCGGCCGTCGGGGCGGCGCAGCGTCGAGATCGGGAAGTACTCGGAGAAGGCCTGCCGGGCGCGGGCGGCGAGGACGTCGACGCTCTTCTCGGTGTACCGGGCGTCGGCGAGGATCTCGCCCGGATACCAGTTGTTGGTGACCTCGTGGTCGTCCCACTGGATGATGGACGGCACCTGGGCGTTGAAGCGCTTGAGGTTCTCGTCGAGCAGGTTGTAGCGGAAGTTGCCGCGGAACTCCGCGAGCGTCTCGGCGACCTTCGCCTTCTCCTCCGTGGTGATGTTCCGCCAGGTCCGCCCGTCGGGCAGGGCCACGGTCTCGGTGAGCGGGCCGTCGGCGTAGATGTTGTCGCCGCTGCAGAGGAAGAAGTCCGGGTCGAGCTTCGCCATCGCGTCGTAGATCCGGTAGCCGCCGAACTCCGGGTTGATGCCCCAGCCCTGCCCGGCCAGGTCGCCCGACCAGACGAACCGCACACCGTCGCGCCGTTTCGCGGACGCCGTGCGGAAGGTGCCGGTCACCGGCTCGCCGGTGCGGCGCGGGTCGTCCGGGTCGGCGAGCAGCACCCGGTAGTGGATCTGCTCGCCCGCCGGCAGTCCGCGCAGCGCGGTCGTCCCCGTGAAGTCCGTGTCCGCGCCGAGCAGCGGACCACGCCATCTGCGGGGGTTGCGGAACGACTCGGTGGCGGAGGTCTCCACGATCATCCGGGCCGGACGGTCGGAGCGCACCCACACCAGGCCGGAGTCGCAGGTGACGTCTCCCGTCTGGACGCCCCAGCCCGCCCCGGGGCGCCCGGACAGGGCGAACGCCGGCGCCGCGCCGACGGCGGCGGGCAGGGTCAGGGCCGCGGATGCGGCCAGGGAGCCGCGCAGGACGCTGCGGCGGCCCGGGAAGGGACGGTGTGACATGGATACGCCTCCAGGGACGGGTTCCGGCCAGTGTGCAGTGACACACCTACTCGTACGCCGCAGCGCCCATGGAAACCACAAGTGAACAACTGACCGTGCCGCCACAAGGGACCCGGCTGACAGCCACCGCGCAACGGCCGGTCGCACCGTCAACTACTCGCCGCACACAGCGATGCAGGACAACCCGTCGGTGAGAGGTCCTCAAGTCCCTTGTGCCCTGGGGCGGGCCCCTCAGCGGCTGCCGTCGAGGATGACGCGCGCGACCAGCGCGGGGTCGTCGTTCATCGGGCAGTGCCCGCAGCCGGGCAGCCGCACGAGCCGTGCCCGGGGGATGATCTGCTTGGCGCGCACGCCCTGGCGCCGGATGAGCAGCCGGTCCTTCGTGCCCCAGGCGAGGGTGACGGGGAGGCCGGGCACGTCGTCGGTGAACTGGATGCTGGTGCCGGCCCGGAGGGTCTGCGTGAATCCCGTCGCCCGCGCCAGCGCGAGCGTCTCGGCGACGACGGCCTCGGGCGAACGGCGGGTCGGCCGGGCGTAGATGGTGCTCGTCAGGGCCGCGCGACCGACCGCCGTGCGCGCCAGTTGCTCGACCATGGGGAGCGGCATCCGCTCGGCGATCCGCCGCATCGTGACGAGCACGCCGAAGGCGTAACGCCGCTCGGCCTGCGACCAGAACCCGGCCGGGGACAGGGCCGTGACCGACCGTACGAGCTTCTCCCGGCCGAGCTCCAGGGCGAGGAGGCCGCCGAGCGAGTTGCCCGCCACGTGCGGTCGGTCGAGCTCCATCGCCTCGCAGAAGGCGCCGAACACCGAGGTGGTCGTGGGCAGGTCGTACGCTAGGCCGTCCGGCAGGGCGGGGGAGACGCCGAACCCGGGCAGGTCCACGGCGATCACGTCGCGCTCGGTCGCGAGGATGTCCACTATCGGGTCCCAGGCCTGCCGGTGGTGACCTATGCCGTGCAGCAGGAGCAGCGGTTCGCCCCTGCCCCGGCGTGTGTAGGACACGGTGACGGGCCGGGGGCCCTGTGCGGTGGGCACCTCGAAGGCGACGGTGGCGGACATGGGGCTGCTCCTCGACGGTGGGGAACTCGTTGACGAACGCGGCGTAGACAGCTTGTCAGCAATTGCTACCGGCGGGTAGCCCCTTGGGGTCTCTGGGGCTGGGGCTCCTGGGGCGGCGCGCACCGCAATCGCCTGGACACGACCGCGGGCGTCCGTTGGGATGGAGCCGTGACAGCCGACACAGTGACCGACGTCTTCGAAGAGCACCGCCCCGTCCTCCTGGGCGTCGCCTACCGCATGCTCGGGCGGGTGGCCGACGCGGAGGACGTCGTGCAGGAGGCCTGGCTGCGCTGGTCGGGCGCCGACCGGACCGAGGTGCGCGAACCGCGCGCCTATCTGGTGCGGATCACCACCCGGCTCGCCATCGACCGGCTGCGCCAGGTCAAGGCACGCGGCGAGACCTACGTCGGCCCGTGGCTGCCGGAGCCGTACGTCACCGACTTCGGGGACACCGTGCCCGACACCGCGGAGCGGGCGGTCCTCGCCGACTCCGTCTCCCTCGCCGTACTCGTCGTCCTGGAGTCGCTGTCGCCCTTGGAACGCGCGGTGTTCGTCCTCAGGGAGGCCTTCGGCTACCCGTACGCCGACATCGCCGCCATGCTGGAGCGCGGCGAAGCAGCCGTGCGGCAGCTCGCCGGGCGGGCCCGCAAGCACGTGGAGGAGCGCCGGCCGCGCTACCAGGCCGACCCCGTGCAGCGCCGCGACCTCACCGAGCGGTTCCTCGCCGCCGCCGGGGAGGGCGACCTGGAAGGGCTGATGTCCCTGCTCGCCCCGGATGTGCGGCTCGTGGGTGACAGCGGAGGCAAGGCGAAGGCGCCGCTGCGGGTGCTGGAGACGGCCGACAAGGTGGGCCGCTTCATGATCGGCGTCGCGGAGAAGGGCGGCATCCCCGACCTGTCCTTCCGCTTCCTGGAACTCAACGGAGGGCCCGCCATCCTGGTCCTGTCCGGCGACAAGCCCGACTCCGTCTTCCAGCTGGACGTCCTGGACGGGCGCATCCAGTCCGTCTACATCATCCGCAACCCCGACAAGCTGCGGTCCCTGGCCGCCCGCTGACGCCCGGCGTCCGGCCCTGCCGTACGAACGCCTCGTGAACGCTGCCCGGCAACGCCGTCGTCCGTTGCGTCAGGGATCGAGGATTGGTCTTGACCAAGGGTGGGGGTCGTCCTATGGTCGCAGAGAAGTGCAACAACCTTTAATAAACAAGGGCGCTAAAACGCCGCGGGACAACGGCGATTGCGGAGGCAAGGGTGGGGACCACGCAGCTGGAAACGGTGCCGGAACCGAAGTACTGGCATCTCAAGACCGTGCTGAGTGAGGCACTGGACACCGAGTTCACGGTGGGCGAGATCCTGCCCAACGAACGCGACCTCGCCGCCCGCTTCGGCGTGGCCCGCGCCACGCTCCGCCAGGCCCTGGAGCAGCTCGAACTGGAAGGCCGCCTCCAGCGCCGCCGCGGAGTCGGTACGACCGTCGCCCCGCCGCGCGTGGGCGTCGCCGTCGGCACGGAGCAGCACGTCTGGCCGGGAGCCGCCGGCGACGACTGGCAGCCCGTCGACTGCGCCCGGGAGGTGCCGCCCGCGGCCGTCGCGGCCGCCCTGGAGACCGGCGCCGAGCAGAACGTGCACCTGGTGCGCCGCTCCCGCACGACCCACGGCCAGCCCGTCGCCGCCGAGCTGCTCTACATCGCGGAGTCGGCGGTGCCCGACCTCTCCGCCATAGACGCGCCCGCCGGCGTCGCACGCGCGCGTGCCGTCCTGCGCGAGCTCCAGCGCCTGGAGCTGGAGGGCCAGGAGAGCGCCGTCGAGCTGGGCTCCGCCCGCGCGGACGACGCCCGGCAGCTGGACCGGCTCCCCGGGGCGCCCGTCCTCGTCGTCACCACCCGCTACATCGCCGAGGGCCGCACGGCCGCGGTCTCCGTCGCCACCTACCGCGCGGACACCTGCCGGCTGACCTTCGGGGACTCCGGTGGCGTGGAGATCCACCAGGGACCCGAGCGGCGGGCCTCCTGAGTCACCTGGTCGGTGCCCCGGAGCGCCGGGCGTCCTGACCGCCGTAGTGCCATGCTCAGCGCCCCGCAGCCGGCTGCGGGGCGCTGTTCCGTGCGGGTGGCCCTCACCGCCGGGCCGTCATCGTCCTCTCCACCGCGAACAGCTGCTCCTCCACATGGTCGAGGGCCAGCCGCAGCGCGCCGGTGGCCACGGCCGCCTCGCCCAGCAGCGAGAGGGCGACCTTCGGGGGCCGCAGACAGTAGCGCGCCAGCTCACTGCGCAGCGGTTCCAGTACGCCGTCCAGTCCGGCCGCCCAGCCGCCGACCACGACCAGTTCCGGATCGAGGGCCAGCACGAGTGCCGCCACGTCGTGCACGAGCCGCTGGATGAACCGGTCGACGGCCGCGCGGGCCCGCTGGTCGCCCTCGCGGGCCTGCGCGAAGACCGCGGCGACCGCCTGCTCGTCCAGCGGGTGCAGGGGCTCGCCCGTGGTGGACAGCAGTGTCTCCGGGGTGACCTCGCGGCCCAGCAGGTGCAGGGCGCCGATCTCGCCGGCCGCCCCGCCGTAGCCGCGGTGCAGCTGTCCGCCGATCAGCGCGCCGGCGCCCGGGCTCAGCCCGGCCAGCACGAACACGATGTCGTCGGACTCGGTGGCGGAGCCCTTCCAGTGCTCGGCGACCGCCGCCGCGTTGGCGTCGTTCTCGACCAGCACCGGGCACTTGAAGGAGCGGCTCAGCCGCTCGCCGAGGCGCAGCCCCGTCCACTCGGGCAGCGCGGTCCCCAGCCGGACCGTGCCGTCCGCCTCGATGATCCCCGGCGTGGCGACGCCCACGGCCCGCAGCGAGCCGCGCGCGACCCCGGCCCGGCGCAGCAGTTCGGCCACCGCGGTGCGCAGCCGCTCCAGGCGCTCGTCCGCCGAGGCCGTCTCGTCGACGTCCTTGGCCTGCGCGCCGATGATCCGGCCGTCCAGGTCGGACAGGAGCGCGGCCACGCGGTGCGCCCCGATCTCCACCCCCAGCAGATGCCCGGCCTCGGCCCGGAACCGGAACCGCCGCGCGGGCCGCCCCTGCCGCCGCTCCACGCTCTCGTCGGCCGCCTTCTCGACGACGTAACCGGCCTCGATAAGCCCTTCGACGACACCTTCGACGGTCGGCCGGGACAGTCCGGTCACCCGGGTGATCTCGGTCAGCGTCGCGCAGTCGGTGGCGCGCAGCGCGTGCAGCACCACCGCGGAGTTGATCCTTCGCAGCAGCGAGGGATCCCCGCCGGTCAGCCGCCCCAACGTCCGTCCTCCCAGCTCGTGCGCGTGTTGGCCGGATCGTACTCGGCGCGGCGGACCCCGGCGAGTGCCGGGACGCGCGAGACGGCCTCCCGGCCCCGCCGACCGGATCCGGCCGGTCGGCCGTCCGGGCCCACCGCGGGTTTCCCGTCCTTGGGGCCGTCGGCCCGCCGACGCGTTCCGGTCAGCCCGGCGCCACGAACCCCGACTCGTACGCCGCGATCACGGCCTGCGTACGATCCCGCGCCCCCAGCTTCGCCAGTACGGCGCTGACGTGCGACTTCACCGTCTCCGTCCCGACCACCAGCCGGGCGGCGATCTCCGCGTTCGACAGGCCGCGGGCCATCAGCCGCAGCACCTCGGCCTCCCGCTCGGTCAGCTGGGCGCGCTCCATCACGGCGCGGGCCGCGCGGTTGCCGCCGTCGTCGCCGTACTCGGCGGCGAGCTGCCGCACCGAGGCCGGGAACAGCAGCGACTCGCCCTCGGCGACCAGCCGCACCGCGTGCACGATCTCGGCCGGACGCGCCCGCTTCAGCAGGAACCCGTCGGCCCCGGCCCGCAGCGCCTCGTAGACGTACTCGTCGTTCTCGAACGTCGTCACCACGAGGATCTTCGGCGGATCGTCGACCGTCCGCAGCACCGCGCGCGTGGCCTCGATGCCGTCCATGAGCGGCATGCGTACGTCCATGGCGACCACGTCGGGCCGCAGCTGCCGCACCAGCGGGATCACCGCCGCCCCGTCGGCCGCCTCCCCGACGACCTCGATGTCGGGCTGCGCCTCCAGCACGGCCCGCAGACCGGCACGTACGAGCGGCTCGTCGTCGACGAGGAGAACGGTGACCGGCATCCGGCCAGCGTAGATCAGCGCAACGGCAGTTCGACCTGCACCTGCCAGTCGCCCTGGTCCGGCCCGGTGTGCGCACGGCCGCCGAGCAGGGCCGCGCGCTCGCGTATGCCGCGCAGGCCGCTGCCCCGGCCGGGGCCGGGTATGTCGGCGGTGAGCGGATTACGGACCTCCAGGCCGAGACTGCTGTCGTCCACCTCGATGCGGACCCGGACGGGGACGGCTCCCGCGTGCCGCAACACGTTGGTCAGCGACTCCTGGAGGATGCGGTAGCCCTCGCGGGAGACCGGTCCGGGCACGGTGTCCAGGGGCCCGGTCACGTCGATGTCGACCTTCGCCCCGGAGGCGCGGGCCGACTCCAGCAGACGGTCGGCGTCGGTGAGCGTCGGGCGACTGCTGACAGGCCGCTGCGACTCCCGCAGGATGCCCAGCACCCGCTCCAGGTCCTCCAGCGCGGCCCGGCCGGTCTCCTCGATCGCGTCCAGGGCGCGGTCCGTGAACGCGGGATCGCCGGCCGCGCGCGCGGCGCCCGCCTGCACCACGGCCACGGTCAGCGCATGGCCGATCGAGTCGTGCAGTTCCCGGGCGATGCGGGTGCGCTCGAGCAGCTGCTCGGTGCGCTCCTCCATGGCGGCGAGCCGCTCGGCGGGGGAGGGGCCGAGGAGGCGGCGGGCGAGTGCGGTGATGAGCTGGCCCGGGGCGACCACGGTCACCGCCAGCGCGACCAGCGCCAGGGGCACGAGCAGCACGTGCCACCACTGGTGGCCGTCGAGGAGGAACAGCACACCCTCCTCGACGTCACGGCCGAACGCCGACGACACCAAGTCCACCGAAGCGAGGAGCAGTTGGACGGTGAGGAACGAGGTCGCGCAGCCGAGCAGCAGCCGCGCCTCCAGCCACACGACGAGCCGCCCCCGGTCGCCCCAGGAGGCGGACGGCGCGACGACGATGTCGGTGCTCTCACTGTCGGGCCGGTGACCGGTCAGCAGCAGCCTGGCCTGCAGCCCCTCCACGGTACGCATCGCGGGCACCAGCCCGACCGGGACGAGCACCGCGGCCGCCACCACCCAGGTCCACCACGCTTCCTCGATGAACAGCCACATGCTCGGCCACACGATGGCGATGAACAAATGCAGCAATCGTGTGTAGGTCACCGCCCGACCGAACGGGCGCAGCATGCGGGCCATTTCGTCATCGTGCCAGCCGCCACTGACAACGGACCTCCCCCGCACGGGGGAGACGATCTCCACGCGCGGGGGAGGCCCCGCCCCCCTCCCCGCGGCCAGGCTGCTGCCATGACCAGCATCGACGTCCAGGACCTCACCAAGGAGTACGGCACCCGACGAGCCGTCGACCACCTCACCTTCCGTGTCCTGCCCGGCCGCGTCACCGGCTTCCTCGGCCCCAACGGCGCCGGAAAGTCCACCACCATGCGGCTGGTGCTCGGCCTCGACCGGCCGACCTCCGGCTCCGCCACGATCGGCGGCCGCGCCTACGCCACGCTGCGCGAACCCCTCCACCAGGTGGGCGCCCTGCTCGACGCGCAGGCCGCACACGGCTCCCGCACCGGCCGCGACCACCTGCGCACCCTGGCGGCGGGCAACCGCATCCCGGACCGCCGGGTCGACGAACTGCTGGAGGAGACCGGGCTCGCCTCGGTGGCGCGGCGCCGGGTGCGGACGTACTCCCTGGGCATGCGCCAGCGGCTCGGCATCGCCGGCGCCCTGCTCGGCGACCCCGAAGTGGTCATGCTCGACGAGCCGTCGAACGGCCTCGACCCCGAAGGCATCATCTGGATCCGCGAGTTGCTGCGCCGGCTCGCGGCCGAGGGACGCACGGTCCTGGTCTCCAGCCATCTGATGAACGAGACCGCGTCCTTCGCCGACCATCTCGTGGTCCTCGGCCGCGGCCGCCTGCTCGCCGACACCCCGATGCGGGAGTTCATCCATGCGCGCGTGCGGCCCCGCGTACGCATCCGTACATCGGACCCCACCGCGCTCAAGGCGGTCCTCGCCCGGCACGGCCACGACGCCGAGCAGCACGAGGACGGGCACTGGACCGTGCACCACGCGCGCGTGGACGACATCGGCCGCCTCATGTCGAGCGCGGGCGTGCCGGTCCTCGAACTGGCTGCTGTGGAAGGCACGTTGGAACAGGCCTATCTCGATCTCACGGCCCCGGAAGCCGAGTTCGCCGCCCACCCGTCCGCGACGCAGCCGCAGGAGGCCTGACATGTCGTTCGCACCCGTTCTGCGCGCCGAGTGGCTGAAGATCCGCACACTGCGCTCGCTGTGCGGAGCACTGCTGGCGGTGTTCGCCGCGACCACCGCCTTCTCCGCCATCGCCGGGGTCTCCGAGACGTCCGACCCCGAGTTCGACCCGTTGTTCATGGCGCTGTCCGGGGTCGCGCCCGGCCAGATCGCCGCGATCTCCTTCGGTGCGATGGCCGTGTCGTCAGAACTCCACGGGGGTGGGCTCCGGCTGACCTTCGCCGCGGTGCCGCAGCGCGGACGCTGGTTCGCCGCCAAGGTGACCGCGATCGCCGTACCCGCCCTCCTCGTGGGACTGCTCACCGCCTTCGTCGCCCTCGTCGTGGCACGGGCCGGCCTCGGCGAAGCGGCGAGCGGGCTCACCGTCGAGGAGCAGCTGCGCGGGGTCGTGGGCGGCGGGATCTACCTGATGCTGATGGCATTGTTCGCGGCCGGTCTGGCTGCCCTGCTGCGCAGCGGAGTCGCCACGCTGTCCCTTCTGATCCCGTTCATCCTCGTCGTCTCGTTCGTCGTCGGGGACGCGGCGGGCACCGTCGCCGACTTCCTGCCCGACAGGGCCGGCCAGGTGGTCCTCCACCAGACGTACGACGGCCCACTGGGCCCGTGGTCCGGGCTCGCGGTGACCGCGCTGTGGACGGCGGCGGCGCTGCTGGCGGGGGCGTGGAGCGTGCGGCGCCGGGACGCCTGACGCCGGTATGCCTGACGCCACACCAATTGTCAGTGGCGCCGGGTTTACTGGACCACATGAACATCGCACGGCACATCGCGCTCATCGACGAGCTGTGCTTCCGACCCTTTCCGGTGGAGCGCGGCTCGTCGGACGTCGGCGTGGAGGGACCCGGGTACCACGTCGCGGTGTTAGAGAGAAGCCAGGGTGCGGCGGACAGCGAATGCGGGGTGCGCGCCACGACGGTGGAGCAGTACGAAAAGGACCGGGACGCCCTGTACGAACTGCTGGCGCCGCGCTGGGGACACACGGCACCAATGAGCCTGCAGACCACCCTGTTGCGTACCGAGCGGGAGGAGATACCCGAGCCCTGGGCGATGCTCAGCTCGGACGCACGCCTCGCGTACGTGTGGGAGGCGGAGGGCACCGGCCGTTGGGTCGGGGTGGCCGTCGCCGACCTGAACCCGTCCGACGAGGTCCGACTCCTCGCCGTGGTCACGGAGATCGACCCGCCGTGACCGAGCGCTGTTACCGGCCATTTCGGACGTCTCCGGTTGACCGACGCCCCCGTGTTCGGCAGGGCCGCCGGTCGGGAGAGGGGCACGCGACTGGCGTCGAAGTGAGGTCGTGGCATGCGGGCGATCGTCGTAGGGGCGGGCATCGGGGGACTGGCCGCGACGCTGAGCCTGCGCCGCGCCGGCCATGAGGTCACACTCGTCGAGCAGACGCCGCGGTTCACCGAGATCGGAGCCGGGATCCAACTCGCGCCCCACGCCACCCGCGTGCTGCGCCGACTCGACCTCCTCGACGAGGTCGCCGCGCACGCCGCCCGCCCCTCCCACCTGAGCTTCCGCACCTGGTCCGACGGAGCGGAGATCTGCCGCTACGCGCTGGGCCGCGAGGTCGAGGACGCGTTCGGGGCGCCCTACCTCCTGCTCCACCGGGCCGATCTCCAGCAGGCCCTGGCCGCCGCGGTGCCGCCCCGGTCGGTGCGCCTGAACACGGCTGTCGTTGGAATCGACCAGGACGACGACGTCGCCTACGTGACCACGGCCGGCGGCGAGCACCTGCGCGCGGACCTGGTTGTGGCAGCCGACGGGATACGGTCCGCGGCCCGCCAGTGGCTCTTCGGCGCGGACGAGGCGGTGTTCTCGAAAACCGCCGCCTACCGGGCGGTACTCCCGGCCGACCAGGTGGCCGACCTGGACCTGCCGGAACTCGGCGTCTGGCTCGGACCGGGCCGGCACTTCGTCCACTACCGGGTGCGTCGCGGGGAACTGCTCAACGTCGTGGCCGTGTTCGGGACAGAGGCGGCGCAGGAGTCGTGGACCGCTCGGGCGGAACCGGGAGAGCAACTGCGGGAGTTCGACGGGTGGGACCCCCGCGTGCTCGACGTCCTGGAACGCGCGGGACAGGTGTTCCGCTACGGCCTCTACACCCGTGCCCCGCTCGCCCGATGGAACATCGGACGGGTGACTCTCTTGGGCGACAGCGCCCACGCGATGGTGCCGTTCCAGGCGCAGGGCGCGGCACAGGCGATCCTGGACGCGGCCGTACTCGGCGACGCCCTCACGGGTGCGACCCCGGCCGACGTACCCGACGCGCTCGACCGGTACGTGAGCCGACGGCTGGCGACCGCCACCGACGTGCAGGCCGGTTCCGCGCGGGCGGGCGAGGAGTTCCACCTGCCGGACGGCCCCGAGGCCCAGGCGCGCAACGCCCGCATGGCGGCCCACGCGGCCAAGAACAGGTTCCTGCCGCAGGCGACGGCGTGGGGCGCCGACATCCTCTAGGGCGCCTCCAGGACCTGCCTTTGCCCTCCGGACCCGCCTGTGAGCCTCCGCCCTGTCTGTGAGCCTCCGCCCCCGCCTCTGAGCCTCCGCCCCCGCCGCCTGCCCTAAGCTTCCGCCGCCACCCGCAACCGCGCGAACTCCTCTGCCATCGTCGCGGCCGTCCAGTGCGCGTTCAGCCCGCTCGGATTCGGCAGCACCCACACCCGCGTGTCCCCGATCGTCCGCTCCTGCGGCCCCACTTGGGCCTTGCGGTCGTCGAACGCGGCCCGGTAGGCGGTGACCCCGACGACGGCCAGCCAACGCGGCCGCAGCCGGGCCACCTTGAGTGCCAGCAGCCGCCCGCCCTCCCGGTACTCCTCCGCGCTCAGCTCGTCGGCCCGCGCGCTCGCCCGGGCCACGACGTTCGTGATGCCGAGCCCGTACGACAGCAACTCCTGCTGCTCGGACGGCTTCAGGAGCCTCGGCGTGAACCCGGACAGGTGCAGCACCGGCCAGAACCGGTTGCCGGGGCGGGCGAAGTGGTGGCCCGTCGCGGCCGTCATGAGGCCGGGGTTGATGCCGCAGAACAGCACGCGGAGGCCGTCCGCGACGACGTCCGGTACCAGACGGTCGCGGGCGGCCTCCAACTCCTCGGGAGTGAAGCGGGTCAGAGGATCGCTCCGGGGGTGTAACCCGCGGCCTCCGGGCGCTGCTTCACGATCTCCTCGACGCGGCCGACGACCGTGGCGACCTGGTCGGCCGCGGCGCCCGTGAAGGACAGCTTGTCGGCCATCAGCGCGTCCAGCTGGGCACGGTCGAGCGGAAGGCGCTCGTCGGCGGCCAGCTTGTCCAGCAGTTCGTTGCGTTCGGCGCCCTGCTCGCGCATCGCCAGCGCGGAGGCGACCGCGTTCTCCTTGATCGCCTCGTGCGCGAGTTCACGGCCGACGCCGGCGCGCACCGCGCCCATCAGCACCTTGGTGGTGGCGAGGAACGGCAGGTAGCGGTCCAGCTCACGGGCGACGACGGCCGGGAAGGCGCCGAACTCGTCGAGCACCGTCAGGAACGTCTCCAGCAGACCGTCGAGCGCGAAGAACGCGTCGGGGAGGGCCACTCGGCGCACCACCGAGCAGGACACGTCCCCCTCGTTCCACTGGTCGCCGGCCAGCTCACCGGTCATCGACGCGTATCCGCGCAGGATGACCATCAGGCCGTTGACGCGCTCGCAGGAACGGGTGTTCATCTTGTGCGGCATCGCGGACGAGCCGACCTGGCCCGGCTTGAAGCCCTCGGTCACCAGCTCGTGCCCGGCCATCAGGCGGATCGTCTTCGCCAGCGACGACGGGGCCGCCGCCAGCTGCACCAGCGAGGTCACCACCTCGTAGTCCAGCGAGCGCGGGTAGACCTGGCCGACCGAGGTGAACGCCTGCGAGAAGCCCAGGTGCCCGGCGATCCGCTGCTCCAGATCCGCCAGCTTGCCCGCGTCCCCGCCCAGCAGGTCCAGCATGTCCTGCGCCGTACCGACCGGGCCCTTGATCCCGCGCAGCGGGTAGCGGGCGAGGAGCTCCTCGACCCGGCCGTACGCCACGAGCAGCTCGTCGGCCGCGGTCGCGAACCGCTTGCCGAGGGTCGTCGCCTGCGCGGCCACGTTGTGCGAACGGCCGGCCATGACCAGCTCGCCGTACTCGCCCGCCAGCTTCCCGAGCCGCGCCAGCACGGCCACCGTACGGTCGCGCACCAGCTCCAGGGAGAGCCGGATCTGCAGCTGCTCCACGTTCTCGGTGAGGTCCCGGGAGGTCATGCCCTTGTGCACGTGCTCGTGCCCGGCGAGGGCGTTGAACTCCTCGATCCGCGCCTTCACGTCGTGCCGCGTGACCTTCTCGCGCTCGGCGATCGAGGCCAGGTCGACCTGGTCGAGGACGCGCTCGTAGTCGGCGATCGCCGCGTCCGGCACCTCGATCCCGAGGTCCTTCTGGGCCCGCAGCACGGCGAGCCAGAGCTGACGCTCCAGCTTCACCTTCTGCTCGGGCGACCAGAGCGTGGCGAGCTCGGCGGAGGCGTAGCGTCCGGCGAGGACGTTCGGGATGCGGGGCTTGGCGGGAGCGGAAGTCACGTGTACGGATTCTACTGGCGATTCCTGCAGGCCAGCGCCACGGGTGCCCTTGTCGGAACCTACGAGAGCGTCTCCGCGAGCTCCGCCAGCACCTCCGCATGGCACAACTCCGGCGCACACCAGCAGGCCAGCGCCTTCCCGCGCAGCGGCGGCACCAGCTCCAGCAGCCCGGGCCGCTCGAGGAGGTACGCCCGGTACTTCGCCATGACCTCCGCCCGGGTGCCGTCCCGCCGCTTCGCCGGGGTGTCGTAGGCGAACGGGTTGTACAACGGGTGCCGGGGCAGGTCCCAGCCGCCCATGGTCCAGCGGCGGCCGACGTAGACCACGTCCGCCGGGGCGTGTTCCAGCCGGGGGCCGTACTCGTGGAGCCGGCCCCTGACGTTGATCACCCGCGTGGCCATGGCGGGTTACTCCGCGGGCCCCTCGTACGGCGACAGCTCCGGCCGCTTCGGCGGGAGTCCGTCGCCCGAGGAGCGGCCCGTCAGGCGGCGGCCGATCCACGGCAGCAGGTGCTGGCGGGCGAAGCGGGCGTCCGCGACCCGGCGGGCGGCCCAGCCCGGCGGTGGTGTGAGGGGCAGCGGTGTGCGCCACTCGGTGTCCTCGGGCTCGTAGCCGAGCCCCTGCCACACGGCCTCCGCGACCCGCCGGTGCCCCTCGCCGCTCAGGTGCAGCCGGTCCACGTCCCACATCCGGGGATCGCCGAGCGACGGCGCCCCGTACAGGTCGACCACCAGCGCGCCGTGCTTCTCGGCGAGGCCGTCGATGCACTCGAACAGCTCCTCCATGCGCGGCCGGAAACGCTCCAGGACCGGGCCCTGGCGCCCCGGGCTGCGCATCAGCACCAGCTGCTCGCAGGACGGGGCGAGCCGCTCCACGGCCTCCGTCAGCAGCGCGCGCACCCGCCCCATGTCGCACTTGGGCCGGAGCGTGTCGTTGAGCCCGCCGACCAGCGTGACCACGTCGGCCCGCATGGCCGCCGCCACGTCGATCTGCTCGGCGACGATCTGCCCGATCAGCTTGCCGCGCACCGCGAGGTTCGCGTACTGGAAGCCGGGGGAGTGGGCGGCCATCCGCCCGGCGAGCAGGTCGGCCCAGCCCCGGTAGCTGCCGTCCGGCAGCAGGTCCGACATGCCCTCGGTGAAGGAGTCGCCGACCGAGACCAGGCTGGTGTACGTGGGGTTCTTCTGCATGGCGTCACAGATGGTAACCCGGGGCCATACCCGCCGGTCGGTCGGCCCGGGCCCCCGCACCTCACCGATCAGGCCCGCTGCCCGAACAGCTCCCGCAGCACGTCCTCCATGGTCACCAGACCGGTCAGCCGCCCGTCGGAGCCCAGCACGGCCGCGAGATGCGTACGGCTGCCCCGCATCGCCGTCAGGACGTCGTCCAGCGGGGTGCTCTCCCGCACCCGGGCGCTGGGCCGCATGTCCTGCACCCGGAACGGCACGTTCCGCGGAGCGGCGTCCAGCGCGTCCTTCACATGCAGGTAGCCGACGATGCGGCGCCCGTCGTCCACCACCGGGAAGCGGGAGAACCCGGACTCGGCCGAGAGCTGCTCCAGCTGCTCCGGAGTGATGCCCACGCGCGCGTAGACGACGCGTTCCAGGGGGAGCACCACGTCCCGCACCGGCCGGCGCCCCAGTTCCAGCGCGTCGTGCAGCCGCTCCCGCGCACGGTCGTCGATCAGCCCCGCCTCGCCGGAGTCCCGTACGATCCGGGCCAGCTCGGCGTCCGAGAAGGTGGCCGCGACCTCGTCCTTGGTCTCGACCCTGAGGAGCTTCAGCAGGGTGTTGGCGAAGGCGTTGATCGTGAAGATCACCGGCCGCAGCGCCCGGGACAGGGCGACCAGCGGAGGGCCGAGCACCAGCGCGCTGCGCACCGGCTCCGCGAGCGCGATGTTCTTCGGGATCATCTCGCCGAGCAGCATGTGCAGATACGTCGCCAGGGTCAGCGCGATCACGAAGGAGACCGCGTGCCCGGCGCCGGCGGGCACACCCATGGCATGGAACACCGGCTCCAGCAGATGCGCGATGGCCGGCTCCGCGACCACACCCAGGACCAGGGTGCACAGCGTGATGCCGAGCTGTGCGGCCGCCATCAGCGCGGACACGTGCTGCAGACCCCACAGCACGCTCTTCGCGCGCCGGTCGCCCTGGTCGGCATGCGGCTCGATCTGGCTGCGGCGTACGGAGATCAGCGCGAACTCCGCGCCCACGAAGAAGGCATTGACGACGAGGGTCGCCAGACCGATCAGCAACTGAACGGCGGTCACTTGCCCTCCACCTCCGTCATCCCTTCATGCAGCGGTGCGTGCAGCAGCAGCCGCGCGGCCCTGCGGCCCGACGCGTCCACCACGTCCAGCAGCCAGCCCGCGACCTCGACCCGGTCCTCGACGGCGGGGATGCGGCCGAGCTCCGTCGCGACGAGGCCGGCCAGGGTCTCGTACGGCCCCTCGGGGGCCCTCAGGCCGACGCGGGCGAGCTGGTCGGTGCGGGTGGAGCCGTCCGCGGAGTACAGGGCGCGGCCCTCGTCGTCGGTGCCGGCCCGGGCCAGGTCGGGCGTCTCGTGCGGGTCGTGCTCGTCCCGCACCTCGCCGACGACCTCCTCGACGATGTCCTCCAGCGTGGCCACGCCCGCCGTGCCGCCGTACTCGTCGATGATCACGGCCATCGTGCGCTTGCCGGACAGCCGGTCCAGGAGCCGGTCGACGGTGAGGGACTCCGGGACCAGGAGCGGCTCGCGCATCAGCTCGGACACGGACACGCGGGTGCGGAGCTCCGCGGGCACCGCCAGGACGTCCTTGATGTGCGCGGTGCCCACGACCGAGTCGAGGTTGCCGCGGTAGACCGGGAACCGGGACAGGCCGGTCGCCCGGGTCGCGTTCGCCACGTCCTCGCAGGTCGCCTGGACGTCCAGGGCGATGACCTGCACGCGCGGAGTCATCACGTTCTCCGCGGTCAGGTCGGCGAGGTTCAGCGTCCGTACGAAGAGCTCGGCGGTGTCCGCCTCCAGGGCGCCCTCCCGGGCCGAGTGCCGGGCCAGCGCGGCCAGCTCCTGCGGCCCGCGCGCCGAGGCCAGCTCCTCGGCGGGCTCCAGCCCGAAGAGGCGCACCGCACGGTTGGCGGTGTTGTTGAGGTGGGTGATGAAGGGGCGGAACGCGGCGCTGAACCAGCGCTGCGCGTTGCCCACCCGCTTGGCCACGGCCAGCGGCGAGGAGATCGCCCAGTTCTTCGGCACCAGTTCGCCGACGACCATCAGGAACACCGTCGACAGGGCCGTACCGAGCACCAGGGCCAGGGAGCTCGCCGTGGAGCGGGAGACGCCGGCCGATTCCAGCGGGCCCGCGATCAGCGCGGCGATCGACGGCTCGGAGAGCATGCCGACCACCAGGTTGGTGACCGTGATGCCGAGCTGCGCGCCGGAGAGCTGGAAGGTGAGGCTGCGTACGGCCTTCAGGGCCCCGGCCGCGCCCCGCTCGCCGCGCTCGACCGCGCGCTCCAGATCGCCGCGGTCGACGGTGGTCAGCGAGAACTCCGCGGCGACGAAGGCACCACAGATCAGCGAGAGCAGGATCGCCACCAGCAGCAGAAGCACTTCCGTCATCGGGTCACCTCCGTCCCATGGTCGGGCAGGGCAGGGAGGATCGCGCGATGTCGCGTACTGGGAGGTTCGCCCATGGGCGGACGCTCACACCTTTCATGGAGGACCGAGTGGCCCACCAAGATTAAAGGATGGGCAAAAGAGTTCGTTCGGTGGCCGGTTCCCTAGGGCCTGTCCGGCGGATCATGCCGCAGACGCGGGGCAGCAGTGACATCAGCCGCTCCGCGGCGGGCGCCGATC
>NZ_JBWLKM010000065.1:0-47958 GCF_059026085.1 Streptomyces sp. a15 | reverse complement strand
CCGATCTGCGGCGTTGTCGTCGGTTGCCGATTCCCCCACTCTCGACTTCGCTCGAGCGGGGGGACCCCCATCGCATCAACGCCCTCCTCCGCCTTGCAGCTCGACGCACCAAGCCCCGCTCACCCGCGTCAATGAGGCGCCGTCGATTTCCTGCGTCCTGATCCGCCGGACAGACCCTAGCCGCGCGCCGCCACCTTGTCCCGGTCCTGTTCCATGGCCGACGCGGATCCCGCGCCAGCCTCGCTCAGTCCGAACCGCTCGTGGAACCGCCTGAGCGGCCTCGGGGCCCACCAGGTCGCCCGGCCGGTGAGGCGCATGACCGCCGGGACCAGAAGGCTGCGGACGATCATCGCGTCCATCAGGACCGCCAGGGCGATGCCCAGGCCGAGCATCTTGGTGTTGGTCACCCTGGACGTGCCGATCGCGACCATCACCACGGCGAGGATGACCGCGGCCGCCGTGATCAGCCCGCCCGTGCGCTGCAGCCCGTGCCGGACCGCCTCGTCGTGGTCGCCCGTCTTGTCGTACTCCTCCTTGATGCGGGAGAGCAGGAAGACGCCGTAGTCCATCGACAGTCCGAAGGCCACGCAGAACATCAGGACCGGCAGGGTCGTCTCTATGGAGCCAGGGCTGGTGAAGCCGAGCAGGCCGGACAGATGGCCGTCCTGGAAGACCCAGACCACCGCGCCGAACATCGCCGTCAGGCTGAGCGCGTTGAGCACGACCGCCTGGATCGGTATCAGCACGCTGCCTGTCAGCAGGAACACCAGGAGCAGGGTGACGATCACGATGAAGGCGCCCGCGAGGGGCAGTTGCTCGGCTATCGCGTCCTTGGAGTCGACCAGGACGGCGGCCGTGCCGGTCACCTCGGTGTCGAAGGGGGCGCCCGTGGCCCGCAGTTCGTCCACCAGGCGCTGGGCCGGGTCGTCGACCGCCTCGCCCTTCGGCAGCACCGTGAAGTACGCCGAGTCGCCCTTGACGAGCGGGCCGTCGACCCGCTGCACCTCGGACAGGTCGGCGATCCGCTCCTTGTACGCGGCGTACTGCGCCTCGGTCGCCCGCCCTTCGGCGAGGACTTCGAGGCCGCCGCCGGGGCTGCCGGGGAAGCCGTCCCTGATGTGCTGCTGCACGACGTGGGACTCGGCGCTGGAGGGCAGTTGGCGGTCGTCGGCGGTGCCGAACTTCACGCCCAGGAAGGGCTGTCCGAGCAGGACGAGCACGGCCGTGGTGCCCAGGGCGAAGAAGGGGGCGCGGCGCATGACGAGGCTCGCGGTACGCGCCCAGGCGCCGCTCCCCTCCGCGGCCGCTCGCGGCTGCCTGCCGCGCCGGAACACGCGCCTCAGGTCCAGCGAGTTGACCCGGTGGCCCAGCAGGACCAGGGCCGCCGGCAGCAGGATCAGCGCGGCCGCCGCGGCCAGCAGGACGACCGCGATACCGGCGTACGCGAAGGACCGCAGGAAGTACTGCGGGAAGAGCATCATCGCCGCCAGTGAGACGGCGACCGTGAGCGCGGAGAAGAGCACGGTGCGGCCGGCCGTGCGCAGGGTTGTGCCGACCGCTGTCAACGGCTCGGCGCCGGCGGACAGTTCCTCGCGGAAGCGGCGGACGATGAAGAGGGCGTAGTCGATGGCGAGGCCGAGGCCCAGGGCCGTGGTGAGGTTCAGTGCGAAGACGGAGACGTCGGTGACCTCGGTGAGGCCGCGCAGCACCGCGTTCGTGCCGAGGATCGCGACGATGCCGATGCCGAGGGGCAGCAGGGCGGCGACCGCGCTGCCGAAGACCATCACCAGCAGTACCAGCGTGACCGGCAGGGCGATCATCTCGGCGCGGGTCAGGTCCTCCTGGATGATCGTCTGCATCTCGTGCCGCACGGCGACCGGGCCGCCGACCTTCACCTCCACCGGGCCGTGCGCCCCCCGGTAGGAGGGGGCGATGCGGTCCAGGGTCTCGCCCATCTCCTTCTCGTCGCCCGTGATCCGGGCGGCGATCAGCGCCTCGCGGCCGTCCTTCGCGCGCAGGGCGGGTGCGGCGCCGGCCTGCCAGTAGGAGCTGACGCCTATGACGCCCTGCTCCCCGGCCAGTCGCTCGGCGAGCCGCTCGGCCTCGGCGGCGACCGCCGGGTCGTCGACCGAGGATGCGCCCGAGTCCACCAGGAGCAGGAAGTTGGGCTGGGAGTCGGGGAACTCGCGCTCCAGGGCCTTGGTCGCATACGTCGACTCGGCGTCCGGGTCCTCCCAGCCGCCGGCGCCCAGGCGGTCGGCGACCCCGCTGCCCGCCAGCACGGCGAGCACGGTGAGCACCAGGGCCGCGAGCAGCGACAACCGGGGGCGGGCGGTCACGAATCGGGTCCAGCCTCCGACGCGCGGCGGGCCGTTGACTTCGGTCATCGTGCGGTGTCCCCTTCACCGTGGAACGCATAAACTGGCAAACACGAGAGATCGCTCGCGTTCCATCAGAATGCGAGCGACCGCTCGCGTTTGTCAACCACGTGCGGAGAGTTGGGGAAAACCCGTGCCCGACAGCCCGGAGAAGCAGGCGCCCGAAAGCCAGGGACAGGATGAACAGCAGGAGCAGCCGCCCCGCCGCCAGGCCCGCGGCGAGCGCCGCATCACCCAGCTCCTCGAAGCCGCCGCCACCGTCTTCAGTACCACCGGTTACACGGCTGCCAGCACCAACGCCATCGCCCGCGAGGCGGGCGTCTCGCCGGGCACGCTGTACCAGTTCTTCCCGAACAAGGAAGCGATCGCGATCGAGCTGGGCGACCGGCTCATGCACGAGATGCGGGACACCTACGGCGAGGCGCTCGCACCGATCGACCCCGTGACCCCGCTGGAGGAGGCCGTCGGCGCGGCCGTCGAGCGGTTCATCGACTTCAACTGCCAGCACCCGGTGTTCTTCGCACTGATGCACGGCCCCGACGTCCCCGGCCGGATCACCGAGGCGCACGACGCGCTGCACGCCACCCTGCACTCCCGCATCGAGGGCCTGCTCTCCTCGTTCCTGCCGGATGCGTCCCCGGCCGACCTCACGCGTACCGCGCACATGTGCCTGGGCATGTACAAGGCCGGCCTCGAACTGGTCCTCGCCCACGAGGGCGCCGAGCGCGAGGCCTACGTCCAGGAACTGAAGAACGCCCTGGTCCGCTACCTCGACCCGCTGGTCGGGGAGAGACTCGGCCGGCCCGACGCCACCACGACCGCCTGACCGCCTGACCGCGGCGAAGGCACGGGGCACGCATCTTTGATGGATACCCCCTGGGGGTATAGTGTGGCTGTGGAAAGCAGAATTCCACTCGCCCCGACGAGGAGAACGACATGAGCGCCCAGACCGACACCCCGGGTTCCGTCACCGCCGTCTACAAGGTGACCGGCATGAGCTGCGGACACTGCGAGGGCTCCGTCTCGAGCGAGATCTCCGAGCTCCCCGGCGTCAGCTCGGTGAAGGCCGTCGCCTCGACCGGTGAGGTCACCGTCGTGTCCGCGACGCCGCTCGACGAGGAGTCGGTACGCGCCGCCGTCGACGAGGCCGGCTTCGAGCTCACCGGCAAGGCCTGAGACCGGCCGCCCGCCCCGGACCGTACCGACCGACCGTCCGATACCGGTCGCGTACGGTCGCGTACGGTCCGGGGTGCCCTGTGGGGTACGGACACGTCCGGCACGCACGTTTCTCGCGGGGGCCACGCGGGCCCGTGGAGGGCCCCGAGGTGACCTCAGGACGCCTCTCCCTGGACCTGCCGCACAAGTTGGCCCGCGCCGGCGACGAGGGCGGCCATGACGCTCGTACAGCCGTCGCGGTCCGCCGGGACGGATGTGCACGCGCCGTATCGGCCGTCGGACGCGATCAAGGGACCAGCGCCGAGGCCGTGCGCGGCGCGCGACCCACGCCGGTGCGCGGGAGCCTGCGGGTGGCCGCTGACGCGATCCAGATGCCACGCAGAACGCCGTCCCGTCCGCGTTCGCTGTGACGAACAGCCTTCGACCGCGGGCATTCGGATGCCGGACCCCCCTGGAGTCCGGCGCCAGCCTCACATAAGCTCTTCACAAGGCTCGCGCATCATCCTTACGCTTGGGTCCCGTTCGCAGTACCCGGCTCTTGCGTACCTAACGGACATATGCAAGAGACGCAGATCACAGTGATGCGAACGTAACCATCGAAGGGGTTCGAAGGTCTAAGTTGACGATGTCAGAAAGCGTCTTGGGGGGCGCTGACTGGCATCTGGGGATGTCTTGGGGGACTTCCTCAGAGATGCGTTGCCGGGGCACGCACACCGGGGAGCTTTGAGCGGCCCTCCCGTCCGTGCGCTGTCCCGGCAGATCGCACACAGCAGTAGTACGACGAGTTCTGCTCGTTTTGCTCAACCGAGCTTCGGCTCACAGCGATTCAGGCGCTGTTTTCTCACAGACGCCCGGCCGGATCCCGTGGGGGGAATCCGCACCGGGACATGGGAAGGCGCCCTGTACGCCGGCCCGTGGGGGGACCGGCGGCAGGGCGCCTTCCGTCATTTCGCTAGGCGGAGTCTCCGCGCTGGGCGCCTGCGGCGATCAGCGCTCCTCGACGGGAACGAAGTCGCGCTCGACGACGCCCGTGTAGATCTGGCGCGGGCGGCCGATGCGGGATCCCGGCTCCTTGATCATCTCGTGCCACTGGGCGATCCAGCCCGGGAGGCGGCCGAGGGCGAACAGGACCGTGAACATCTCGGTCGGGAAGCCCATGGCGCGGTAGATCAGGCCGGTGTAGAAGTCGACGTTCGGGTAGAGGTTGCGCGAGACGAAGTAGTCGTCGGAGAGCGCGTGCTCCTCCAGCTTGAGCGCGATGTCCAGCAGCTCGTCGGACTTGCCGAGGGCGGACAGCACGTCGTGCGCGGCGGCCTTGATGATCTTCGCGCGCGGGTCGAAGGACTTGTACACCCGGTGGCCGAAGCCCATCAGGCGGACGCCGTCCTCCTTGTTCTTCACCTTGCGGATGAAGGAGTCGACATCGCCGCCGTTGGCCTGGATGCCCTCCAGCATCTCCAGGACGGACTGGTTGGCGCCGCCGTGCAGCGGGCCCCACAGGGCGTTGATGCCGGCCGAGATCGACGCGAACATGTTCGCCTGCGAGGAGCCGACCAGGCGGACCGTGGACGTCGAACAGTTCTGCTCGTGGTCCGCGTGCAGGATCAGCAGCTTGTCGAGCGCGGAGACGACGACCGGGTCGAGGTCGTACTCCTGGGCCGGCACCGAGAAGGTCATGCGCAGGAAGTTCTCGACGTAGCCGAGGTCGTTGCGCGGGTAGACGAACGGGTGGCCGATCGACTTCTTGTACGCGTACGCCGCGATCGTCGGAAGCTTGGCGAGCAGCCGGATCGTCGAGAGGTTGCGCTGCTTCTCGTCGAACGGGTTGTGGCTGTCCTGGTAGAACGTCGACAGCGCGGAGACGACCGACGACAGCATGGCCATCGGGTGGGCGTCGCGCGGGAAGCCGCGGTAGAAGTTCTTGACGTCCTCGTGCAGCAGGGTGTGCTGCGTGATGTCGTTCCGGAAGACGGTGAGCTCGTCGACGGTGGGCAGCTCACCGTTGATCAGCAGGTAGGCGACCTCCAGGAAGGAGGAGCGCTCGGCCAGCTGCTCGATCGGGTAGCCGCGGTACCGGAGGATGCCCTGTTCACCGTCGAGGTAGGTGATGGCGGATTTATAGGCGGCGGTGTTGCCGTAACCGCTGTCCAGAGTCACCAGACCGGTCTGGGCGCGGAGCTTGCCGATGTCGAAGCCCTTGTCGCCGACGGTGCTGTCGATCACCGGGTAGGTGTACTCGCCGTCGCCGTACCGCAGTACTACAGCGTTGTTGGTGTGCTCGCTCACGTCATCCCTCACCGACGTTGTGCCTCTTCTTCGAGGTTGCCCTGACTGTCTCTACCATCCCCCATTTGGCGCATGAGAGTGCACTCGGGGTCGACCATTAGGCTTGTCGGCGGCACTGAGTGCCGCCAACTCGCCCATCCTGCCCCTCCTCAACCCGCTTCCGGAAGAGCTCTGTGACCCACATGACTCATTTGATCGATCATTTTTTGCGGTCACAGTCCCGAGAGCCGGAAGTCGAGTGCCGTGCAGCGGCGTCCCGCGGACACCGTGCGCACCGCCTGGCCGATCGCTTTGCGTGAACCGACGAGGACGACCAGCTTCTTGGCCCGGGTGACCGCCGTGTACAGCAGGTTCCGCTGGAGCATCATCCAGGCACTGGTGGTGACCGGGATCACCACGGCCGGATACTCGCTCCCCTGGGAACGGTGGATGGTCACCGCGTACGCGTGGGCCAGTTCGTCCAGTTCGTCGAATTCGTACGGCACCTCCTCGTCCTCGTCGGTCAGCACCGTGAGGCGCTGGTCGACCGGGTCGAGCGAGGTGACCACGCCCACGGTGCCGTTGAAGACACCGTTGGTGCCCTTCTCGTAATTGTTGCGAATCTGGGTGACCTTGTCGCCGACCCGGAAGACCCTGCCGCCGAACCTCTTCTCCGGCAGTTCGGGGCGGCCCGGGGTGATGGCCTGCTGGAGCAGGCCGTTGAGGTTGCCCGCGCCGGCGGGTCCCCGGTGCATGGGCGCGAGGACCTGGATGTCCCGGCGGGGGTCGAGGCCGAACTTGGCCGGAATCCGCCGTGCCGCCACGTCCACGGTGAGCCGGCCGACCTGCTCCGTGTCGTCCTCGACGAACAGGAAGAAGTCCTTCATGCCGTCGGTGACGGGGTGCTGCCCGGAGTTGATCCGGTGCGCGTTGGTCACCACGCCGGACTGCTGGGCCTGGCGGAACACCCGCGTGAGGCGCACGGCCGGGATCGGGCCGCCCTCGGCGAGCAGGTCGCGCAGCACCTCGCCGGCGCCGACGCTGGGCAGCTGGTCGACGTCCCCGACGAAGAGGAGATGGGCGCCCGGGGGCACCGCCTTCACCAGTTTGTTCGCGAGCAGCAGGTCGAGCATCGAGGCCTCGTCGACCACCACCAGGTCCGCGTCCAGCGGGCGGTCCTTGTCGTAGGCCGCGTCGCCGCCGGGCTTCAGCTCCAGCAGGCGGTGGACGGTGGAGGCGTCGGCGCCGGTGAGCTCCGCGAGGCGCTTGGCGGCGCGGCCGGTGGGGGCGGCGAGCACGACCTTGGCCTTCTTGGCGCGGGCCAGCTCCACGATCGAGCGGACCGTGAAGGACTTGCCGCAGCCGGGGCCGCCGGTGAGGACGGCGACCTTCTTGCTGAGCGCCAGCCTGACGGCGGCCTCCTGCTCGGGGGCGAGCTCGGTCCCGGTGCGCGAGGCGAGCCAGCCCATCGCCTTGTCCCAGGCCACGTCCTGGAAGCCGGGCATCCGGTCCTGGTCGGTACGCAGGAGGCGCAACAGCTGGGCGGAGAGGGAGAGTTCGGCGCGGTGGAAGGGGACGAGGTAGATCGCGGTGACGGGGGCGCCGTCCGGACCGGGCACCTTCTCCCGTACGACTCCTGGATCCTCGCCCTCCTCCGGGGGCGCCGCGAGCTCGGCGAGGCACTCGATGACCAGGCCGGTGTCGACCTGGAGGAGCTTGACCGCGTCGGCTATCAGCTGTTCCTCGGGGAGGAAGCAGTGGCCCTGGTCGGTGGACTGCGAAAGGGCGTACTGGAGGCCCGCCTTGACGCGCTCCGGGCTGTCGTGCGGGATGCCGACGGACTGGGCGATCTTGTCGGCCGTGAGGAAACCGATGCCCCAGACGTCGGAGGCCAGCCGGTAGGGCTGGTTCTTCACCACGGAGATGGAGGCGTCGCCGTACTTCTTGTAGATGCGGACCGCGATGGACGTGGACACCTCGACGGTCTGGAGGAAGAGCATGACCTCCTTGATCGCCTTCTGCTCCTCCCAGGCGTCGGCGATCTTCTTGGTGCGCTTGGGGCCCAGGCCCGGGACCTCGATGAGCCGCTTTGGCTCCTCCTCGATGACCTGGAGGGTGTCCAGGCCGAAGTGCTGGGTGATGCGGTCGGCGAAGACCGGGCCGATGCCCTTGACCAGACCCGAGCCGAGGTAGCGGCGGATGCCCTGGACGGTGGCCGGGAGGACGGTCGTGTAGTTCTCGACGGTGAACTGCTTGCCGTACTGCGGATGCGAGCCCCAACGCCCCTCCATCCGCAGGGACTCGCCGACCTGGGCACCGAGCAGCGCACCGACGACCGTCAGGAGGTCGCCGGCGCCTTTGCCGGTGTCGACCCGCGCGACCGTGTAGCCGTTCTCCTCGTTGGCGTACGTGATGCGCTCCAGTACGCCTTCGAGCACGGCAAGCCGCCGCTCCCCGCTCCCCGTTTCCTGAGCCATGATCCGACGGTACCGCCCGGCACCGACAAGACCGTCCGGCACCGACAAGTCACCCGGCCTGCGCGACCACGTGGTCGATGACCTTCTGGAAGTCCTCGGTCGGGGAGAACTCCACGAACTCGCAGTCCTCCAGGGCCACCGGGACATGGCCGGGGCCCCAGTAGTACGCCTGACCCGCCTCGTACTCCTCCTCGCCGGCGGCCGTGAGCATCTTCAGCCGCCCCTTCAACAGGTAGCCCCAGTGGGGGCACTGGCACGCGTCGCCGGGCATGCCCTTGAGGGCCGGACCCATGTCCGTGCCCTGCGGAAGGCTGACGTAGCCGACCGACATGCCGCCCCCGATCGGCTTGATGCGCAGTTCCACTCCGTCGCCTTCGAGCGCGAGGGGAACGTCGTTCCGAGTCGCCGACGTCATGGGTCCTCCGTTCCGGCCCACCGGGGCCCTTGAGGAAACGACTCCGCACCTCCAGCCTGAACCGCCCCGGAACACCCCGCGACATCACGATCCGATCTCGGGGTCTTGTTTCCTCCCGTGTAATCGATTCCAATCCTTTCTACGCAGGGATGTAATCGATTCCATGCGCCCATGAGGTCCACAAGGAGGTGGAGCCGCGATGGCGAGCATCAAGGACGTCGCCGGCCAGGCCGACGTGTCCGTCGCCACGGTGTCGCGTGTCCTGAACGACCATCCGTCGGTCAGCGCGGACGCACGCGCACGCGTGCTGGCCGCCGTCGAGCTGCTGGGCTACCGCCGCAACGCCGTCGCCCGGTCGCTGCGCACCGACCAGACCCACACCCTCGGCCTGGTCATCAGCGACGTGATGAACCCGTACTTCACCGAGCTGGCCCGCTCCGTGGAGGAGGAGGCCCGCGCGCTGGGCTACAGCGTCATCATCGGCAACGCCGACGAGCGGCCGGACCTCCAGGACCACCACGTACGGAACCTGCTGGACCGCCGTATCGACGGCCTCCTCGTGTCCCCCACCGACGGCGGCTCGCCGCTGATGCTCGGCGCCGCGCGCGGGGGGACGCCGATGGTCTTCGTGGACCGGTGGATTCCGGGTGTGGACGTGCCGGTCGTCCGTGCGGACGGGCTGGAGGCCGTGCGCGACCTCGTCGCCCATCTGCACGGCCTCGGTCACCGGCGGCTCGCGATCATCGCGGGGCCGGCGGCGACCACGACCGGCCAGGAGCGTGTGACGGCCTTCAGGGAGGCGCTGCACGCGTACGGTCTCGATCTCCCCGAGGTCTACATCGGCCAGGGCGACTTCCAGGCCGCCAGCGGGCGGCGGGTCACCGAGGGCTTCCTCGACCTGCCCGAGCCGCCCGAGGCCGTCTTCGCCGCGGACAACCTGATGGCCCTGGGCGCGCTGGACGCGATCCGCGCGCGCGGGCTGCGGGTTCCCGAGGACATCGCGCTGGCCGCGTTCGACGACATCCCCTGGTTCGTGCACACCGATCCGCCGATCACCGCGATCGCCCAGCCCACGGGCGAGCTGGGGCGAGCCGCCGTGCGCGCGCTGGTCGACCGCATCGAGGGGCGGACCCCCGAGTCCGTCACCCTCCCCGCCCGTCTCGTCGTACGCCGCTCCTGCGGCGAACCGGCAGAGCCGCCGGCTTCCCCGGAGCCGCACCCCGCACAGTCCCCCGCTGTGCGGTCCCCCGTAAGAAGGAGCCAGCCGTGAGCAACCAGGACGAGTTGCTGCGCATCGAGGGCATACGGAAGACCTTCCCCGGCGTGGTCGCGCTCGACGGCGTCGACTTCGACCTGCGCCGGGGCGAGGTGCACGTACTCCTCGGTGAGAACGGCGCGGGCAAGAGCACGCTCATCAAGATGCTCTCCGGCGCCTACACGCCCGATGGCGGGCGGATCCTGGCCGGCGGCGAGGAGGTGCGCATCCACGGTGCGCAGGACTCCGAGCGCCTCGGGATCGCCACCATCTACCAGGAGTTCAACCTCGTACCCGATCTGACGGTCGCCGAGAACATCTTCCTGGGGCGGCAGCCGCGCCGCCTGGGGATGATCGACCGGAAGAGGATGGAGGCGGATGCCGCCGTCCTCCTGGAGCGCGTCGGTGTGAACGTGTCCCCCCGCGCGCGGGTGCGTGAACTCGGTATCGCGCGCCTTCAGATGGTCGAGATCGCGAAGGCGCTGAGCCTGAACGCCCGCGTGCTCATCATGGACGAGCCGACCGCCGTCCTCACCTCCGAGGAGGTGGAGAAGCTCTTCTCCATCGTGCGCGCGCTGCGCGAGGACGGGGTCGGGATCGTCTTCATCACGCACCACCTGGAGGAGATCGCCGCCCTGGGAGACCGGGTGACGGTCATCCGTGACGGCAGGAGTGTCGGGCAGGTCCCCGCCGACACGCCCGAGGACGAGCTCGTACGCCTCATGGTGGGGCGTTCGATCGAGCAGCAGTACCCGCGCGAACGGGCCGACACGGGGAGCGCGTTGCTCACCGTCGAGGGGCTGACCCGGGACGGTGCCTTCCACGACGTCACCTTCGAGGTGCACGCCGGCGAGGTCGTCGGCATCGCGGGGCTGGTCGGGGCCGGTCGTACCGAGGTCGTACGGGCCGTGTTCGGCGCGGACCCCTACGACAAGGGGGCCGTGAAGGTCTCCGGTGCCGCGGTCCCCAAGTACGACGTCAACGCGGCGATGACCGCGGGGATCGGGCTGATCCCCGAGGACCGCAAGGGCCAGGGGCTGGTGCTGGACGCGTCCGTCGAGGAGAACCTCGGGCTGGTGACCATGCGGTCGGCGACCCGTGCCGGGCTCGTCGACCTCAAGGGGCAGCGCGCGTCGGCCGCGCGGATCGCCGGGCAGCTCGGCGTGCGGATGGCGGGGCTCGGACAGCATGTGAGGACGCTGTCCGGCGGCAACCAGCAGAAGGTCGTCATCGGCAAGTGGCTGCTCGCCGACACCAAGGTGCTGATCCTCGACGAGCAGACGTCCAGGGCGTCATCGCCGCCAACGACGAGATGGCCCTCGGCGCGATCAAGGCGCTGGGCTCCAAGGCCGGCACATCCGTCCAGGTCGTCGGCTTCGACGGCACCCCGGACGGCCTGAAGGCGGTCGAGGCGGGCACGCTGTACGCGTCCGTGGCGCAGCAGCCGACCCAGCTCGGCAGGATCGCCGTGGACAACGCGCTCAGGGCGCTCGAGGGCAAGAAGGTCGAGGAGACGGTGAAGGTGCCGGTGAAGGTGGTCACGAAGGAGAACGTGGCCGGGTTCAGCGGCTGACATCGACGAGCGGGCGGGCGGCCGTACCCCTGGGGTGACGGCCGCCCGCCCCGAATCACTCACTAGGGGAGCCATTCATGTACGACTACGACCTACTGGTCGTAGGGTCGGCCAACGCCGACCTGGTGATCGGCGTCGAACGACGGCCGGGGGCCGGAGAGACCGTCCTCGGCTCCGACCTGGCCGTCCATCCCGGCGGCAAGGGCGCGAACCAGGCGGTCGCCGCCGCCCGCCTGGGCGCCCGTACGGCCCTGCTGGCCCGGGTCGGCGACGACGCGCACGGCCGGCTGCTGCTCGACTCCCAGCGCGCGGCCGGCGTCGACACGGTGGGCGTGCTGGTGGGCGGCGCGCCGACCGGCGTCGCACTGATCACGGTGGACCCGTCCGGCGACAACAGCATCGTGGTCTCGCCGGGCGCGAACGGCCGGCTGACGCCGGGGGACGTACGGGCGGCCGGAAGCCTCTTCCACGCCTCCCGCGTGGTGTCGACGCAGCTGGAGATCCCGCTGGAGACGGTCGTGGAGGTCGTACGGAACCTGGCGCCGGACAGCCGCTTCGTACTGAACCCGTCACCGCCGCGGCCGCTTCCCCCGGAGCTGCTGGCGGCCTGCGACCCGCTGATCGTCAACGAGCACGAGGCGAAGGTGATCCTGGGCGAGGCCTGCGTGAGCGACGTACCGGAGGACTGGGCGCGGATTCTGCTCTCGAAGGGCCCGCGGTCGGTGGTGGTGACGCTGGGCGCGGAGGGTTCGCTGGTGGCGTCCTCGGAGGGTGTCGTGCGGGTCCCGTCCGTGAAGGTGGCCGCCGTGGACACGACCGGCGCGGGCGACGCGTTCACCGCGGCACTGGCGTGGCGGCTGGGCGCGGGCTCCTCGCTCGCGGAGGCGGCGGCCTACGCGTCCCGGGTGGGGGCGGCCGCGGTGACGAAGCGGGGCGCCCAGGAGTCGTTCCCCACGGCGGCGGAGGTGGCCTCGCTGTGAAGAAGGCCGGAATCCTCAACCGCCATCTCTCCGGCGCCCTCGCCGAACTGGGCCACGGGGACGGCGTGCTGGTGTGCGACGCCGGGATGCCGATACCCGACGGGCCGCGGGTCGTCGACCTCGCCTTCCGCGCCGGGGTGCCGTCCTTCGCCGAGGTGCTGGAGGGGCTGCTGGCCGAGCTGGTGGTGGAGGGCGCGACGGCGGCGACGGAGGTGCGGGAGGCGAACGCGGCGGCTTCGGGGCTGCTGGACGGGCACTTTCCGGAGCTTGCCCTGGTCTCGCACGAGAAGCTCAAGGAGCTGTCGGGGGACGCGCGTCTGGTCGTACGGACCGGGGAGGCACGGCCGTACGCGAACGTGCTGCTGCGGTGCGGGGTCTTCTTCTGAGCCACCGGTCATCGCCCTGGGGTCACGGCAACCGATCATGGCCGCGAAAACCTTCGAGGGGGCTCGGTCCGCAGACCGCGCCCCCTCGGGTTTTCCCCTCCACATCAGAACCCCCGCGATCCCCCCAGATCCCCCTCCGAGAAGTCCTGATGCCAAGTACGACCCGCGTGGTGGGGAGAGGGTTGTACGGGTCCTCAGAGTTTTTCGCTTCGGCGAGTCGTCCTCTGGGAGAGCGAGCGCACGCTGCCCGCCAGGGGCGGCTACTGGCGACTACAGGCCGGCAGGGGAACGGAGTTGACCGAAGCATGGCCACGGACCCGCCGATTCGCGCCCGAATGAGCGGCTTTCACGACAGGCCACTACGGTTTTGAGCGCAGAGCAGACGCCTCACGGGATGTGATTTACACAACTTGCCCTACGGGAACTGGCACGCCGTCCCCACGCGAACTTCGGTAACGTCCCTGGCAGTTGACTTGATCGCCACACCTGTGGCAAGCCGACCAGCCGGTCGGGTCACGCCGTGCCACCGAGTGCGATTGCGGTACCCCACAGGGGTGAGGTGCACGCACCGTTGTTGCCGGTGGCTCCCGGTACTCTGTTGCGCTATCACCGCTCCCTGAGGGTCCACGGCCCGTCGTGAGCCCCCGCGGGGTTCACGACCGTGGACCAGAAAGGGGGCGGCCCAATGGCTGCACAGCCATCGGGGCACCAGAACGTGAACGACAAGGCAGACCGGGTCTACGCCAAGGTCCGCTGGCTCGGACCGATCTACACGATCTACAAGATCGTGCGTGAGTTCCTGAGCCCGTAAGGAAAGAACCCCGACCTGACGGTCGGGGCTCGTACCCGTTCTGGTGGTGCCAGAGGGCCTCGTCTCTACAGCTTCCCGGCATCGGAGACGGGGCTCTCTCTTTGTGCGCACCATGAACAACGTCGCCCGGATCAACTGCGCAGTGATTGCAGCAGCGGTGCGTGGCGACGAACCCATCTTGCCTTGCGCGCAAGGGAGATCGCGACACCTGAAGCCATGTTGTGACGGAACCGGAGCATCCAATTCCGGGTCGGATTCACCCGTTCCACCAGCTCAGGAAGTCGCGCACTTATGGGAAGTGACGCAAATCACTTCGCGACCGGCGATGCGGCGCACACCTGACCGGATACCGAGATGTCTGGATCATCCCGATCTACTGGGACGTAACCACAAAGACCGACAGGGCGGCGGGAATCGTACAGGATGCCACTGACAACCCAGGCTCTCGCTTGACGGCGATCATGGCATGTGCCTCACTCTGCGAGACGCGCTCCCCGACTCTCGGCGACCCGGCTGACGTCCCGCAGGGACTCGGCAAGGCAATGGGCGAGGTAGCGCAGCTCGCCATGGGACACATCCCGCTCGGCCAGGAGTTCCGCGGCATGGCCGAGGAGGTCACCGGCCATGGCGAGTTGGACACGTTCGGTCTCGTCGGCAAGGCGTGAGACATACCCCGTGCCGTCACCTACGACGTAGCAGGGCTTGCCCTCCGAACCCCGCCAGGGCAACAGGCGTGGGGCCAACCCCTCGCATCCCGTGCCGCTCACCGGCCGCTCCCCACGCGAGGAAAGAACATCGAACCGACCCCTACCCCACGAACCTCGGGCGCCTTGTCGGCGGCTCGGCCGACGTGCGGGCACGAGTACGGGCAGACAGGCGACGCGGGCCTCGTGCGGCGGCGCCCGCGCGCCGAGGGGAGGAACCTCAGCAGCTGCTTGAAGAGTCGGGGGATGGCAGCGGCCACGTCGACCTACTTTCTCTAGACTGCGCTCTGTGGTGAATCACTCACAGAGTGGAGTCGACGGTGGCTACGCTTCCAGTACCTGAGAGTTGACAAAGCGCACGTCAAGTTGGGAGCCGGCAGCATGACGAAGCCTCGTACACCGCGGACGCAACGGGAGAAGTACGGAGAGGAACTGAGGCTGCGGCGGACAGCCGCCGACCTCACGCAGGAGGAACTGGGCGACCAGGTCGTGTGCTCGCCGACTCTGATCAGCCACTTCGAGGCGGGGAGGCGGCTGCCGAAGCCGGATGACGCGCAGCGGATCGACCGGGCGCTCGGTACCGACGGGTTCTTTCTCCGCTGGCTGGAGGACCTGGAGTCGAAGTACACCGATCACTTCGCGGCAGTGGCCGAGCTGGAGCAACAGGCCACGCTGATCCAGCAGTTCGCGTTCTCGCTGGTGCCAGGTGTGTTCCAGACCGACGGCTACGCACGTGCCGTATTCCGTGCGTACCGGCCGAACCACACGGCGGAGGAACTTGACGAAGCGGTTGTCATTCGAACAAAGCGTGCCCGAATTCTCGACGGGCCGTTGCAACCGGTCATCTGGACACTGCTCGACGAGGCCGTACTACGGCGCCGTGTCGGTGGCCCCCAGGTCATGGCCGAGCAGTTGCACAAGATCGCGGACCTGGCCGAGGCGGGACGAGTGCGGCTGCATGTGCTGCCGTGCGGCGTCGGGGCTCACGCACTCCAGCAGAGTTACCTCACGCTCATGAGCTTCGACGACTCCGCCCCGGTGGCCTACGTCGAAGCCTTCCTCACCGGCCACTTGATGGACGACCCGGCGCTGGTGACTGCCAGCCAGACGGCCTACGCTCTAGCGCTGAGCGACGCCTTGTCGCGACAGGAGTCACTGGCCCTCGTCAGGTCGGCAGCAGAGGAGCACGCGCATGGTCAGCCGTGAGCACACGGTCTCCGACTCGTCCATCCTCACCGGGTGGTTCAAGTCCAGCTACAGCGGCGGCGACCAAGGCGACTGCCTTGAGGTCGCCCGTGGCCACGCCGGCGTGCCCGTCCGCGACAGCAAGGCCGTCCCCGGTCCGGCGCTGGTCTTCTCGGTGGACGGCTGGGCGATGTTCGTGGCCTCGGTCAAGGAGGGCTACCTGAGGGCCTGAGGACGACCGTTGTCCGGATCGTGCCGCATCCCGGCCAACCGCGTTGCGCATGCAACCCCTTGTGGGAGAACCTGATCAAACACACTTTTGATCTCACGGGGGTTCCACATGACGAGGTGGGACATCTCCCCCTCCGGCGTGCAGCACGTCCTCAACGACACCGCCAAGGCCGCGGAAGGGATCTCGAACGCCGGCAAGGCGATGGAGAAGACCGCGACCAGCGCCGCCGAGTCCGCGGGCACGATCGTGGAGGGCGGCGTGGAGAAGAGCGGCGTCCAGGGGCCGGTCGCGGCGGCGTTGGGTGAGTTCTTCGAGGCGTACCAGAAGGACTTGATGTACGTGGCGGTCCGCGCGTCGAACTCCATCAACGGGGCGGTCGCCGCGACCAGCGCGTATGTCAAGGGCGATCTGGAGATGGCCGCGCACGTGCAGCACGAGGCGATGAAGGAGCCCAGGGTCGACCTCCCGCCCCGCAGCGTGCGCGGAATGATGGGCGGCCGATGAGCGGGCCGGACCTCATAGAGCCGGAGAAGATCCCGCAGTTCACCGGTGACCTGGAGCAGTTGGGGTCGGACGCGGTCATGCTGGGCGCTGAGGCGTCCGGCTTCCGGTTCGCCGGAGCGGACGTACACGCCAAGTTCCAGGGCCTGTCGGCGTGTTACTCGGCGCCCGAGGCGGACCAGCTGTTCGCCACGACCGCTCCAGTGGCCACCAAGTCGGACAGGTTCGCCGACGACCTGGAGAAGGTGGGTGCGGCACTCAGTGCCTACGAGGCGGAGATACAGCCGCTGGTCGCCAAGCTGAAAAGCCTCAAGCGGCGTGCCGAGGCCTTCCGTACGGAGATCGCGGGCGACGACCACTGGCGCGAGGACGACGACAACGTCCAGCTCAACAACGACCTGGTGCACGACGTCAACGCCACCGCCGCCGCGTTCTGGCAGGCCGAGATCGACTGCCACAACAAGATCACCGCACTCGTGCACGGGACCACGCTGGTCCTGGACGACGGCGGCGAGCAGAAACCCAGCGAGTCCGGCGCACAGTCCTACCGCTTCACCGCCGACCTCCTCGACCAGGCCGAGGACCTGCCCTGGGGCAGGACGGTCGAGAAGGAGCGGCATGGGCTGGACTGGCTGAACCACCAGATCGTCGAGGTCGGCAAGGGCTTCTTCGTCGACGGCGTGTGGGGCACCGTCAAGGGGCTCGGCACACTGGTCGGTTTCGACGGCCTGGACGCGATGTTCGACGCGTGGGACGGGCTCGGGAAGCTCGCGACCGGCGTCGCCCTCACCGTCGCGGCTCCGCACGCGTTCTGGCTGGCGCCCGAGGACAAGCTCCCCGCCTACCTCCGGGAGTCCCGGCAGGCGGTGGTCGCGACAGGCAAGGCGCTCGTCGCCTACGACGAGTGGGGCACGAGTCCGGCGAGAGCCGGCGGCGCGGTGACCTTCAACGTGCTGACGACCGTATTCACCGGCGGTGCGGGTGCCGCGGCCAAGAGCGGTGCCGTCGCCAAGACCGTGGCCGCGCTGGGCAAGGCCAGTCGCGTGGTCGACCCGATGACGTACCTCGGCAAGGCCGCCAGGTTCGGCACGGTCAAGGTCGCCGATCTCTTCAGCAGCCTGAAGGGCGTGCACTCCGGCACGTACAGCGACGTCCTGTCGGGCGCGGGTCGGATCGAGCCGGACGGCAGCGTCGCGGGCATCGCCGACGAGGTGCCGGTCGTACACGGAAGTTACGTGGAGTGGCCGGACGGCACGCGCCTCAACCTGGACGACGGGTCGGTCGTCAGGGCGGACGGCACCCACGCCCCCGCCAAGGTGGAGCTGTCGGCCGGGGACCGGGCGATGCTCGAACAGAACCTGCCGCACCGGGACGCTGCGCTGGTGAGCGCCGGGGACAACGCGACCGCGCACGTCGGGGAGCACGCAGGAGGCCACGGCGCCGACACATTGCCGGCACGCGAGACGGGTGGTCATGCGACGGGCGGCGACCACGGATCCGGTGCCGGCTCCGGGGGCGGCACCGAGGGTGGGCCCGTCCCTGTGCAGCACGGCGGCTCCGGGGGCGGCCATGGAGGCGGTGGCGGCAGTGGCGGCAGTGGTGGTCACGACGGGCAGGCGTCCGGCGGAAACGATCCTCTGGCGCGTGAGCGCGAGATCATGCGCGAGCAGGTGGAGCGGGCCAACAATGACCCGCAGTGGTTCAAGGATCACTACCGATCCAACGGATATCGGCGTTCCACAGCGGTCGACGGCGGTTACGGCCAGGCCATACCCCAATTGGTGCCAGATCCCTTCCATCCGGGAAGGTGGATAACTCCCAGTGACATGCCGCCGGCGATCAGGGAGCACTACCTCCATAACGATCCCGTGGTCGGTCACCGGGCCGGGGTGGGCGAGGACACCCTGCACAATCTGGACGAACAGGCCGCCAAGCGCGACCACTCCATCGCGGTGGACAAGACCGCCGAAAAGCAACTCAAGGCGGCGGAGAAGGCGTACGCGGCCAATCCCACGCAAGAGTTGGCCGACGCCATGGACCAGGCAGACGCGACGCACTCCCCGCTGCACGGAGACGCCAATCGGCAGAGCGAGCTGTTCGGCGAAACCGTCGCCGAACACCACGCGGTTCCCGAGCACTATCCCGATGCGGTGCGGGTGGACGACGGGGCGTTCGGAAACAACCGGTTCGATCAGGTGTATCGGACTTCGGACGGGCGTTATGTGGTCGTTGAGGCGAAGGGGTCACTGAAGGCCAAGCTCGGGGTACGTAAGGGACTCAGCGGGCGGTTGGTGACGCAGGGGACGCGGGAATACTTCGACACCATTCTCAAGGAGATGCGAGAGAGGGCCGACAAATACGAGGACCAAGGCCTGACCGGGCAGGCCGACGCAGAGCGTGCCCTTGCACAGGAGCTCAAGGGTGCCCTCAACAAGGGCAAAGTGGACTATGTCCTGGTCAAAGCAAAGGCTGACGGCGCTCAGTACGCTGGCTACGAGATGAAGCAGTTCAACATCACGAAATGAGGAAGTTTCGCATGGCGACGAGGATTTCCCGGCCTCCGATGGAAAGCCGCCACCCTGATCCTGACAGGCTCCGGGAAGTACGCAACGAGCGCACCCTCAAGGACATCGAGGAGCTGGAGGAGTACCCAGGTAGCTTCGGCCTGACCTTCAGCGGTGCGCTGGGCATCGCCAAACTCCAGTGCCTCAGCGACCCCACCGCCGAAAAGCTCGAAACGTGGGAATCCTGGGTCATGGCCATGCAGATCGGCTCCGCCCTCTTCGCCTCGGCGACCGTTCCCGAAGGCTCCACGGTCGAGTGCATGATCGCCCACAAGGTCCGTACGATCCCCGCCGTCGGGATCACGCACTTCGTGGACGCCGGCACCTGGCTGGAAGCGTTCTGGCTCGCGATCATCTGCCGTGACCAGGCCCGCATGACCCAGCTGTGCCACGTACCGATCGAGACGTTGCGCGCCTCGGGCGCCGTCTTCGAGGAGTACATCTACGACTGGGTGGACGCCCTCCAGACGTACTGGCTGGAGCGACCGGGCCTCGGCGAGAAGCTGACCGCCGCGTTCGACGGCACCGACCCCGACCGGCTCCGCTTCATGGACCGGGAGACGATGCTCAAGTTCCTGTATCCGCCGATCAACCTCTTCTTCCGCTTCATCAGCCGGGATCCGGCCAAGTTCAATGAGGCCCTCACACAGGCCGTCCAGCTCCACAAGGAGTACTGGACCGCGAACGAGGAGCGTCAGGAGACGAGCGACGGCGATGTCGCCCTCGCCCCCCTGGCCCTCGCCTGCCTCGCCCACGACGCCGGGCGCCCCATCGAGGTCGAGTCCGAGTACCTGCCGCTGCACCTGCTGAAGCGCAGTTGGGTCGGCGAGTTCCCGACGTGACCAAGGACGTCATCGCCCTCACCCGCAAAATGCCCGACACCTGGGCCGTGCTCGCCGGGCTCCACGCCGGCGGCCCTGGCCTGGACGTGAGCTCCGAGGCCGACGGCGCGGTCATCCAGCTACGCGGTCCCGACGGCCGCCCGCTCGTCTCCGTAGAGGCACCGATCCTGGTCCAGGTGCCCGGTGAAGCGGAACGGCTCCTCGGTCAGGATCTGTCCGTGCCGTTCTGGTGGACCGAGGCCCGTGCCTCAAGCGTGATCCCCGAGGCCGAGCGCCTGGCAGGCTCGCTCTGCGGACGGCTCGCCCTGCTGCTCGACGGCCGGGTCTGGCCCGAGGCGGCCGCGACGACGGACGTGGTCGACCTGGCGGCCGTCGCCTCGCCGGACGACGGGCAGCCGGTGGTGGACGTACTCACCGACAGCACGGCTGTCGTCCTGGCCGACCGGCCCCTGCTGGCCCTGACGCCCTGGCTGTCCGACGTGTTCCGCAATGCCGCGGCCACGGGCCGCTCCCTGCAGATCGTCACGCCACCGCACGTCCACGTCACCGCCCCCGCCCGTACGACCCTGCTCCAGGTGCCCAACCGCTGGGTCGTCCAGGACCCGGAGCACGGCTATTACGACGGCCTGTCCGGGGCGGTGCTGCGCTGGCAGGACGGCACGTTCTCCCCCGCGCTCGCCGCTGACGGCACGGGCACGGTGGCCGAGGCGTTCACCAGGACAGTGGCGACGGCCGAACGGCAGCTCGTCGTCGCGTTCCGCACGGTGCGTCCGGCGCGCAGGGACCTTGTCCTGGGCGCCTCGCTGGAGACCGCGTCGCGGATGCTGACCGGTGCCGCTCCGGCGGGCTGGGGGACAGCGGAGCCCGTCAACATCCCTTGGTCACCACGGCGGTTGACCGACCTGGCCCGCGACCGAGCCCCCGCCCCCACCCACCTGATCGCCGTCGGACAGCCCGACCGCCCGGCGTTGGCCTCGCTGCGGGTCACGCGCACGGAGAGCGGCGTCGAGGAGGACGTCACGCTCACCCTCGGCTACGGAGAGGACGAGTTCCCTCCCACGGACGTCGTCGAGTCACTGGCCGAAATCCTCGTCACGAACCATGGCCTCGCCACCATGCTCACGTCCGTGCGCCAGGCTCCTTGCGACCTGACCACTGCCCCTCGGCTGGAAGCCCCGCCCACTCCGCTGGCCTTCACCTTGGGAGCCCGGGACGTGCGCGGCATCGGCCTCGCCCACGCCCGCCGACCGCCCGTCGAGGTCCGCCCCGTTCAGCTCGGCCCCGCTTCCGGCCCGGCCCTCCACTATCCGCTGGGTGAGGGCTCGGACGCCGACGCCTGGACGAAGCTGCGCCGTCTGGCCGCGCACCTCAGGTCGGGTGTGCCGGCAGGGGCGTCGTCGGTGGTCTGACAGCGGCGGGCCGACGTCGGCTCCCGGTCCATGTCGGAAGCGGCGGCTCGACTTCGCGGGCCTGCGGCCTCGGCGCTGCTGGACGACCACTCGCGTCCTGGCAGACGCTAGCTCGCCCGCCACCTGAGCGGCTTCACGCCCGTGCCCTCGCCCGTGAACGACACCATCGCCGGGCGGTCGCCCTTCGGGAGCAGGTAGATCGTGCACAGGGTGAGCGTGGCGTTCGGCTGCAGGCGGGTGTTCGAGACGCTGCCACGGCACTGGTCGATGCCCTCTCCCTCCTTGGAGGCGGAGATGGACAGGTCGAGCAGGGGCTGCAGGTCTCGGCCCCCGGCGCTGCGCAGGGCCACGCCGTCGTCCATGACCGGGAGGAGCTTCTCCTTGCCGACGTTGCGGTACTCGATCGACACGTACCACGGCACGGTGTTCTTGGACGTGTCGCTCAGGTCGTAGTCGCGCAGGTCGGCGAGGCTTCCGGCGCGCACGCTCTTCGGCGTGACGCGGATCGGGACGGCAGCGCCCTTCGTCGTGACGTCCTCCCAGGACGAGTCGGCGGTCGTGCCCGCGGCCAGCAGTCCGTCGTCGTCACCCTTGCCGTCGCCGACCTTCCACAGCAGGGTGCCGCCGGTCTCGTCGGAGTAGGCGACGGTCGCGGGCTCAGGTCCCTTGGGCATCATGACCAGTTGGCACACCGTGGCGGTGCCGCCCGGCGGGACGGAGGCGGGGCCGGCCTTGTCGCAGTCGTCCGGCAGGCTCGTACTCGACCCGGTGGCAAGCGAGTTGGCGTTCCACAGGGAGACCGGCGTGCCCGGTGTCCCGTCGGCGAGGGTGACCGTGAAGTTGGCCTCGGGTCCCGGGCCGGTCACCGCGTCCGAGCCGGTGTTGGTGTATCCGACGGTCAGGTAGTACGGGACCATGCCCTTGAGGTCCTCGTCCATGGTCACGTCTTCGAGGTCGGCGGCCGTGCCGCGCGTGAGCCGCTTGGGGGCGATCTTCACCTGCTGCGTCGCACTCGCACCGGTCCACGTCCCTGCCCGTACGGTCGACTCGACCGCCAGCGCCACGGGTTTGCTGCTTCCCTTGCCGGAATCGGCGCCCGCCCCGTCACCGGAACCGCCCGAGTCGGAGCTGTCCGCCCCACAGGCCGTCACCACCAGCGCGAGCACACCGGCCCCCGCAATTCCCGCCATCGTCCTGCGCGTACGCATCCGCACCCCGTGTTTGCTCTCCGCTGTTCTGTTCAGACCGCGAACAGCCTATACACAGGGGATCTTGTGCGATCCGGCCGCCGGGGGTCTCCCCACCCGGCGGCCGTCGATCGCTTCCGGCGAGACCGGTGACGCGTTCGCCCCCGCTCGCTCACCCACTCAGCGGATCACGTGCTCCACGAACCGTGCCGCGGTCTCCGCGAGCACCTCGCGACCGTCCCGTGCCCACAACGCGTCGTTGAACAGCTCGACTTCGATCGGCCCGGTGTAGCCGGCCGTCTCCACGTGGCCCTTCCACTCCCGCATGTCGATCGAGCCGTCCCCGATCTGGCCGCGGCCGTTGAGGACGCCCTCCGGCAGCGGGGTGGTCCAGTCGGCGAGCTGGAAGGTGTGGATGCGGCCGCCCGCACCCGCGCGGGCGATCTGCGCGGGTGCCGTGTCGTCCCACCAGATGTGGTACGTGTCCACCGTGACGCCGACCTGGTGGGCCGGGAAGCGTTCCGCGAGGTCGAGGGCCTGGGTGAGGGTCGAGACCACGCAGCGGTCGGCGGCGTACATGGGGTGCAGCGGCTCGATGGCCAGTTTCACGCCGTGCTGCTCCGCGTACGGGCCCAGCTCGGCCAGCGCGTCGGCGATCCGCTCCCGGGCGCCGTGCAGGTCCTTGGAGCCGGCCGGCAGGCCGCCGGAGACCAGGACCAGGACCTCGGTGCCGAGGGTGGCGGCCTCGTCGACCGCGCGGCGGTTGTCGTCCAGCGCCTTGGCGCGCTCGTCCGGGTCGATCGCCGTGAGGAAGCCGCCGCGGCAGAGGGTGGTGACGGCCAGACCGGCGTCGCGAACCAGCTTCGCCGTCGCCTCCACACCGTACGACTGGACCGGTTCGCGCCAGAGGCCCATCCCGGGGATGCCCAATTCCAGGCAGGCGTCGACCAGTTCGGGCATCGACAGCTGCTTGACCGTCATCTGGTTGATGGAGAAGCGGGAGAGGTCCGCGGTGCTCACTGGGTCACTCCGTACAGGCTCAGCAGGTTCTTCATGCGCTCCTCCGCCAGCTTCGGGTCGGGGAAGAGGCCCAGGCCGTCGGCGAGTTCGTAGGCGCGGGCGAAGTGCGGGAGGGAGCGGGCCGACTGGAGGCCGCCGACCATGGTGAAGTGGCTCTGATGGCCCGCGAGCCACGCCAGGAACACCACGCCGGTCTTGTAGAAGCGGGTCGGCTTCTGGAAGAGGTGGCGGGACAGCTCGACGGTGGGGTCGAGGAGTTCGCGGAAGGCGGCCACGTTCCCGGTGTCGAGGATGCGGACCGCCTCCGCCGCCAGCGGGCCCAGCGGGTCGAAGATGCCGAGCAGCGCGTGGCTGAAGCCCTTCTCGTCGCCCGCGATCAGTTCGGGGTAGTTGAAGTCGTCGCCCGTGTAGCAGCGCACGCCCTTCGGGAGCCGGCGGCGCAGGTCGACCTCGCGTCGGGCGTCCAGGAGGGAGACCTTGATGCCGTCCACCTTGTCCGGGTGCGCGGCGATGACCTCGAGGAACGTGTCCGTCGCCGCGTCCAGGTCGGACGAGCCCCAGTAGCCCTCCAGCGCCGGGTCGAACATCGGGCCGAGCCAGTGCAGGATCACCGGCTCGGCGGACTGGCGGAGCAGGTGGCCGTAGACGTCGAGGTAGTCCTCGGGGCCCTTGGCGGCCGCCGCGAGGGCGCGGGAGGCCATGAGGATCGCCTGGGCGCCCGACTCCTCCACGAGGGCCAGCTGCTCCTCGTAGGCCGCGCGGACCTCTTCCAGTGTCCCGGCGGCGATCTGGTCGGTGCCGACGCCGCACGCGATGAGACCGCCGACCGCCTTGGCCTCGGCGGCGCTGCGGCGGATCAGCTCGGCCGCGCCCGCCCAGTCCAGGCCCATGCCGCGCTGGGCGGTGTCCATGGCCTCGGCGACGCCGAGCCCGTGGGACCACAAGTGGCGGCGGAAGGCGAGGGTGGCGTCCCAGTCGACGGCGGCGGGCGAGTCCGGCGACACGTCCGCGTACGGGTCGGCCACCACGTGGGCCGCCGAGAAGACCGTACGGGAGGTGAAGGCGGCGCCGGAGGTGACGGCGAGGGGTTCGGGGCGGGGCTCGTAGGTCCGCAACCCGCCCTTGAAGTCGGGGAGTCGGATGGTCACAGCGAGACCTCCGGCACGTCGAGGCGACGGCCCTCGGCCGAGGACTTCAGGCCCAGCTCGGCGAGCTGGACGCCGCGGGCGCCGGCGAGGAGGTCCCAGTGGTAGGGGGCGTCGGCGTAGACATGCTTGAGGAAGAGCTCCCACTGGGCCTTGAAGCCGTTGTCGAACTCGGCGTTGTCGGGGACCTCCTGCCACTGGTCGCGGAAGGACTCGGTGGCGGGGATGTCCGGGTTCCAGACCGGCTTGGGGGTGGCGCTGCGGTGCTGGACACGGCAGTTGCGCAGACCGGCGACGGCGGATCCCTCGGTGCCGTCGACCTGGAACTCCACCAGCTCGTCGCGGTTGACGCGGACCGCCCACGAGGAGTTGATCTGGGCGATCGCGCCGCCGTCGAGCTCGAAGATGCCGTAGGCGGCGTCGTCGGCCGTCGCGTCGTAGGGCTTGTCGTTCTCGTCCCAGCGCTGCGGGATGTGGGTGGTGGCGATGGCCTGGACGGACTTCACGCGGCCGAACAGCTCGTGGAGCACGTACTCCCAGTGCGGGAACATGTCGACAACGATGCCACCGCCGTCCTCGGCACGGTAGTTCCACGACGGGCGCTGGGCCGCCTGCCAGTCGCCCTCGAAGACCCAGTAGCCGAACTCGCCGCGGACGGAGAGGATCCGGCCGAAGAAGCCGCCGTCGATGAGGCGCTTGAGCTTGAGCAGGCCGGGGAGGAAGAGCTTGTCCTGGACGACGCCGTGCTTGATGCCCTTCGCGTTGGCCAGGCGGGCGAGCTCCAGAGCGCCTTCGAGGCCGGTGGCCGTCGGCTTCTCCGTGTAGATGTGCTTGCCCGCGGCGATCGCCTTCTTGATCGCCTCCTCGCGGGCGGAGGTGACCTGGGCGTCGAAGTAGATGTCGACGGTCGGGTCGGCGAGGACCGCGTCCACGTCCGTCGAGATGTGCTCCAGGCCGTGCCGCTCGGCGAGCGCCCGCAGGGCGTGCTCACGGCGGCCGACCAGGATCGGCTCCGGCCACAGCACAGTGCCGTCGCCGAGGTCGAGGCCGCCCTGCTCGCGGAGGGCCAGGATGGAGCGGACCAGGTGCTGGCGGTAGCCCATGCGCCCGGTCACGCCGTTCATGGCGATACGCACCGTCTTGCGTGTCACGTCATTCCCTTCGTAGGCGTCGTACGCGTTTCGTACGCGGTTGTGCGCGCCGCGTACGCCTCTACTGATGAGCGTTACAGCAAGCGCTTTCTATCTGATGAGAAGCTAGCCTCTGAGCAGCGGTCCAGACAAGACCGTGACGGGGTTGAGTTGTTCGAGGGGGCGAACAACTGGGGGTGGGGGCTTTAGGGTCTGGTCGACACCATTGGCTTACCCATGGCTCGTCCATGGCTTACCCCTGGCTTGCCCACAGCTGTGGGAACCGGTGGGGGCCGTTGGCCCGTGTACGACGAGGTACGACGAGGTACGACGAGATGCGCGACCGGAGGACGACGAGATGACGGTGACCCTGGCGGACGTGGCGGCCCGCGCCCAGGTCTCCCCCGCGACGGTGTCGCGCGTGCTCAACGGGAACTACCCCGTCGCCGCCTCCACCCGTGAGCGGGTGCTGCGGGCGGTGGACGAGCTGGACTACGTACTGAACGGCCCGGCGAGCTCGCTGGCGGCGGCGACGTCCGACCTGGTCGGGATCCTGGTGAACGACATCGCCGACCCGTTCTTCGGGATCATGGCGGGCGCGATCCAGTCCGAGATGGGCGGGCCCGGCGGGCGTGCCGGCGGCGAGCGGCTGGCGGTCGTGTGCAACACCGGGGGCTCACCGGAGCGCGAGCTGACCTACCTCACGCTGCTGCAGCGGCAGCGGGCGGCGGCCGTCGTGCTGACCGGCGGTGCGATGGAGAACGTGCCGCACGCGGCGGCCATGACGTCGAAGCTGCGGAAGATGGCGGACGCGGGGACGCGGGTGGTGCTGTGCGGGAGACCGCCGGCGCCGGACACCCGGGCGATCGCGCTGACCTTCGACAACCGCGGGGGCGGGCGGGAGCTCACCGAGCACCTCATCGGGCTCGGGCACCGGCGGCTGGGCTACATCGCGGGTCCCGAGGAACGGACGACGACCCGGCACCGGCTGGAGGGCCACCGGGAGGCCCTGAAGGCCCACGGCATCGACGAGGACCCGCGCTGGACCGTCCACGGGCGGTACGACCGGCGCTCGGGCTACGAGGCCACGCTGGAGCTGCTCCGTCGGGATCCCTCGCTCACGGCGGTGGTGGCGGCGAACGACTCCGTCGCGCTGGGGGCGTGCGCGGCGCTGCGGGACTCCGGGCTGCGGATTCCGGACGACGTGTCGGTGGCCGGGTTCGACGACCTTCCCTTCAGCATCGACGCGGTGCCCGCTCTGACGACGGTTCGGCTGCCCTTGGCCGAGGCGGGGGCGCGGGCGGGGCGGATCGCGATGGGGCGCGAGGAGCCGCCGCCGGGAGGGATCGCGACGGTGCGGGGGGAGTTGATGGTGCGGGGGTCCTCCGGGGTGCCGCGGGGTTGAGCTCGCCGGTGCTTGTTCGGTGACCCGGCGTTGGTTCTTCTGGGGGCTCCGCCCCCAGACCCCCGGCCCTTGCCCACCCACCACCCGACTCGGTCGGTCGAGAAGTGGGCCTTGATGGTGACCGATGAGTTTCGACCCGGAGGTCGTGGGCGGGGCCTTCGACGCGGCGCTTCAGGAGGCCGACGCGCTGCTGTTCGGGCGGCGTACGTGGCAGATGATGGCGAAGTACGTGGTGTCCCGGACGGCTCGCCGATGAGCAGCTGACCTGGAACAACACCACCCGTATCGCCAGCGGGAGGCCGTCGCGCACCTGGGCAAGCTGCGCGAGAGCGACGGGGGCAGCCTCTTGATCATGGGCAGCCCCTCGCTCGCCCGCACCCTGCCGGCAAGTCGATCTTCCCTCAGGACGGGGACACAGGTGTGCGTGTACCGGGCCGCCAAGGACGCTTGACACACCGGCGGAGCGGGCGCCGCACGGCCATGGACGGACGGCGCCCTCGCGTCCTACGCTCGACCCAGCGATATCTCTGACTGAGTCAACCATCGCTGAGTCAACCATCGGAGCATCGGGGGTGGGTCGACATGACCGTCCAGGACATCCGCGCCTTCAACCGCTTCTACACGAACGTCATCGGTGCCCTCGACTACAGCCGTCAGCTCTACGCCCCCTACACCCTCACCGAGTCCCGGGTGCTGTACGAGCTCGCGCACTCCACGCGTACGGACGCGGCCGACCTGCGTGGCGAGCTCTCCCTGGACGCGGGGTACTTGAGCCGGATCCTGAACAAGTTCGAGCAGGACGGCCTGATCGAGCGCGCGCCCTCCCGGCAGGACCCGCGCCGACGCCGTATCACGCTCACCGCACGCGGCCGCGAGACCGCCGCTCTGCTCGCGGAGCGCGCGAACGAGAGCGTGGGCGCGCTGCTGTCCACCGTTCCCGCCGACGACCGGCCCCGTCTCGCCGAGGCGATGCGCACGGTCCGCACGATCCTCGCCGACGGGCACCGGCCCCGGCCCCGGCCCGAGGACGTTGTCCTGCGCGAGCCCGGCCCCGGCGACCTCGGCTGGATCGTGCAGCGCAACGCCGCGCTGTACGCGGCCGAGTACGGCTGGAACGCCGACTACGAGGGGCTGGTCGCGAGGATCGTCGCCGACTTCGCGGAGGACCACGATCCGCACCTGGAGCGGGTGTGGATCGCCGAGCTGGACGGACGGCCGGTGGGCTGCGTGATGTGCGTACGGGACGAGGCGCCCGCCACCGCCCGGCTGCGGCTGCTGCTGGTCGAGCCGGACACGCGGGGGCTCGGCATCGGTGACCGGCTGGTCCGGGCGGTCGTCGACTTCGCGCGCGGTGTCGGTTACCGCGATCTGGTCCTGTGGACCAACGACGTCCTCACCTCCGCCCGCCACATCTACCAGCGCCACGGTTTCGCCCTCGTCGCCGAGAAACCCCACCGCTCGTTCGGAAAGGACCTGATCGGCCAGGACTGGCGCCTGGACCTCAGCGGCACCGGCGAGTGACAGTAGGGACCATGAAACTGGCGTTCTCCACCCTCGGTGTCCCCGGCCTGCCCCTCCCCGAAGTGCTGCGGCTCGCGACGACGTACGGCTACCACGGTGTCGAACTGCGCGCGGATCCGGAGGAGCCGGTCCATCCCGGCCTCGACCTGGCCCGACGCGCGGACGTGGCCGCCGAGTTCAAGGCGGCGGGCGTGGAGGTCCTGGGGATCGCGGGGTACGCGCGGGTGGCCGCGCCGGGCGACGACGCTCCCGTGATCGAGGAGATGCGCCGCCTGCTCGACCTCGCCCGCGACCTGGGCGCCCCCTTCATCCGGGTGTTCCCCGGCGGCGGCGCCGAGCAGAGCCGGGAGGAGGCCGACGCCACGGCCGCGCGTCGCCTCGGCACGGCCGCCGAGTACGCCGGGGACCTCGGCGTCCGCATCCTCCTCGAGACCCACGACTCGCACCGCACCGGCGCCGACGCGATCCGTGTCCTCGGCCGGGTCGGCCACCGCCAGGTCGGCGCCCTCTGGGACGTCATGCACACCTGGCTGGGCGGCGAACAGCCCTCGGAGACCTATGCGGCCCTCTCCCCCTACCTCGGATACGTCCAGGTCAAGGACATCGCCTCCCCCGACGACACGACCCCGCTCCGCCTCGGCGCCGGCGTCCTCCCCCTCACCGAGTGCGTCGACGTCCTCTCCCGCCACGGCTGGGACGGCTGGCTGTGCTGGGAGTACGAGAAGCGGTGGTACGAGGCGGCCGCCCCGCTCCCCGACCTGCTGCGCGCGGGCCACGACCACCTGGCCCGGCTGCTCAACGACAGCGCCTGAATCACTCCCGGGACCAGGCCGCCGGACGCGCCGTGATCTTCGCTTCCGGGTCCAGGCACCAGTCCAGTACGGCGGGCCAGGCCCCGTACCCGGCGTCCAGGTCGAGGTGGGCGGCGCCGGGGAGGATCTCGGTCGGGATGCCGAGCGGGTCGCCGAAGAGAGTGCGCGCGCCCTCCGGGCAGTACGGGTCGTCGTCGCCGGCGACGAGGAGGGTGGGCGTGGGGAGGGCGAAGTCGAGGGGCGGCGCGGCGAACGCGGCGACCTCCGGGTGCCGTACGAGTACGGAGGCCGAGGGCGGGGCGACGAGGAGCACCCGGTCGACGTCCCCGGCACCCGGCACGGCACGGGCGACGGCGTGCAGCCACAGCAGGGCGGAGGCGCTGTGCGCGACGACGACCCGCTCGCCGGCCCCGCGGAGCGCGCCGAGGTGCCGGGCCAGCTCGTCCAGCCAGACGTCCAGGTCGGGGTCGTCGGCGTCGGGCAGCTGCGGGTAGGTGACGTGGTGACCGAGGGCGGTGAGCCGGTCGGCAAGCCAGTGCTGCCAGTGGTCCGTGGGCCGGTGGTTCTGCCAGCCGTGGAGGATGAGGTAAGAGGCGTCGGCGGTCATGACTCGATGCTTTCCGATCCCCGTCACTCAGGTCCAGTTAATCTTTTGTGGTGGAACAGGTAAGCGAGACCTTCACAGTTGACCTGCGTCGTCTGAACGTCCTGCGCGAGCTGCAGCGCCGGGGCAGTCTGGCGCGTACGGCGGCGGCCCTGCATCTGACGCCTTCGGCGGTCTCCCAGCAGCTCGCGACGCTGGCCCGCGAGGCGGGCGTACCGCTGACGGAACGGGACGGGCGGGGCGTACGGCTGACCGGGCAGGCCCGGGTCCTGCTCGCCCACGCCGATCTGATCGCCGCCCAACTGGAGCGGGCGCGGGCCGACTTGGCGGCGTACGGGGAGGGCGGCCGGGGTGCGGTGACGGTCGGTTGCTTCTCCAGCGGCATCCTGGGCCTGCTGCCGGCCGCGTTGCGCGCCCTCGGCGATCGCCTCCCCCACGTCCGTATCGACGTCGTGGAGGCCGAACCGCCGGACCTGTTCACCGCGCTCGACGGGGGCCAGGTGGACGTGGCCGTGGCGGTGGACTTCGCGGCGGCGCCGCCCCACACGGACCGGCGGTACAGCCGGGTGGACCTGTTCACCGATGTCCTGGACGTGGCGCTGCCGACCGGGCATCGCCTCGCCGGCCGCGAGCGAGTGGCGTTGCGGGAGCTGGCCACCGAGGCGTGGATCGTCGGGGACGCCCGGAGCTGCTGCGGTGCGGTGGCCCGGTCGGTGTGCGCGGCGGCCGGCTTCACGCCGGACGTCCGGCACGCGGTGAACGACTGGGGGGCGCTGGCGGCGCTGGTGGAGGCGGGTCAGGGGGTGGCGCTGGTGCCGCGTCTGGTGCGGCCGTTGTACGCCCACCGGGACCTGGCCGTGCGCCCGGCCGAGGGCGAGCCGCCCTCGCGGAACGTCTTCGTGGCCGTTCGGGCGGGGGCGGAGGGGGATCCGGTGCTGGCGGCGGTGCGGGAGGAACTGCGTACGGCGGCGGCCGTCGTAGGCGCGTGAGCGCCGGTCATCGGCAGGCCTCCGGGGGACGTCAGGTGACGACCGCGACGACGACCAGGGCCGCCCATACCGCGACCAGCGCGCCCACTCGGACCAGGGGCACCCCGTCGAGGATCCTGCCCAGCCGTCCGGCCTCTCCGGCCTCTCCGACCTCTCCTGTCTCTCCTGTCTCTCCGACCTCTCCGGCCCGTCCGGCAGGGAGGCGGCGCAGGGCCCACGTGAGCAGCAGCGATGCCCCGGCCGTGTAGGCGAGCAGGAAGAAGGGGCGGGCGCTGGGGTAGTCCGGGTCCCAGGGCTCGTGGGCCTCGTTCTCCATATAGAGGAGCGCGGCGATGGCGTACCACAGGAGTGCGCTGCCGGCCGTGACGACGGTGTCCAACTCGGTGGACAGCACCGGCCTGCGGATGGTGGATCGGTCCGGCGTCATGGGGAGTTCCTCGGGTTCACGGCCAACGCCTCTCTCAGTCCCACCAGTTGAACAGCAGGTCGCTCAGCGTATCCGGCTGCCAGTAGCGCAGCTGCTCCAGCTCGCACGCCGCCAGTTCCCTGCCGCCCCGAAGGCCTCGGCCCAGGCCGGTCCACGAACCCCGACAGCGGGCGTCCCGGCTCCGGCGGGGTGTCCGTGAAGGCGACGAGCGGCAGGTGGGCGTGGCACAGGACGGTGCGCGACTCCCCACGTCCGGCGATCGTCACGGCCTCGAAGCTCGGCATTCCGGGGATCGTCAGCACGTCGACGCGAGGCCCGCCGCCTTTCCTGGCGGCCTCGAAGCACGCGGCGCGGAACAGCCTCACGTCCGTCGTCGGCAGGGGCTCGCCGCCCCGGTCCCAGAAACCCGTCGCACCCCGCGCGGGTCGTATCGGTGCCTCCCCGGCCCCGGACGGCCCTCCGCTACCCACGCGCCGCCAACCCCGCCACCCGCTCCTCCAGCCGCCCCCGGCACTGGGGCCACTCCGCCGCCGTGATCGAGAAGATCGCGGAGTCGCGCAGCCGGCCGTCCTCGCCCGGCGCCCAGGAGCGGGACCAGTTGCGCAGGACGCCCTCGAAGCGGGCGCCGGCCTTCTGGATGGCCGCGCGGGAGCGGTCGTTGCGGGCGTCCGTCTTGAGGTCGACCCGGGCGACGCCCCACTTCTCGAAGGCGTGCCGGAAGAGCAGGAGCTTGGCCTCGGTGTTGATGCCGGTGCCCTGGGCGGAGGCGGCGAGCCAGGTGAAGCCGACCTCGACGGCGTCCAGTTGATCGTCGGTCAGCCAGCAGCGGGGCTCCCAGAAGGACGTGGCGCCGACGACCCGGCTCGTGCGCGCGGAGATCTGGACGTACGGCGCGAGTCGTCCCGTGGCCGCGCGGGCGAGCTGTGCGTCGATGTACGCGGGGACCTCGTCGGCCCGGGGGACCCAGGTGAACGCGTAGGTGTCCCGGTTCTCCTCCGCCGCCTGCGCCAGCCCGGCCGCGTGCCGGTGCTCCAGTGGTTCCAGGCGGACCAACGCGCCCTCCAGGACTGGCCCCTCCAGCTTGAAGCTCACCCTCGCCGTCCCTCACAACCGTGCGCGCAGCGCCCCGAACTCCTCATGGAAACCGGGGAAAGTCTTGCGTACGCAGCCCGGGTCGTCGAACGAGATTCCCGGCGTGCGCAGCCCCGTCACCGCGAAGGACATCACGATGCGGTGGTCGCCGTACGACGTGATCTCGGCACCCACCAGGCCGTCGGCCGCTCCACCCGGCCGGATCTCGATCCAGTCCGGGCCCGTCTGCACCGTCGCCCCCAGCCGTCGCAGGTTCTCCGCGCAGGCCTCCAGACGGTCGCACTCCTTCACCCGGGTGTTCGCCACGTCCTCGATCCGTACCGGGCCGGAGGCGAAGGGAGCGATCGCGGCCAGGGTCGGCATGGTGTCCGAGATGTCCCGCATGGCGACCGTAAGGCCGTTCAGGCGGCCGGTTCCCCTGACCGTCGTGGCGTCCGCACCGATCGTCACCTCGGCGCCCATCCGCCGCAGTACGTCGACGAAGCCGAGGTCGCCCTGGAGCGCCCCCGTGCCGAGGCCGGGGACCGTGACCTCGCCGCCGGTCAGGGCCGCCGCCGCGAAGAAGTAACTGGCGGTGGAGGCGTCGGGCTCGATCGCGTACGTCGTGGCCCGGTAGCCGCCCGGCGGGACGTCGAAGACGTTCCCGTCCCGCCGCACCTCGACCCCGAACTCCCGCATCATCGCGAGTGTGATCTCCACGTACGGCGCCGAGACGAGGTCCGTCACCGCGATCCGCAGACCGGTCCGCGTCAGCGGGCCCAGCAGCAGCAACGCCGTCAGGTACTGCGAGGACTGGCCCGCGTCCAGCGTGACCTCGCCGCCCTCGACGCCCGCCGCCACCACCGTCAGCGGGTGGTGACCCTCGGCCTCCTCGTGCCGCAGCTCCACGCCCAGGTCGCGCAGGGCCCGGGTCAGCGGGAGCAGGGGGCGCCGGCGCATCTGGGGCGAGGCGTCGAAGCGGTACGTGCCGTGGCCGGCCGCCGCCAGGGTCGGCAGGAAGCGGGCGGTGGTGGCGCCGTCGCGGCAGTACACGTCCGCCTCGGTCACCGCCGGGCCCTGCGGGCGGCCGTCGACCTGCCAGGCGTCCGGGGTCCGGCCGACCCGATAGCCGAGCCGTACCAGGCCCTCGGCGAAGCCCTCCGTGTCGTCCGAGCGGAGCGGGCGCAGAAGGGTGGTGACGCCGTCGGCCGCGGCCGCCAGGAAGAGGGCGCGGGCGGTGACGGACTTGGAACCGGGGATCTGTACGACGGCCATGGGGCCATGCTGACCCGACCCCCGCCCCACGTGCCGGAACGTCCGCGGAGTGGACCTTGGAGGGGACCTTGAACGGTCCGCGGTCCCGGGCGGTCAGGAGAAGAGCAGCCGCCAGGTCAGCGGGCCCGGACGGCCGTCCGCGTCGCCGCGCAGTTCCTTGCGGGACTTCTGGAAGTCCCGCACGTTGAGCCGGTCCGCCTCGCCCCAGCTCCGGCTCGGGCCCACCTTGTAGTGGTCGCCGAAGCCGCGCTTCACCAGCTGCTTGCCGAGCTGGAGGACGTACGCGTTCGAGGCCCCGTCCGTGAAGTACTTGCGGCCGGGGAACGCCGGCACCTTGGGCTTCGACGGCTTCGACGGCTTGGACGGCGTGGTCTGCGGCGGGGTCTCGTCGCCGAGGTCGAGATCGTCCTTGGCGTACTTGACCACCCGGGCGAAGTCGATCGCGCCGGGGTCGCCGTGGCTGTTCTCCGGCACGTGCATGTGGCCGCAGACGCCCTTGAACCCCTTCCACTCGGCGAACGACATCCGCTGGTCGCCGCTGTTCGCGTACGACGTGGGGTACGCCGGCCACGCCTTCGGGCCGGACAGCGCCACGCCGTGCTCCTCGTGCATCCACGCCAGGAACCGCGCGACCTCCCGCAGGGCCCAGTCGGGGGCGTCCGGCCAGTAGATGTGGGCCTGGCCGGCGGCCTTCCACTTGGCGTGGGTCTTGGGGTCGCAGGTGCCGACCAGCTCCACCTGGCAGACGTTCAGGGTGTTCGTCTCGACACCTTGGGCCTTGTTGACGAGGGCCCTGGACGAGCTCTCGATGTCGAAGTGCTGATACCACTTCAGCTTCTTGGCGGCGAGGTCCGGCACCGCCGTCAGGTTCGGCGCCGAGGAACCACCGCCGTAGCCGGGCAGGCTGCGGCCCTCGGTGGTGTGCAGGACGACGACGTTGACCTCCATCGCCGAACCGGGATAGTCGTCCTGGTACCAGTTCGCGCGGCTGGCGCCGGGGTATCTCTGAGGGCCGGTCTTCGTACTCACGTGCTGCCTCCTGATGTCGGCCCGTTTCGGGCTCCCTGGGGCAGATCATGATGCCAACCACCCCGGAATGCAGGGGGGTTGGAGAAATTCGGCGCGCCGGGCGGGCTGGCGGCCCTCCTGTCCCTCCCGCCCCCCCTGCGCGCGCCCGCACCAACTTCCGGAAACCGGGAACCCCGCCCCGATCCCGCTCGTCCAACCCGCAAGCTGCCGGAGAGTCACCGTGGTCCGGTGTCGGCCTCGCTGCTGGCTGCGAACGCTGACTTACCCTCTCCGCCGAACCGCGGCCGGCAGCATGCCGCCATCGGCGCGCCCCCCTCCAACTGCGCCGATGGCGGCCCCTCTCCCGACAGTGCCGCCTGCCCGGTCCAGGCCCCTGCCCGCGTTACTGTGCGCTCCCTTGACTGGCAGAAACTTCCCGGATATTGCTGACAGCTCGGAAGTTTCCTTCACGAGGGAAGGAGCGCACGTGCGCGACTCCAGCACCGCAGGCACGGGAAACACCGCAGGCACGGGAAGCACCGGCAGCACGGGAAACACCGCACGCCCCTCCAGACGTACCGTGCTCGCCGCCTCCGCCGGCGCCACCGCCGCACTGACGGTCGGCGGGACGTCGTACGCCGCCCCCGACGACCGGCATCTGAGCACCCTCGTCTCCCGCATGACGCTGGAGGAGAAGGTCGGCCAGCTCTTCGTGACGCGGGTCTACGGCCACTCCGCCACCGCCCCCGACCAGGCCGACATCGACGCCAACCTCGCGGAGCTCGGCGTGCGCACGGCCGCCGAGGTGGTCGCCAAGTACCGGGTCGGCGGGATCATCTACTTCGCCTGGGCGCACAACACCCGCGCGCCCCATCAGATCGCGGACCTGTCGAACGGGATCCAGCGGGCCTCCCTGGAGCAGCCGCGCGGGCTGCCCATGCTGATCTCCACCGACCAGGAGCACGGCATCGTCTGCCGGGTCGGGAAGCCCGCCACCCTCTTCCCGGGCGCGATGGCCATGGGCGCCGGGCGCTCCCGCACCGACGCCCGCACCCTCGGCCTCGTGGCGGGCCGGGAGCTGCGGGCGATGGGCATCCGGCAGAACTACTCCCCCGTCGCCGACGTGAACGTCAACCCGGCGAACCCGGTGATCGGCGTACGGTCCTTCGGCGCCGAACCGGGCGCGGTGGCCGGGCTGGTCGCCGCCGAGGTCGCCGGCTACCAGCGCTCCAGGGTCGCCGCGACCGCCAAGCACTTCCCGGGGCACGGCGACACCGCCGTCGACAGCCACTACGGCTTCCCGGTCATCAACCACACGCGCGCACAGTGGGACGAGCTCGACGCGCCGCCCTTCCGGGCCGCCGTCCGCGCCGGCATCGACTCGATCATGACCGCGCACATCATGGTCCCGGCCCTCGACATCCCCCACTCTCGACTTCGCTCGAGCGGGGGGACCCCCACCGGCGACCCGGCCACCCTCTCCCACCCGATCCTCACCGGCATCCTGCGCGAGAAGCTCGGCTACGACGGGGTGGTGGTGACGGACGACCTCGGCATGCAGGGCGTACGGGAGAAGTACGGCGACGACCGCGTGCCGGTGCTCGCGCTGAAGGCAGGAGCGGACCAGCTCCTCGACCCGCCCTCCCTGGCCGTCGCGTGGAACGCCGTCCTGAAGGCCGTACAGGACGGGGAGCTCACCGAGGCGCGGCTCGACGAGTCGGTCCTGCGGGTGCTGCGGCTGAAGGGGAAGCTTGGGCTGTTCGAGGAGCCCTACGTCACTCAGGCAGGGGTCACCGACACCGTCGGGGCCAAGGGCCATCTGGCGGCGGCCGACCTGATCGCCGAGCGGACGACGACCTTGCTGGTGAACGAGGGGCGGCTGTTGCCGCTGTCCCGGCGTACGCATCCCAAGGTGCTCGTCGTCGGCGCCGATCCCGCCTCACCGTCCGGGACGACCGGGCCGCCCACCGGGGTGCTGGCCGGCGCGCTCACCGAACTCGGCTTCACGGCCACCGCGTTGTCGACGGGCACGGCCCCCTCGGCCGCCACCATCGCCCGGGCCGTCGCGGCGGCCCGGGACGCGGACGCGGTGGTGGTCGGGACGTACAACGTCGGCGCGACCAGTGCGCAGAAGACGCTCGTCGAGCAGCTGGTGGCGACCGGGAAGCCGGTGGTGGCGGTCGCGATCCGGAATCCGTACGACGTGGCCCACCTGCCCTCCGTGCCCGCCTGCCTGGCGGCGTACTCCTGGACCGACGTCGAACTGCGGGCCGCCGCCCGGGTGATCGCGGGGCGGGTGGCGCCGCGCGGGAAGCTGCCGGTGCCGGTGCAGCGGGCGGACGATCCGGCGCGGGTGCTGTATCCGGTCGGGCACGGGTTGTCGTACCGGACGTAGACCAGAGGGAGCCGTCCGGGCACCAGAGGTAGCCGCCGGACGTAGCGCCCGTACGTCACACAACCGGCGCACGCCCCCCAAAAGGCTCAAAGCACCCTGGATGTCTGGCGTGCGCCCGCCGTGGCGGGTCACGCTGGGCGGGGGACCCGGGGGGATGGCGATGCGCGAGAGATGTTCCGTGGGGGCGGTGTGCGCACTGCTGGCGGTGCTGGCCGTCCTGTTGTCGGGATGTTCGGGGCCGGCGTCCGGTGCGGGCGCCGGCGAGGAGGACGGGCGGCTGGGCACGGCGGTGACGCCCTCGCCGTCCCGGACCTCGGGGTACGGCGCGGTGTTCCTCGCCGTCGACGAGTGCAGCTCCTTCGGCACGACCAGCTTCACCGAGGTGCCGTGCGACGGCGAGCGCGCGGCGGCCCGGGTCGTGGCCCGGCACGACGGCACGGTCGCCGACGGGCCCCAGTGCCCGGGGACCACGGACTTCGTGCTCCACATCAGCGAACAGAGCCAGGCGTCCGACGAGGACGGCGACGGGGCGATCCCGCAGGGCTACGCCTGTATGCGCAACCTGGGCCCGCCGCATCCCGGCGACCCGGGCGGCGGAGGCGGGCCGCGCACCATCGTCGGCGACTGCGTCTACGGCCTGGGCGACGGCCAGGTCCGCGAGACCGCGTGCGACGGCAAGGGCGGCAAGAAGCCGGAGCACAAGGTGACCAAGGCGGTCGACAAACGCAGCCAGTGCCCGCTGTCGACGGCCCTGTACGTCCAGCTGGGCGGCGAGCACCCGGTGGGCTGCGCCCGGCCGGTGTGACCCGCGAGGGGACCGACGGCCGGGCGCAGCACGGTGGTTACGGACGCAGGGTGGGCTCCCGCTCCACGTCCCGCTTGTCCAGCTTGGCGTCGAACTTCGCCAGCGGCTTCGCCGTCGACGGGTCCGCCTGGACGGTGGCGGACGCGACGCCGGCCCACTGAAGGATCCGGGCGGTGGCGAAGGCCTTCTGGTCGGGGACCAGACCGGCCACGTTCGCGCCGTGGTTGAGGCCGGGGGCGGTGAAGACGTACGAGTCCTTCGCGCCCTTGCCGAGGCGGAACGGCTCCGCGCCCCACGGGTCGTTCTCGCCGTAGACGTAGAGCATGTGGCGGGCGTTGTGCTTCACCCAGGTGTCCACGTCACGCATCGCGTACGGCTGGAACTTCATCGAGATGTCGCGCGGGACGAAGTACCGGGGCGGCAGGTAGCCGTAGCGGATGTACTTCTTCTCGATGTGCGGGAACACGATCGTCGGCGCACCGAGCTGGGTGCCCGCCTGGTAGTAGTACGGCGTGTACGGAGCCAGGCCCTGGTCGGTGTAGAAGGAGAACCCGGCGATGGTGTCGATCGAGGTCCAGATGTCGTCGTCGGTCGCGTTCTTCGCGTCCGCCGGGATCGAGTCGCAGTCGGAGAGCAGGCTGTACTGCCAGAAGCCCCAGACGTAGTCCAGCACCGTCGCCTCGTACGCCTTGTCCAGGCTGCCGACGGTGTCGAAGGTGAAGCCGTTCTCGGCCGCGTACGCCGCGTACCTCTTCTCCAGCGGCTCCCGGCGCACCAGCGCCTCGCGCTGCACCCCGTTCAGCCGGTCGCGGCACTCCTTGGTGCCGACGGTGGCGAAGAAGCGGTCGTACGCCGAGTCCTCCTTGTTGACCACGTCGTTGGGGGCGACGTACGCGACGACGCCGTCCATGTCCTTCGGGTAGAAGCGCTCGTAGTAGGTGGCGGTCATGCCGCCCTTGGAGCCGCCGGTCGAGATCCACTTCTTGGTGTAAAGGGGCTTCAGGGCCTTGAAGATGCGGTGCTGGTCGCCGGCCGCCTGCCAGATGTCCAGCTTGGTCCAGTCGGCCGGGTCGGGCCGGGACGGGGTGAAGAAGCGGTACTCCATGGAGACCTGGTTGCCGTCCACGATCTGGGTGGGCTCGCGGCGGCCCGGGTTCGTGGAGACGTTGTAGCCGCCGGTGTAGAAGACCGTCGGGCGGGAGACGTCCTTGTGCAGCACGGTGATCCGCTGCTGGAACGTGCCCTTGGACGGGTTCCGGTGGTCGACCGGCTGGGTGTAGTTGAGGACGAAGAAGCGGTAGCCGGTGTAGGGCTTCTCCTCGATCAGGCTCATCCCCGGTATGGAGAGGAGTTGTTCCTTGATGTCCGCGGCCGCGGTGGTGCCGTTGGTGCCGGTGGTGCCGGTGGCCTCCGGCTCGGCGGCGGTGGCCGCGCTCGCCGTGCTCAACGTGCCTATGAGCACCGTGAGCGCCAGCAGCCATCTGAGCGCCTTGCGCATGCACCCTCCCCAGTAATGACAGATGTGCGCCGGAAGCTAGCGGAGCAAGTCGCCTCAGCACCAGGGGAGATGGGCTCTTGATGGGGAAAACCCTGTACGAAGGCTGTGATTCAGAACCGAATCCAGCCGGAGCTGACCGACCCCCCGCCCACCGCGCCCTTCACCCGCACCTTCCGTTGACCGGCGTGCGTCTTCCTCGGCCCGGCGAGGCGCGAGTACAGGCCCTCGTCCACCACGGGGCGGAGTCCACGCGCCTGCACGCTGACCATCATGTACCGCTCGACACCGGGCCTCTTGGCGAGGGTGACCGCGCAGATCCAGCCATTTCGCTCGTAGATCTGCACGGACCCGGTGGAGAACGACAACGTCCTGACCTTGCGTCCCGCGCAGGACGTCTCGGCGGCCTGCGCACTGCCCGGCGCGGCGAGCGCGAGCAGCACGGACGCGGTCAGCACAGCCAGACCGAGCGCCGGCCGCCGACGCATCAGAGCACCCCTGTCCACAGCGTCCCTCCCCTGTCGCGCGATGAGCGTACTGGTGTACGGACGCGGGACGTATGTCGGATGGTTGCGCGGTCGTCACCGAAGCGCGTGACCGGGTTCGGTCAGGCCGCCGCGGGTGCGTCCTCCCCCACGAACGTCCGCCACAGCTCGGCATAGCGGCCGTCCCGCGCGAGCAGTTCCTCGTGCGTGCCGTCCTCGGCGACCTGGCCGCGGTCCATGACGACCACGCGGTCCGCGCGGGCCGCCGTGGTCAGCCGGTGGGCGACCACGAGTGTGGTACGGCGGCCCGCGATGCGGTCGGTGGCCTGGTTGACCTGGGCTTCCGTGGCCAGGTCCAGGGCCGCGGTCGCCTCGTCGAGGAGGAGGACGTCCGGGTCGACCAGCTCGGCGCGGGCCAGCGCGATCAGCTGGCGTTGGCCCGCGGAGAGGTTGCGGCCGCGTTCGGCGACCTTGTGGAGGTAGCCGCCGTCCAGCGTGGCGATCATCTCGTGGGCGCCGACCGCGCGGGCCGCCGCCTCCACCTCGGCGTCGGTGGCGTCGGGGCGGCCGTAGGCGATGGCGTCGCGGACGGTGCCCTGGAAGAGGTACGCCTCCTGCGGGACGACTCCGAGGCGGTGCCGGTAGGAGGTGAGGTCCAGGGTCTTCAGGTCGGTGCCGTCGACGGTCACCCGGCCGCCCGTCGGGTCGTAGAAGCGGGCGACCAGCTTGACCAGGGTCGACTTGCCCGCGCCCGTCTCACCGACGAAGGCGACCGTCTGGCCGGCGGTGATGCGCAGGTCGATGCCCGTGAGGGCCTCCTCCTCATCGCCGTACTTGAAGTGCACGTCCTCGAAGGCGATCTCGCCCCGCAGGGAGAGGACTTGGAGCGGCTCGTCGGCGTTCTCGGTCGACGTCGGCTCCTGGAGCAGCTCCTGGATGCGGCCCAGCGACACCGTCGCCTGCTGGTAGCCGTCGAAGACCTGGGAGAGCTGCTGGACGGGCGCGAAGAACAGGTCGATGTAGAGGAGGTACGCGACCAGGGCGCCGGTCGTGAGGGTCGCCGCGTCGACCCGTCCCGCGCCCGCGATCAGTACGGCGGCGGCGGCCACCGACGACAGGAACTGCACGAACGGGAAGTAGATCGAGATCAGCCACTGGCCCCGGATGCGCGCCTGGCGGTAGCTGTCGCTGCGCTCCGCGAACCGCCGGCTGCCGTCGTGCTCGCGGCGGAATGCCTGCACGATCCGGAGCCCGGACACCGACTCCTGAAGGTCGGCGTTGACCAACGACACCCGCTCACGGGCCAGTTCGTACGCCTTCACGCTCGCCCGGCGGAAGAAGAACGTGGCGACGATCAGCGGAGGCAGGGTCGCGAAGACGACGAGCGCGAGCTCCACGTCGATCACCAGCAGGGCGACCATGATGCCGAAGAAGGTGACGACCGAGACGAACGCGGTGACCAGGCCGGTCTGCAGGAAGGTCGAGAGGGCGTCGACGTCCGTCGTCATCCTCGTCATGATCCGGCCCGTCAACTCCCGCTCGTAGTAGTCGAGTCCGAGCCGCTGGAGCTGGGAGAAGATCTTCAGGCGCAGGGAGTACAGAACCCGTTCGCCGGTCCGCCCGGTCATCCGGATCTCGCCGACCTGCGCGCCCCACTGGACGAACACGCTGAGCAGGGCGAGCAGGGAGGCGGCCCAGACCGCGCCCAGGGCCATCTGGGTGACGCCGTCGTCGATGCCGTGCCGGATCATCACCGGGAGCAGCAGGCCCATGCCGGCGTCCACGGCGACGAGGCCGAGGCTCACCAGCAGGGGCAGGCCGAAGCCCCGCAGCAGCCTGCGCAGGCCGTACGACTCCTCGGCGGCGACCGCCCGTGCCTCGTCGATGCCCGGGGTGTCGGTCGCCGGGGGCAGCGCGTCGACCTCGGCGAGGAGTTCGGGGGTGGCCGGGGTGCCGTCCATGGCGATGTCCCGGCGCTCGCGCTCGCCCGCCCAGAGCCTGGGCGTGATGCCGCTCTCGGCGTCGAACTCGGCGTCCAGCTCGTCCCGTACGGAGGTGTCCTCGGCCGGCTCGGCGGGCCGGGCGTGGCCGGGTGAGACGCCGCCGAGTTCGTCCGGGTCAGTGAGGAGGCGGCGGTAGAGGGCGGACCGCTGCTGGAGTTCCTCGTGGGTGCCGAGGTCGGCGAGCCGGCCGCCGTCGAGGACGGCGATGCGGTCGGCGAGGTTGAGCGTGGAGCGGCGGTGGGCGATGAGCAGGGTCGTCCGGCCCTGCATGACCTGCCGCAGGGCCTCGTGGATCTCGTGCTCGACGCGGGCGTCCACGGCGGAGGTGGCGTCGTCGAGGACCAGCAGGCGCGGGTCGGTGAGGATCGCGCGGGCGAGCGCGACGCGCTGGCGCTGGCCGCCGGAGAGGGTGAGGCCGTGCTCGCCGACCGTGGTGTCGTAGCCCTCGGGGAGCTCCCTGATGAAACGGTCCGCCTGAGCGGCGCGGGCGGCGGCCTCGATCTCCTCCTGGGTCGCCTCCGGACGGCCGTACGCGATGTTGTTGCGGACGGTGTCCGAGAAGAGGAAGGAGTCCTCGGGGACCAGGCCGATCGCGGCCCGCAGCGAGTCGAGGGTGAGCTCGCGGACGTCGTGGCCGCCGATGAGGACGGCGCCGCGGGTCACGTCGTAGAAGCGGGGCATCAGCAGCGACACGGTCGACTTGCCGGAGCCGGAGGAGCCGACGACGGCGAGGGTCTCGCCGGGGCGGATCTCGAAGCTCAGCCCGTCGAGAACCGGGCGCTCATGGTCGTAGCCGAAGGAGACGTCGTCGAACTCGACGGTCGCGGGCGCGTCGGCGGGAAGCTTCTTCGTGCCGTCCCGCATCGAAGGCTCGGTGTCGATGAGCTCCAGGACGCGTTCCGTGCCCGCACGGGCCTGCTGGCCGACCGTGAGGACCATGGCGAGCATGCGGACCGGGCCGACGAGCTGGGCGAGGTAGGTGGAGAAGGCGACGAACGTGCCGAGCGTGATGTGGCCGCGGACCGCGAGCCAGCCGCCGACCGCGAGCATCGCGACCTGGCCGAGGGCGGGGACGGCCTGCAGGGCCGGGGTGTACCGGGAGTTGAAGCGGATGGTGCGCAGGCGCCCGGCGAAGAGCCGGCGGCCGACCTCCCGGAGCTTCCCGGTCTCCTGGTCCTCCTGCCCGAAGCCCTTCACCACGCGTACGCCGCTGACGGCGCCGTCGACCACTCCCGCGACGGCGGCGGCCTGGGCCTGCGCGTACCAGGTGGCGGGGTGGAGCTTGCTGCGGCTGCGCCTGGCGATCCACCACAGGGCCGGGGCGACGGCCAGGGCGACCAGGGTGAGCGGCAGCGACAGCCACGCCATGATCACCAGGGAGATCAGGAAGAGCAGGATGTTCCCGATGGTCATCGGGAGCATGAAGAGCAGGCCCTGGATCAGCTGGAGGTCGCTGGTGGCACGGCCGACGACCTGGCCGGTGGACAGCTCGTCCTGCCGGCGGCCGTCGAGGCGGGTGATCGTCCCGTACATCTCGGTCCGCAGGTCGTGCTGGACGTCCAGGGCGAGGCGGCCGCCGTAGTAGCGGCGGATGTAGGTGAGGACGTAGACGGCGACGGCCGCGACGATCAGGGCGCCGGCCCAGGGGGCCATGTCCCGGCTCTGGTCGCCGATCACGTCGTCGATGATCACCTTGGTGACCAGGGGGACCAGCGCCATGACGGCCATGCCGCCGAGGGAGGAGCCGAGGGCGAGGACGACGTCCGTGCGGTGGCGCCAGGCGTAGCCGGCCAGTCTGCGGGCCCAGCCCTGTGTCTCGCCCTTTTGCGCTGCCACGCGGGTGCCTTCCGTTCGACCTGATCTTCCGGAAGACACCAACGCGAAAATAAGCGGATTTCATCCCTCCGTCACAGTCCTACGACCAAGGTCGGAGGGCGGCGGGGCGCAGGAAGGACTCAGATACGCACCCGGAGGTAGTAGAACCGTGTCGTCTGCACGGCGTTCTGGTTGTCGTCGCTGACCAGGAGCACCTTCAGGCGGCCCTTGCTCCAGCCCGTGATCGCCATCCCCTCGACGTTGTCCAGCAGCGGATTCGGCTGGGGCTGCTTCGCCGTGGCACCCAGGGTCGGGCAGGCGGCGATGTCCATGAGGAGCGTCTTCTTGATCAGCCGTACGCCGTCCTGGCCCGTCAGGTTCTCGATGCCGCTGGTGTCCGTCGCGCGGCGCGGGTCGGCCAGGTAGAGGCGGACCGTGTTGCCGACACCGGAGGTGAAGCCGCGCTCCAGGACGAGCAGCCGGCCGTCGGGGGTGGCCTGGACCTCGGAGACGCCGAGGCCGGTGTCCGTGCCGTAGGCGTACTGGGCGCCGAGCTCGAAGCCCTTGCGGTGCCGCTCCCAGGTCTGGAAGCGGACGATGCCCGCGCTGTCGCCGGAGAGGGCGTACTCCATCGACGCGAGCAGGGTACGGCCGGCGGGGAGCATGGTCAGCCCCTCGAAGGTGCCGTTGGAGACGGCGCGGCCGGCCGGGGCGACCTGGAGGGAGGGCGGGACGGGGAGGCGGTCGAGGATCTTGCCCTGGGGGCTGTAGCGACGCACCGACGGCTCGGTCTCTGAGCTGATCAGCCGCGTCCCGTCACGGTCGATCATCGCATGGGGTCACCGTAGGGCGGGTCGGTGACGCACGGGAGACCGGCTCATGAAGCGTCGAGGGGCCGGGGGGTGTCGCGGGGTCGAGGGCTCAACTCGCGGCCAGATCCCTGTGCACGACCTTGGCGACGCCCTGGATGGTCGTGATGCCGTAGTTCATGGTGCTGTTGCCGTGGGTGAGCACCGTGATCATGTAGTCGTGGCCGTTGCCCTTGAACGCGCCGACGCTGTGCACCCGCCAGCCGTTGGTGGCCCGCTGCAGCCAGCCGTTCTTGACGGCGACGGAGACTCCGGACGGCACTCCGTACGGCGTTCCCCAGCGCTGCGAGGAGATGACCTGGCCCATCAACTTGCGGATGTAGGCGCGGGAATTGTCGCTCAGGACCGTGTTGCTCGCGGTGACCAGCTTGAGCAGTTTCTGTTCGTCGGTGACGGTGATCTGGGTCAGGCCCCAGTAGCCGTTCGCGCCGGGTTTCGTCTGGGTCATGCCGGCGGCGGTGAGGAAGCCCTTGATCTTCGTCAGGCCGAGCTGCTTCCAGAGCGTGCTGGTCGCGGCGTTGTCCGACTTGGTGATCATGGCCTTGGCGAGGGTGGCCTCGCGGTCGGTGAGGTACCGGTTGTGCTTCTTGGCGTCCCACAGCAGCGTGGCGAGGACGGTGACCTTCACAACGCTGGCCGAGTCGAAGGCCGTTGAGGGGCGCAGGGTGCAGGTGGTCTTGGTGGAGCGGTCGTAGACGCCGACCGCGACCGTGCCCTTGCGGTTGGCGAGGGCGGCGGTGATGTCCTTCTTCAGCTTGGCGGCGAGGCCCGCCTTGGCGGACGTGCAGCTGACGGTCGGTGTGGCCGCGGCGGCGGGCGAGGCGGCGGCCAGGACAGGTATGAACGCGCCGACGGCCACGCCGGCCGCCAGGAGTCTCGTGCGGCGGGACCGGGATATCGCTGGAGTCATGCCCCAGTTGACTATCAGGCCCGGGGGAATGGTTGTACGAGCCGCTGACTATCTCCTTGGTCTTTTTGCTCTTTTCACAGGTGAGTCAGCCCCGGCACAGCTAGTGCCACATCAGGCAAAGCGACCGCGGTGGCCAGTACCTTGCCGCGCTGCCCCCACCAGCTGGAGGCGTCTCCCGCCACCGCGCGCCTGCCACTGTTCATCGGTGAGTTGTCTGCGCGTCACGGTCGTCTTCCTACCGGATCCGGTAGGAAGACGACCGTGACATCACACCGGCCCTAGCGGTCAAGCCAGCGTTGCAGCGCCTCGGGCACGTTCGTTGGATGTGAGCTGAAGCTCAACCGGATGTCGGGCTGGAGGTCGATGAGCACGTTGACGATCCGTTCGAACAGCACGGTGTACTCCGGGACGTTCTTGATGCCGCCGCCGACGAGCACCACCCCGAAGGAGCGCCCGTCGAACAGTCGGCGCAGCTCGGCCTCGGCCTCGTCGGGGTCCAGGCTGACATAGCCCGCCTCGCCGTCGATGCCTGTGGCCTGGAGCGCAGCCCAGCTGCGCTTCCTCATGGCGATCAGGTCCTCGAGCGTCGCAACCCCCGGCGGAAAATCGTCCGGCGAAAGCGCGTCAGGGGTGATGCCGAGGGTCAGCACGCGCTGATTGACCGGAGGCTTCACTTGAGAGTTCTTGTGGGACACGGGGTCTCCTCGGTTCCGTGGGGGAAGTTCAAAAGAAAGATGACATGTCAATCGTTGATGCGTCAAGCGCTTCGGCCTCCGTCGCCGTTCACCAGATGCGAGAGCAGCGTGACGCCACAAGGGGCGGAACGCTCACAGCCTTGTGAGCGCCCCGAGCGCGCTACAGCCCGACCCAAACCGCCGGATGCAACGCAGGCCGACGCGTCGCTGCCCTTGAGGAAGCCCGTGTCATCAATGATCAGCGCGGTTGGTTTGACCGCCGCGGTCATCTCCCATGCGAGCCGGGCCCGCACATGCACCGGATCCCACGGGCTGGTGGTCTGCCCGTGCGAACGGCTCGAACGCATCCGCGGCGAGGTCCTCCAGACCGCACCGGACTTCATCCAACTCCCCAGGTGTCGAGGTGTCACACACCGGTCGATGACACAGCCCCTCAACCGGACACGCCACCGACAGACGACCAAGCCCTACCTCCAGTGTGCCAAGCGTTGAACAAGCAGAGCATTGACGTGTCAATGGTTGATGTATCATCATCCTCTCGTACGGCACCCATCCCGCATGCGCCGCCCCGCACAGCGGAAGCTCCCACCACCAGAAAATGATCAGCCCAAGGAGGACAACCGTGATCGTGGTGACCGGCGCCACCGGCAACGTAGGCCGCGCCCTCGTCGAACGACTCGTCGCCGAGGACCAGCCCGTCCGCGCACTGACCCGCAACCCCGAACAGGCCGCGCTCCCTTCCGGCGCGGAAGTGACCAGGCTCGACCTCGACCGGCCGACCCACCTGTTGGAGGGCGCGACCAAGCTGTTCCTCCAGATACAGGCCACCGGGGAACGGACCGGCGACCTGCTCGACGCGGCCCGCGCGGCAGGCGTCCGGCACGTCGTGATGCTCTCCTCGGGGACGATCAACGAGGGCGCCGACGACGAAACCAACCCCATCCGCATCTGGCACGCGACCGCCGAACAGCAGGTTCGCGACAGCGGCCTGGAGTGGACCTTCCTGCGCTCCATGGACTTCGCCGTCAACTCCCTTCAGTGGGCCCCGCAGATCCGCGCGGGCAACACCGTCCACGGCCCCTTCGCCGACCTCACCAGGGCACCCATCCACGAGGACGACATCGCCGCCGTCGCAGCCCGCGCCCTCGTCGACGACGGACACGCCGGCGCCGTCCACCGCCTCACCGGCCCCGAGCCCGTCACGACCACCGAACAGATCACCGCCATCGGCCGGGCCCTCGACCGCGACCTGCACTTCGTCGAAATCCCCCCGGACCAGGTGGGCCCCGACATCTTCCCCCACGTCGATCCCTCGATGCTGCAGGACGTCCTCAAGAGGTTCGCGGCCATCGTCGGCGTACCACCGGAGATCACGACCACGGTCGAGACGATCACGGGCACTCCAGCCCGCACATTCGGCGAGTGGGCCAAGGACCACCGCGCAGACTTCCAATCCTGAGCCACTAGGGCGCCCCGCCAAGGGGCGTAGGGAACCTGCGCACCCAACCCCGTACGACCCGCGCCCGGCACTCCGGGCCTCAGCGGCGCCCCATAAGGGCCGCAGGGCTGGGCGCGCGGCGCCTCGGCGTCATCCCCGGCCAGCACCTCCCCCACACGTCCTGAACGTTCGTTCGGGAAAGCCAACCCTCCACGCTCTTCAGGGAATTCCATGACCAGGATCGGCATCATCCTCGGCAGTACCCGCCCCAACCGCAACGGCGAGCAGGTGGCCAAGTGGG